>AP028876.1:2855694-3172993 GCA_036323355.1 Gottschalkiaceae bacterium SANA | reverse complement strand
TTCTCCCCAGAATGGGAGCAACCCTTTGGTATGAGCATGCATGCGATTACAACAATGGGACTGAATCGCTATGTATATGAGAGCAATGGAAAGGTAACAGATGAACAACTTGCATCTGTTGCGGTTTCGGACCGGAAGTGGGCAGAAATGAATCCGATGGCTGCTTATCGTGATCCAATTACGGTAGAAGACGTTTTAAATTCAGGGAAATTACCTTCAGGTATGAATAAGCTTGAGATCGCGAATTTTCTGGATGGTTCTAATGCATTTATTGTTACTTCTGTAGATCTGGCAGAAAAACTTGTTGATAAGCCAGTTTACGTTTGGGGAAGTGGTTCGGTAGTCGACCATTGTCTAATTGCTTCATCGGATGACTGTTTTAGACAAAACAACCGAGAAGCTTCGACAAAGGCATTCAATGAGGCAGGTCTTGTAATTGATGATTTGGATTTTGCTTCGATTTACGACTTTACGACATCTGCTCAAGTTTATGGATTTGAAGAAGTATGTTTCCTTGAAACCGGCGATGGTCCGGCTTTCTTTGCAGAAGGTCATGGGGCACCGGGCGGTAAGTTTCCTGTTACAACGAACGGGGGCATGTTGTCTGAAGGGCATACAGGAGCCGGTGGCGGTTATGCCACTTTGGTTGAAACGATCCGACAACTGATGGGGAAAGCTGGCGAACGGCAAATCCCGAATTGCAAAAAGGGTCTTTATAATACCAGTGGTGGTACTGGTGGAGATTCAAATGTTACGATTTTTGGAACTGATCGGCCAGAGTAGTCTAATTCAAAACGATAAGCATACTTTCAATAAGGAGGAAATTTCATTATGACAATGAATGTTAATAGACCTTTGCCTGCGATGCAGAGATGTGCAGTCCCCTTTTGGGAAAGCATTAAAAATGGAGAACTTGCTATTCAGAAATGTAAGCATTGTGGGAAGTATATTTTTCACCCCAAATTTTTCTGTCCAGAATGCTTAAGTGATGAACTTGAGTGGGAAGTTGTTTCTGGAAAAGCAAGCCTTTATACCTTTGTAACATTTGAACCGGGTCAGTCACCATTTGGTGGAGAAGAAGGGTTAACCGTTGCCTTGGTTGATCTTGATATCGGCGTTAGAATGTGTACAAATATCATTAACACAAAGCCTGAAGACATTAAAATTGGGATGGATTTGAAATTCGAACCACTTTGGATTCGTGAGGATTTTGCATTACCAACTTTTACAAGAGCGTAGCGTATATACAATAATTCTGCTGTATCAAATGGCAGCCCATCGAGGTGAAATTTCCCTGAGGTTTTAGATGGGCTGTTTTTTTACGCTTAAAATTGGATAATTTGGAAGGGAGTAAAGAGTAGATGAAGCAAAATAATGAAAAAAAGTCTCGATCTAGAAAGTTTGCCATAATAGGAATTCTATTTGCGATCGTTATTCTTTTAGTGGCAACCTTGAAGGGTCAAAATTCGGGAGAGAGTATCTTGGAGTATCGAGGTGTTGTGGACACATCGCTGCCGGAACATCCTTATTTGGCACAAAGTGAAATGTCCAAAACGCATGCAAATGCATATTCAACGGGTGCATTTATGACGGCAGGCCCCACAGGTCCTAGCCAAACACTCTCTAAAGATGATTATGATCATATAAGTTCGGTGCCATTCTTAATTTCTATGCAATATTCATCGCCATACCCGGATGGGAAACAAGTGATTTGGATCAGCCAGACCGAACGTGTGATGAAGGTGGATGTGACAGAAGATGAAATTGTACCCATTGATACCTTGTATCTTGATGAGTTGCCAGAAGAATATATTGACAAAAATACCAGTAAGGTAGCACCCATCAATGATCTAAAGCTCTTTGGATTGCATACGATGTATAGTTTTCTCAAAGACGAAGCGCTTGAAAAACAGGCAAATAAAATGATACCAAAAGTGGATTGGTCGGAAACGGTGTATTCCGGTGTGTATTCCATGCTTGATCGAGACGGTAATTTTTATGTGGCTCATGATCGAAAAATCATTATTTATACCGATTCTGTTCAGGGTGACAGAAACTCACCGATTTCAGTGAAGGGACAATATTTGCTGGATGAGGAGAAGATTGATCCGAAAGGTACCATTATGGGCGTCTCCATGACATGGGACGGTTATATCGCGATCATGACTACCACTGGTGAAGTTGCCGTGGTATCACGAGATTTAAAAGAAGAGCATTATATTGATATTGAAGATGCCGGTGTCATTCGCAACTCGCTAGCAGTTTGCGAGGATGGTGGAATTTATATTGTGACAGATACGAAAATGTGTCGCGTACAGTGGACTGGATCAGAACTGACGCAGTCTGAGGAAAAGGGTGCTTGGGAAGCGAGTTACGAATACTCTCTTGATCAAGACGGATTGCCAACAGGAAGTGGATCAACGCCTTCTTTAATGGGCTTTGGAAATGATGATCAATTTGTTGTATTCACCGATGGATGTGATGTGAACAACATGGTTTTGATGTGGCGTGATGAAATTCCGGAAGATTGGGAACAAATTCAAGGAACAAAGAGCCGAAGAATTGCGGCTCAAGTTCCGGTTGATTTTGGCGATCCTGAACTGGATCTTTCTTTCTCAGAGCAATCTGTTTTGGTGAATGGCTATGGATGCATGGCGGTAAATAATATTTTCACTGACACCAGAACGGGTGAAAAACGCTATGTCACCTCTACTGAACATATGATGGCAAATCGGGCTGAATACTTGAAAGTACCCTATGGGATTCAGAAATTTGAATGGGACTCTGAGTCAAGAATTTTAGCAAGTGCCTGGGTTAACAATGAAGTGAGTTCTCCAAGTAATGTGCCTTGTATGAGTGTTGGAAGCAATATGGTCTATATCAACAGCCCTTATGAAGACAAATGGTCTTTGGCTGGTATTGATTGGACGACTGGAGAAACAGAATTTCGCTATATGTTCCCAGATAATAATATGAAATATAGTGCATGTGCGGCTGAGATGCAGGTACTTCCTAACGGTGATATCATGCACGGAACCTTCTATGGGCTGATGAGGATTAAAAATCAGGATCAATAACGCAATCAAACACCGCAAGTTCCAATTTTATCGAATATAAAATAGGGTATTGAAAAAGGATTGAATCCACATAGTATTGGATTCAATCCTTTTCTTTTTGTGTATCAATTTCGGATTAGAACAAGTTGAAGCTACATGACGTCCAATTATTGTGGATTTGACGTGCTTGAAAAAAAATCTCGAATCAATTCTAGCGATTGCAGCTCATTTTTTGAAAGTTGATCGGCTGGTCGATGAATGAAGAAATTGTTGATCGCGGTGTCGAATCCAGTCAGTTTTATCCGATGAATCGACTTGTTTTTGATATAGGGAGAATTTTCAACAGAAAATGCCGGAACGATTGTTGCTACGTCACAACGTATGATGGTTCGCATAATGCAGTCGATGTTGTCGAAAATAGAATGTTGATGCAATTTTTTAAAGTTGTAAGAGGGGAAGCTCCCTGTAAACTGGGGAGAATAGGAAGTAGAGGTAATGTTTAAATCAATGATTTCATTGATGTTGATTTCTGTGTAGTTAGCATAGTGAGATTTTGCACTCACGCAAAGGCAGAACTGATCTACAAATAGGGGTTCAAATACCAATCCATTATTCTCAGCAACGGCCTGTTCCATGCCAATTTCCAAATTAGTTGCAGCGGAAACCGCGATATTTGCATTTCCATTTAATATGGAAGTAATAGATTTTCTGGACAGCGTTTCTTGCATATGAAGAAGTGCATGATTGTTGTGCTCAGACAATTTCATGCTGAGGAATGGACCGATTTCAGGACAAAGGGCCGGATAACAAAGAATATTGCAGGTGGTAGGCTGCAAATTTGGTAAATTTGCTAGGTCACACATTCGTTGGTAATTATCTTCCAATACTTCCATGATTTGAAGCGCTTCTTCCCCTTTTGGCGTCAGTTTTACGCCGGAAGGCGTTCTTGTAAAAAGATCGAAATTAATTTCCTTTTCTACTGTTCTTAGGATCGCGGAGAGTGAAGTTTGACCAACAAATAGTTTTTTGGCAGCACCGGAAATAGATCCGATTTTTGCGATTTCGATAATGTATTTTAAGTCTCTAAATTTCATAGAAGTCCTCTTTTTCCAGCCATCCTTTTGAATAAAAATCCATAAGGGTGGCTTTTGATTGAAATCAATTAGAAAACAATGATTCCTTTTGTAAATTATCTCATTCCATCCAATCACTGTCAATCTGCCTATCAGTTTTTTTGTTAACCCACATGCAAAATTTGCTCACTACTCCCTAGGAAAACGTTAGGATAGACTGAAAATAAAGAATGCGTATCATCTTTTCTAGATTGTTTGGAAGAGTTGAGAAGCGCTTACAATGTCTAGGATCAATAAGAGATAGGTGCTTCAAATAAAAAAGAGGGTGGACAAGATGAAAGTTCAAGAAAAAATGATTACTGTTGAACAGGCGCTTAGCATGGTGAAGAGTGGAGATGACGTTGTAACTGGTTTGGGAGCCGGAGAAGCATGTCGATTTATGCAGGAACTTCATTCAATTGCAGAACGCGTAGAGAATGTAAATATTATTAACTGTTTACCCACTCACCCGGCAAATTATTATGAAGAAAAATATCGAAATGCATTTCAGGTTGAGGGGCTGTTTTATTCTTCAGAATTAAGAAAAGCAAACAACAGTGGCATGGCTACTTATGTACCAAATCACCTTCGCCTTTCAGCTGATCGCTGGCTTTTTCAGCGTAAACCTAATATCTTTGTCGGTGTTTCAACATTGCCAGATAAACATGGCTTTGTTTCTCTTTCCTTATCCACTGCATATGAAAAGCGAATGATGGAAGCGGCTGATCTCGTAATTATGGAAATTAACCCCAATTTCCCAAAGACCTTTGGTGATGCGGAAGTTTCTGTTGATGACATTGATTATTTAATCGAAGCGGATTACCTGCCACCCTATATTCCTGAAACACAGCCCAATGAAAAAGATAAAAAGGTAGGTGCGTTTATTGCAGGACTCGTGCCAGATGGTGCATGTATCCAATTGGGAATTGGTGGAATACCCAATGCGGTCGCTGATGCCTTGGGTACAAAAAAAGACTTGGGTGTGCATACGGAAATGCTCACAAGCGGCATTATGAAACTAGCTAAAGCTGGGGTCATAACAGGCAAGAAGAAACAAATCAATCGTGGCAAGATTGTCGCGGCTTTTGCTTTAGGTACATCGGAATTATATGAATTCATGGATGAAAATCCAAGCATTGTCATGATGGATAGCAGTTGGGTAAATGACCCATATGTGATTTCGCGCAATGAAAATCAGTATTCCATCAATACAACCCTACAGGTAGATCTCACCGGTCAATGTGCATCGGAATCATTGGGGTCGAGACAGTTTTCTGGAACCGGTGGACAAGCTGATACAGCAATTGGCGCTCAAATGTCACGAAATGGCAGAAGTATTCTCGCTCTTCATTCGACCGCCGCAATTAAAACAGCAGATGGATCTTTCAAGGTCGTGTCAAAAATAATGCCACAATTAACACCAGGAGCGGCTGTTTCATTGTCTCGAAATGATGTAGATATCATCGTTACTGAATATGGGATTGCTGAGTTAAGAGGCGTGTCAATCAAAGAACGAGTGAAGCGGCTAATCAAAATTGCACATCCGGACTTTAGAGATGAACTCTATAAAAAAGCGCATGAATTTGGAATTATTCATTAATAATTTGTTTGAAATAAGGAGGAAAAATTATGTCTGAAATAAAGAAGTATCTTTTGGGAGATTATCGTGAAACATTCAAATATTCCAATGAACTGGCGAGGCACGGCTTGACGAAAATGCAACCCTTGATCATTACTTGTGCAATCACAGGGGGAATTCATGGTGCTGAAGCAAATCCAGCCTTGCCTGAAACCCCGGAAGAGCAAGTGCAAGCCGCATATGAAGCCTATAATGCCGGTGCTTCAATGGTTCATATACACCGAAGAAACCCAGATAATCTTTCGATCATGTCACAAAAAGCCGAGGAATATTTGGAAGTGAATCGTATGGTTCGAGAAAAGTGCCCAGACCTTATTATCAACAATACCTGCTTGGGTGCACGGATCATCAATGAAAAAGAAGGAACAATCTCAGCACCATTTGCGCCGTCTATTGGTGCGAAACCTGAGGTGGCAAGTGTCGACATCGCTTGCACTTCGATTCGCGCACCAGTGAAGGCGAGGAAAGCGCCTTTAACAGGACGTGATGAAGATGGAGTTGTAAACTTTGACCTTTATATGTCCATGCAGAATTGTGAAGATATTACGCTATTATTGAATGAAAATGAAATTAAACCGGAGTGGGAGTGCTTTGATATTGGTAATATCAAATATCTTAACGAAATGATTCGTCGTGGCCATGTAAAAGATCCGTATTGGGCACAAGTTCTGTTTGGTGGAACCGGAATTTTTCCAAGTGTAGAATCGATGAAGTTGGTAACGGAAATGATGCCACCCAATGGAAATTTAAGTGTGATTGGGATTGGCGCTTGTCAAACGGCAATGCTTACAATGGCTATCATCATGGGTCATCATGTTCGTGTCGGATTGGAAGATAACGTATTTTATGCGCCACATGAGCTTGCAACTAGTAATGCTCAGCTGGTGGAGCGAATGGTTCGAATTGCAAAAGAAGTAGGCAGACCAATTGCGACGCCCGCCCAGGCGCGGGAAATGATGGGATTGGGTGCACCAAGAATGTACTAGGGGAAAAGGTAATCGTTGGAGAGTAAATAAAGAAGAGTCATGTAATAGGGAGGGTTCTAGATGGTTAAAATTATGGATATTGAAAAAGCGCTGACGCTTGTACCGCATGGCGCAACAATCATGTTTGGCGGTTTTCTTGGATGTGGAAGCGCGCATCAGATGATAGATGCGCTTTCAAAAAGTGAAAAGGAAAATTTTACAATTATCTGCAACGATGCAGCAATTTTAAATGGTCCGGATGGAAGTGAGCATTATGCAATCGCTAAATTAATTCACAACAAACAAGTGAAACACTTGATTGCGTCACATGTGGGCTTAAATCCAGAAGTGGCGGCTCAAGTTCGTGAAGGCGAGTTGAAAGTTACCTTGATACCTCAGGGGTCCATGGCTGAAATGATTCGAGCGGGAGGTGCCGGTCTGGGCGGGGTACTCACACCGACAGGAGTGGGCACCATTCTAGAGGATAATTCGGAAATCGTATATGAAAAGAAAAGGATTGATGGGGTGGATTATCTTCTCATGAAACCACTACACGCAGATATCGCCATTATCAATGCTGATCAAATAGATACGAATGGGAACATGTGGTACAAAGGGACAACGCGTAATTTCAATCCTCTGATGGCGACTGCAGCTGATCTTGTTATTGCAGAAGCGGATCATGTGGTTCAAGTAGGAATCATTGAACCTGAAAATGTGATAACACCCGGCGTATTTGTAGACTATATCGTAAGAGGGGGAAAACAGAATGGATAAGGGTACGGCAAAAAGAGTGATTGCCAAGCGTGTTGCTCAAGAACTTAGAGACGGCGATGTAGTTAATCTTGGTATTGGGATTCCGACTCTCGTACCTTCTTTTCTTCCTGAAGGTGTGAACGTGATCTTGCAGTCTGAAAACGGGATTATTGGAACGGGGCCAAAACCTTCTGCTGAAGAAACCAATCTTCTTTACTGTACAGATGCAGGTGGCTCTGCTGCTCAGGTTTCCTTAGGCGGTTGCTTTATTGATTCTGCAACTTCTTTTGCTTTGATTCGTGGCGGGCATGTAGCAACCACTATTCTAGGTGGATTAGAAGTGGATGAAGAAGGTTCGCTTGCTAATTGGATTATACCTGGGAAGAAAATGCCTGGGATGGGTGGCGCTATGGACCTATTAGTCGGTGCGAAAAGAGTGATTGTTGCCATGGAACATACTGCTAGGGGACGGGCAAAAATTCTCAAAAAGTGTCGACTGCCATATACAGCCGTACATTGCGTGTCTTCGATTATTACGGAAATGGGTGTTATGGAAGTAACGGAGGAAGGCCTACTGTTGACAGAGGTAAATCCTCAATTTTCCGTACGGGATGTACAAGATGCGACTGAAGCGACGCTTCGTGTCAGTCCTGAACTGAAACAGATGAGCTTATAAAAAGGAGAAATGGATTGATGGATAGCGTATATATAGTGAGTAGTTGTCGGACAGCAGTAGGAACGATGGGTGGAGCGCTTAAAGATGTCTCAGCGGTTGATTTAGGAGTTATTGTCGCAACGGAAGCAATGAAGAGAGCCAATATCCAACCCCAACAGGTGGATGAAGTTATGTTTGGCTGTGTGCTTACAGGCGGTCAGGGACAGAATGTGGCGCGACAGATTGCGATAAAATCAGGCATTCCAGAGACCACAACCGCTTATACCTTGGGCATGGTGTGTGGATCAGGGATGAAAACGGTGATAGAAGCAATTCGAGCGATTCGTTCTCAAGACGCAGATATCATCATGTGTGGAGGAACTGAGAATATGTCAGCGTCTCCTTATGTTGTGCCTACCGCTCGTTTTGGTGCTCGTTTGAACAATGCAAAAATGATCGATACACTGGTCAATGATGGACTCTGGGATGCTTTTAACCAATACCATATGGGAATAACGGCAGAGAATATTTGTGATCAGTGGAATTTGAGTCGTGAGGAGCTAGATGCGTTTGCTTTACAGTCGCAGCAGAGAACAGCAGTGGCCCAAACGACTGGGAAATTTGAAGATGAAATCGTTCCTGTAGCGATTAAGAAAAAGAGAGAAATCATAGAATTCAAAGTGGATGAACATCCTAGAAATAATACCTCAAAGGAAAGTCTCGCGAAGCTTCGTCCTGCATTTATACCTGTTGAGGGTCGAGTAACGGCTGGAAACTCTTCAGGTATAAACGATGGTGCTGCAGCGATTATTGTTGCTTCCGGTGAAGCGGTGAAAAAATACAATTTAAAACCAATTGTGAAGATTGTAGGCTGGGGTCAAGGTGGTGTTGATCCTTCAATTATGGGGATTGGTCCTGTTCCGGCTACACGTACAGCATTGGAGAAGGCTTCCCTTTCAATTGGTGATATCGATTTGGTGGAAGCAAACGAAGCCTTCGCCGCTCAATCGATCGCAGTCGCTCGGGAGTTGGAATTTGACATGTCGAAAGTGAATGTAAATGGAGGAGCAATTTCTTTAGGCCATCCAATAGGATGTTCAGGTGCTCGTATTGTTGTCACCTTGCTACATGAAATGATGAAACGGCCAGATGCGAAACGAGGTCTTGCCACACTTTGTATCGGTGGTGGAATGGGTGTGTCGACTATATTTGAAAAAATCGAAGAATAGTCTGCCTGCAGTGACGAGATACAAGCGGTAGTCGACAAGAACTAAAGAAAAGATGTGATTCCTAAAAATGAGTATCCTTTAATTGAATACCCCCTATAGAAGGACCCGGAAGCTTACCACCTCCGGGTCCTTTCGTATGAAGAGACTGTCTCCTTTTCTTCTTTCCTTTGACAAATGATAACGAGAGAGGGAAGTATATAATAAAAATATAGATTATGTTTGAAATGAACTCAAAGATTGAGAAGAAGGAAGTTTTTATAAGTAAACTTGCGCTGACTAATAGTTTGATATAAAATCATATGAATAAATGATCAATTGATTTAATGATTTGGAGGAAAATATGAAGGTAGTTGGTATTAATGGGAGTCCGAAAAAAGAAGGCAATACCTACCATGCGTTGAAGCTGGTGATGGCGGAATTGGAGGGCCAGGGCATAGAAACAGAGATTATTCATGTGGGTAATCAAAAAATTCGCGGCTGCATGGGTTGTGGCATGTGCTTTAAAAACCGGGATGAAAAATGTGTCTTCGGTGATGACAAAACAAACGAGTGGATTCAATCCATGAAGAAAGCAGATGGCATTATTTTGGGTTCACCCGTACATTACGCAGGTGTTGCAGGCACCATGAAATCATTCTTGGATCGTGCATTTTATGTGTCGGGCGCAAATAATGGTCTCTTTCGGCATAAAGTGGGGGCAAGCCTGGCGGCGGTTCGCCGGTCCGGCGGCATTCCTGCCATTGAGCAATTGAACAAATTTCTAGATTATGCAGAGATGATCACGGTCAAGTCCAATTATTGGAATGTGATTCACGGCACAGCCCCTGGTGAGGTTTTGCAGGATGAAGAGGGCGTGCAAATTATGCGCGTTTTGGGTAAAAACATGGCATGGGTATTGAAATCCATGGAGGGTGAAAAGGAATCTGCACCTGACTTGGAAAGAAAAGTGATGACGAATTTCATTCGCTAATGACTTGTAGCAAGAAGAAGGGCTTGAGAATCCAAATGGATTTTCAAGCCTTTTTCATTATTTTCTTTTTGTGTATCTGAGCATGGCGATCCCATCTGTAACGGTTGATTCTTGAAGGTGAAGGGGAATGGTTGGATTGTTTTCTAAAAATAAGGGTCGACCTTTCCCCAGAATGATTGGGATGATCCCGATGATATATTCATCGATGATATCGGCCTTGATAAAGGCATCGGTCAGTCCGGCACCGCCAAAGAGCCAGATATCAGATCCTTCTTCTTCCCTCAATTCCTGGATCCTCTTGATGATGTCTCCATTGAAAAATTCTACATATTCATTGCTTTCCATCGTTCGGGAAGTCGCAACAATGAATTTCTTCTCCTGATAATTTTCGATATTGACGATCCCGCAATCGAGGAAGGCGTTAGCGCCCATCACAATGGTGTCTACTCCGCCGACAAATGCCGGAAAGTCGAACTGCTTGTCTGTGTTGTGATTGGGATCTCCATCCCCCATAATCCAGTCGAAACCACCGTCTTTGTCCGCGATATAACCATCTAGACTGATGGCCAAATTTAGAATAATTTTTCTCATTGAAACCTCCTAGTTTGTACTTGCTTTATCTATAGGGTACCCGAACCAGTAACGTTTTCGTCAAGCATGATTGGAAAGCCTTAAGAAGTGGCCCGTATGGCTATGGGGGTTTTGCATAATTTCAAATGGAGATCCTTCTGCGACAAGGTTTCCTCCTTCTGAGCCGCCACCAGGTCCCAAATCAATAATCCAATCGCTTTGTGAAATGACCGCTAGGGAATGCTCAATGATGAGGATGGAGTTTCCTTGGTCAACCAGTTTTTTTAAGAGGACAAGCAGTTTTTTGATATCACTGGGATGAAGACCGCTTGTTGGCTCGTCCAGCAAATAGAGGGTATGCCCCTTTCCACTTTTACCAAGTTCTTTGGACAATTTGATTCGCTGACATTCTCCGCCGGATAGGGTTGAGGTGGATTGACCAAGAGTCAGATAGTCAAGACCAACTTCCTGCAGAACATTCAGTCGTTTGTAGATCTCATTGTGGTCTTTGAAGATTTCTAGGTTCTGCTTGACGGTCTTCTCCAGAATTTCCGAGATCGTGAAGCCCTCATAGGTGACATCCATAACCTTGTGGTTAAATCGTTTGCCATGGCAAAGGGGACATTCAACTTCGATATCGTCAAGAAAATGCATATTCAAGGGGATTGATCCAAGTCCCTTGCATTTTTCACAACGTCCACCGCGCACATTAAAGGAAAAGTCACTGCTTTTTAGGCCATGGGATTTGGCACTTTTTAAATGGGCAAAGAGAGAGCGTATCGGGGTGAAGATGTCTGTATAGGTGGCAAGGGTTGAACGTGATGAACGCCCAATTCGCTGCTGATTGACCTGAATGATGCTATCGATTTGATCAAGGCCGGTGATTTTATCGACATGGTCAGTCTGCCCATAAGCGAAACCGGCAAGCACGTCGAAAATCAGGGTTGATTTACCAGACCCCGAGACGCCTGTAAATGTGACAAGTCGGTTCAATGGGATTTCAACATTGATATTTTTCAAATTGTGTTGCCGTGCATGGTGAATCGATAAGGTCTTTTTTGATTCTCTATTTTGACCCTTGGAAATTTCTGTTTTTTTGTGCAGGTATTTGCCTGTTGCAGAGGATTCGAAGGTCGATATTTCCTCTGGTTTTCCAGTGGCGACGATTTGGCCACCCTGGATCCCGGAAAGTGGTCCAAAATCGATCACGTAATCGCATTGGGCTACAAAATCCATATCATGCTCGATGACTAGAATGGTGTTGCCGATATCGCGCAATTTCTTTAAGGCATTAAGGATTTTGATCGTGTCTTTTGGATGAAGACCACTTGTTGGTTCATCGAGAATATATAAGACGCCTGTAAGTCCTGAATCCATGAGGTTGGCCATGCGAAGGCGTTGCGCTTCGCCGCCGGACAAGGATTTGATGGTTCGGTCAAGGGTGAGATAACCCAGTCCAATGCGTGTAATGCTTTCGATTCGCCTTAAAATATCCTGGGTGATGGCGGCTAAAACGTCCTTGTTCTGGTCCTCCAAATGGTTTGGCAGCTTGCCAACCCAGGCTTTCAAGTCATCGATAGTGAAGGTGGAAAGTTCGACAATCGACTTTTGATCAAGGCTAACTGTCCGTGCCTGATGGTTGAGCCTTGTTCCCTTGCATTCGGGACAGGTCTTACGGATAAAACAAGCCTCGATTTTCTTGTTGGTGGAGCCCTTTTGAATATTCTCTGCTGATTTCTTTTTTAAATAGGTGAGAATCCCTTCGAAATAGCCATCGCTTACCTTTTTGGGCGGTTTTATATGGGGGTAGAGGGCCAGAAAGTCCTTGCTAGACACGCCGTTGAAGAAGACCAACTTTTCAAGCCTATTATAATTGCGAATGGGTTGATCCACATCAAAATGAAAACCGTAGTGGCGTGCCGCCGCCTGAAGAACATGTTCGTAGTGTTTGGCCATCATGCCTTGCCACATCTGTACAGCACCTTGACCTACGGTCAGCGAGTCATCGATGATTCCCATGGGGTCGATTTCATTGACTTGACCCAGACCGCTGCATCGCTTGCAGAATCCCTCTGCCTTGTTGAAGGAAAAGTGAGCCATGGTCAAAGTTGGGATCTCTCTTTGGCAATGGGGGCACTGTGTAGATTTTGTATTTGAAGAATCCAAGTCATGATGGGTGTCTGACACAAATGCAGGTGGAATCATTTGACTGCAATGGGGACATTGTCTGAGGCCGCATTTGGCGTATAAAAGCCGCAGATAAGTCAAAATTTCAGTGTAAGTGCCAACCGTTGATCTTGGGTTGCGGTTGTTGATGCCCTGAGAGATGCTGATAGAAGGCGATAGGCCCACAATCCTGTCGACTTGCGCATTGTTCATTCCGTCCGTAACCATGCCCATGGATTCCATATACTGCCGTTGACATTCTCGTTGAAGGATGTCGAAGGCGAAGGTGGACTTGCCTGAACCGGATGGCCCTGTAAGAGCAACCAATTGATTCTTGGGAATTTGAACGGAAATATTTTTTAAATTATGCTCTCGTGCGCCTTTTATTTCAATGAATTTGTACATTAGCTTCCTCCATGTTAACCAGAGCCCTGTGCGGAATAAATGACTGATAAGGATAGTGTAATCGATAAAGCCGCTGTAGGGTCAAATACTTTTTTTCGATCTGCTTGATAGCGAACTGGATGCGAAATCAGTATTTGGCGGGCTTCTATGATACAATGAAACATATAGTAACTGTATAGTTTGGAGGGATAAGATGGAAGGAAAGTTTATCATCGGCGAGGTCGCAAAACGATTTGGCATAACAAGGCCGACATTGATTTATTATGATTCGATTAATTTGTTGAAACCATCTGTTGTCGAGTTGAATGGATACCGATATTATAGCTATAAGGATGTAGAAAAGTTAGAGTTAATTTTGACCTTGAAAGAATCCGGCTTGAAATTGGAAAAGATAAAGAATTTTTTGGCTTCCCCATCTCATGAGGAAGCCATAGGGCTTTTGGATGCGCAGGTTAAAAGCGTTGATGAAAAAATCGAGCAATTGATGAAAACCAAAAAAATTATTCAAAATCGAATTGAGAATATTGAAGCCTATGAAGCATTTGAACGCTATCCAGAGATCCGTCTGGTAGAAAAGGAGGAGCGAAGAATCTGCAAAGTTCGTGTAGATTACAATGATGATGAGCCTTTTTCTTCGACCTTGCGAAAGCTGAAGACGATTCTTGATGAATTTCCAGAAACCTATGGTGCCATGGCAAGCAAATTTGGCGTTTGTGTCTCAGAGGAAAACATGCTAAACGGTGAGTTTTATATCTTCAAATATATCTTTGAGCTTCTGGAAACGGAGATTCTTAGTTCCCAGCTAGATGTTTTACCGGCGGGAACCTATATGACATGCATGCATGACGGCCCCTACCATTTTTCTCATTTGACATTTAAAAGAATGCTGGCATATAGTAAAGATCATCAGTTTGCTATCAAGGGAGACGGGTTGATTCTGCCAATCCATGATGTTTGGGCGGTGGATTCGGAAGAAAACTATATGACTGAAATTCAAATTCCCGTGGAAAGGTAAGCGAGATTAGTACCCTCAAAACGAATCGTAGAAAGTAGGGAAAGTGATGTATACTTCATTGGCAATAAGTGTGATATTTTTTGTGTTAAAAGCAATGGGACTTCAAAGCCTGGCAAAGAACCAAGCAATCAAAAAAAACTGGATTGCGTGGATTCCCTTTTTGAATGGTTGGCTACAGTGCAAAGTGGTGGGATCCCATATTTTGTTTGGGAAATTTGAAACCAAGCACTTATTTGCTTATTTATTGGCGGGATCAATAGCAACGGACTTTTTATTCTATAGGAGAACCCCGATAAGCATGGGTCTGCTGATGGTTCTT
This sequence comes from Gottschalkiaceae bacterium SANA, assembly GCA_036323355.1. Classification (GTDB taxonomy): domain Bacteria; phylum Bacillota; class Clostridia; order Tissierellales; family GPF-1; genus GPF-1. Next base: position 3,158,136 of record AP028876.1, on the reverse strand, counting down.
GCTGGTTTTATGGTCTACCTGACCTATATCATGTTTCGTGATTTTTATGGCAAGTATTCAAAGCGAGCTTCATGGCTGGCGGTAGTGGCCATGATCTGTTCGCCGCTGCATGCAATTTTTGTAACGATCTATAGTGACCGGGAAATGCGTCAACTCGCAGCCGATTAAGAGGGAGGTAGTATATGATTATTAGAAATTTAAGACCAGAAGATATGGAGGCGTTTTGGGCTTTGCGTTTGGAAGCCCTTAGGGGATATCCGGAAGCCTTTGGTTCTTCCTATGAAGAGGAACTGCATAAATCAGCGCAGAGTCGGGGAGAGCGATATTTGACTAATATGATTGTCCCAGAGTCTATTCATTTTGTTGTGGGTGCTTTTGATAATGATCGCTTGGTAGGTATGGTTGGATTTAGGCAAGAGGAACGGATCAAAACGAGACACAAGGGCATGGTTTGGGGAATGTACGTGTCAAGCCAATACCACCATCAAGGAATTGGTAAGGCCTTGTTAATGGAATTGTTGGATCAGGCCAGGGAAATGGACTGGTTGGAACTGATTCAATTATGGGTGGTAACCAATAACAAAGCAGCAGTTCGCTTGTATGAACTCTTTGGCTTTAAGACATTTGGAGAAGAACGCCATGCCTTGAAGATTGGTAGGCAGTATTACGACGAGTTTATGATGGTCTTAAATTTGGAGGATGTGGAGTCCTAGCGAAGCGTTTGTGAAAGATGCAGAATGAAAGATAACGAGACCAAGTAGGATTAAGTGGACCAATTGTGCATAGTTTAATTGCTTGGGCAAAGAAATGTGGATAAACCATAGAAGCGGTTGATGTTAAGGGTAAAGGCATAAAAAATGTAAGAAGAAAATCTGGCGGTGGTGACGATGAAAAAGTATAAAATCGGAGAATTTGCACGAATTAAGAACATTGATGCTCAAACCCTGCGTTATTACGATCGCTTAGGCTTGCTCACGCCCAGCGAAGTCGATGCAGAAACTGGCTATCGATATTATACCGTGGATCAGTTTATTCAAGTCGATGTCATCAAGTTCAATAAACTGCTGGGCCTGTCCTTGGAGGAAATATTGAGACAGAAGCAGATTAAGTCCCTCGACGTCAAGCTATCGGTGATTGAAAATCAGCAGGTTCGTTTGGAAGAAATGATTCGGCAATATAACCTGGTAAAGGAAAACCTAGAAGAAATAGTTACATCGATCCGCCAAGCAAGCGAGGAATTTGAACTTGTTGGCAACAAACCCCGCATCAAGGCGATGGGTGATTTGATGGGGGTAGTTAGTGATTGCAGTCACCTGGAGGACTGGGGAGATTTTGAAGAGAAGATTAAAGAGCTCACCTTGCGATACCCAGAGTATTATGAGGTGGGCCACAACCACGGCTTGATTTTCGGAGGTCGTTTTGATCTCGTTTTCCAGCAGGATGATAGTTATTTAGATTTGATTGTTATGCCCTATCATGGGTCAAAGACAGATGATCCGAATATAGAATGTTTTCATTTGGGGACTTGTGTGGTTGCCTATCATCAAGATGGACAAGAAGCTCAAAGTTTGACTCTTAATAGGATGTTGACCTTTATTGAGGAGAATAATTTGGAATCAAAGGGTATGGTTATGGTACGGTCTATTGTGGGTTCCTTTATTCTTTCGGACCATGATGCGTACTTGCAGGAAATGATCGTCCCAATTAAAGAAATGTAGAGACAGGAACCCTTCTTTTCTAGCTATTTATAGCTGAAGAAGGGTGTTTTTTATGGAGTAAAGGAATGGTCTTGACTTTATAATGACTACAAGGTTTATACTAATAGGACAGATAATTTGTTCGACTTGGTATTGGAGGAATTTATGAAGGATTTAAGGCAAGGAAGCATCAAAAATCACATTGTATCATTGGCTATCCCCACGGTTGGTGGCGGTTTGGCCTTTACATTGTTTAATTTAACGGACACCTATTTTGTTGGTAAATTGGGGACGCAGGCATTGGCCGCTATGGGGTTTACCTTTCCCATTATACTAATCTCTTCTGCGGTTTCCATGGGGATTACAACGGGGACCATGTCGGTACTTTCCCGTGCAGCGGGTAGACAGGACAAAAAGAAGATGAAGCGTATCGCAACAGATGGGCTCTTTTTATCAATTGTATTGGTTCTATTCTTTTCAATTTTGGGTTTGTCTACCATGGACCAACTCTTTCCTCTTTTGGGGGCAGATCAGTTTACTTTGCCTTTGGTAAAGGACTATATGAGTGTGTGGTATGCAGGTATTTTGGTTGTTTTAATGCCACCTATGAGTGATTCGGCCATGCGGGCCATTGGGGATACCATGCGTCCTTTTATTGTCATGCTAGTTTGTGCGGGATTGAATGTGATCCTTGATCCCATTATGATCTTTGGTTGGTTTGGTTTTCCAGCCATGGGGATTCAGGGGGCCGCTGTCGCAACTGTTATTTCTAGATTTTTTGGCATGCTAACAACCCTCTATTTTCTAGGATTTCATCATAAACTAATTGATCTGTCGAGACCCAAGTTGTCACAGTTGATGACTTCGTGGAAGGAAATTTTGCAGATCGGTTTACCAGGTATGGGCGTGATGCTTTTCCCTCAATTATTGAGGACGGTGTTGACAGCCTTGGCAGCATCTGTCGGGGGTGCAGCAGCTGTTGCAGCGATTGCCGTGGGTAGCCGTATTGAAGGTTTTGTGAATATTGCCATTCAAGGAATTGGCAGTAGTATTGTGCCGATTGTGGGGCAAAACTGGGGTGCTGGATTATATGACAGGGTCGATACGGTAAGACGATTGTTGAATCGCTATGCCATTGCTATAGGGCTTGGTTCTTTGGCTGTAATCTATGTTGTTGCGCGGCCCCTCACTTCCTTGTTCACTCAAGATCCGGAAGTTGTCGCTTATGTATTGATATATTTGCGCTGGATTCTAATCGGTTTTGTCGGTATGAATCTCTATAATTGGAACGGACAAGCCTTGAATGCCGTGGGAAAAACCATGTGGACTTTGGCAATCAATGCAGGGGGCACGGTTATGGTCATGATGCCACTTTTATTTGTAGGTTCAAAAATTTCCTTTACTTGGATGCTTGCCGGTCTGGCATTAGGACAAGTCCTTGTGGGATTTTTTTCCATTGGAATTGGAAGAAAGCAATTAATGGAAGCCGAGTCATGTAATCACACCGAGGGTTTTGTTTGCTGTAAAGAGGGTTTGTCAGAAAACTGATTTAAATCATCTAAGATCTAGCGGTTTCACCGTTGGCGGATTAAACCGGTGAAACAGATTGGTTGGCCTAATGAATAAATGGATTTGTTGAGTGTGGGGATGACCTGCAGATTAAAAAAGTGGCTAGAGAGTTAGATTCTCTAGCCACTTTTTTTCTGATAGACGTGTAAGTATTAACCACTGGGTTGAATTTCAAAAAATGCGGATTGAATGAAAGCTATGAAACAGATTCAATGCAGGTGAACAAGCTTTCGACAATGTCATAATCAAATAGCGTTCCCTGTCCATCGCGTATAATGGCAACCGCTTGTTGGACACTCATGGCTTTTCTGTATGAACGATCAGATGTAAGGGCATCGTATACATCAGCAACTGCAATAATTTTGGCCATCATGGGGATCTCTTGGTCCTCTAATCCGCATGGATATCCACTGCCATCTAGGCGTTCATGGTGATAGAGGACACCATCTAGAATACTTTCAAATTGGGAAGATTTAAGAAGAAGCTGAAAGCCTTTCTGCGGATGCGTCTTAATTGCATCGTATTCGAACTCGGTTAATTTACCGGGTTTCCTTAAGATTGAACCAGAAATTGAAATCTTACCGATATCATGTAATAGGGCGGAGGAGTAAAGTTGATCCAAATTTTGATATCCGATACGTTGGCCAATTTGAAGACTGTATTTTGCTACCCGTTCGGAATGACCTCTGGTGTAGGGATCTTTTTGTTCCAAGACCTCAATTAGGATGTCGTAAAGCTCTTTAACATCTTCTTTTAATTTTTCATTTTTTGCTTGTATGACAACGGACAGCTGATTGATATTGTCTTCTAATTGTATAAGTTCGATAAATCCAGAGTGTTTCACTCTTTTCGAATAATCGCCGGAAGCGATGCGGGATACCTGGGTTTCAAAAATTGTAACTTGATCAAGCGCAGACTGAAAGCTTTTTTTTAAGGAGCTGCGGCACACTAGCATAAAGGTGAGAAGAACTGTAAGCAGAACCACGCCATAGCCGATGTAAAAATATTCATGCAGTGTGTCGAGTTTGTATTCAATGGTTAAATAGGAATTGGTATTCTCATCAATCAGATAAGACATAGTAAGATGTTCCCAATTGAATAGATTTCTATTCTTATGTATGTTTTCTTGTGTAACATTTGCAGATTGAATATATTGGCCATACCACCAGTCATTTAAAAAGGCAAGGTTATTGCCAGAGATGGGTGTTGCAAGTGCCAATGTATAATCGTTTTCATTTTTCGCATGAATCAGCCAAAGTTTATTTTGAATCCATTGGTATTGCGGCAAGGAGTTGGCTGCCAATTGATTTTCAGCGGCTTTTAATATGGGTGCAGGAATGATTTTACCTTTATAGGAGTAGGACTCGTAGCCATTTCTTGCCAGCAAGATGTGAGAATCAAGTGCGCCATATTGAAGTAGATCGCTTTCAAAGTAGGTATTTAGAGCATCGACGTTTTCTAATTCGTATTGATCCAAAAGATCGTCATCCATATGCCAATGTGCGACTTTTAATTCTGTAGCCTGGCAGAGCGTTGAGAATTTTCCCGTGTAATAATCTTTCGACATAGACGTAAAATGATGAACATAGATTTGGCTGCAAAGGGTAATAATCAGGCCAAAGAATAGGACCAGAAACAAGAGAAAGATTCCGAATCGATTTGCGGTTGATTTATAGGTATTATTAATCAAAGATCGTTTCATTGTTTTACCTCGGCCATATAGTTTAATGAACAATAGTCTACGATAACAACATTATACGCTATATTATCTTAAAATTCACTATTTTGTAATATAATGCAAGATAACCAATCGATTTGTTGAAAATGCGACAAATTCATGATCGGATTTCTAACAATTTGTGAAGAGAATCTGATTGGGAAGTCAAATCGGTCATTCTGTGATTAATTCCTTCTAGAAACTTGAAAGAGAAATAGATGGTATGGGAAAAAATCATAAAAAAAACGCCAGCGGGTTGGCTGGCGCGAAGTAAAACTACTTGATGTGTTCAATTTTTTGATAGATCTCGAGATTTGTGTCTTCATGCCCATAATTCAAGGAGTCGATATCTCTTAGAAAAATGTGTGTGAACCATTTCATGGAACCACTTCCTTTCATTTAACCTGCCGATTCAAGTGACTAATTGTTCTTTATCGCTTGATCATAAATACCATTATTTGTAATGAAACCCCAAGTTGAAATGACCAATTAGAAGTTCCAAACTTTATATACCCACTTTTCAAACAAAACTCTATGTTTTGTTTGAAAAGGCACCTTATTGGCTAGTTTTAAAACAGCAAGTTGTATCTCTTTTTCTATATATGGGTTCTTTGGAAAATAGTTGTAAAAATAACCCTGCATGGACCCATTTAAATAAACAGATGATTAAAAAGTGTGCTAATTAAAAAAATAATATACATTTTGTTGTTTTTGACAAAAAAACAAGGGAACTTGTCGCATGTATATATAGAGATAGGCGATAAGTGCCTGGATCACAGAACAATTATTTACTATAGAAAGAAAGGAGTAGAAAATGTTAAAGAGAGTATTGCCGCTTGCACTGGTTATCATTCTGCTGTTCTCGTCCTTTGCTTTTGCTGGAGGCCAGGGAAATGGTGGACAAAAGGCAGCAAATGGTGAGCCAAAGGTAATGGCGCAAATGGGTCCTGGATTTGACGAAGAACGAATGCCAGGGAATCCTCGAGATGATGAAGAGTGGGCACCATTTACCTATTGCTATGGGTATGGATATGGCTACGGCTATGCCTATGACAGGCTAAATGTTTGTACCGATGGCTCTTGTATTTGTACGGATGGAAGCTGCATCTGCACCGACGGTTGCTGTGAGTACTTCTTCCAACATCAATGGCGCTGGCCTTGTGAATTGCCTGATTTGACAGATCCGCCAGAATTGCCGGATGAGTCAGTGGTAACAGAACCATAAAGAAAAACACCTACTTACCTACACGCACGAAAGAGCGATCCACTATGGGTCGCTCTTTTGTTGCGATGGGAAAACACTGAAATATAAATCACTTTGTTATGTCTCCCTGCCATGATAAAATAGAAATAATTAACAGTTTTAGGAGGCTTCATGGGAGAAACGGGGAAAGAGAATCAGGGAGAATCAATAGGGAAGAAGTTGGCAAAAGATGCCGGTGTGCATCTGGGTGTCAAGAACACGTCGAATACGGTAGCGGATCAAGTTGTCTTTAATGCCCGTCAAGGCCATGGCTATGCTGGGGAGCATGCTAATCATCTGGCGGATAAGATGATGGGGAAAAAAGCAAAGTTGGTTGGCCAGGGCAATGAGCTCGATGGTGCGGACCGCCTGGTGAACGGAGAGTTGATTCAAACCAAGTATTGCCGTTCTGGATCAGACTGCATTAGGGAATGTTTTGACGGAGATCGATTTCGATATGTGAACCGAGATGGGAGTCCGATGAAAATCGAGGTGCCGAGTGACAAGTATGATGCGGCTCTTGATGCCATGCGAGATCGAATCAATAAGGGAGAGATTCCTGGCGTAACAGATCCTAAGGATGCGGAAAAGATTGTAAAAAAAGGTTTGTTCACCTATGAGCAGGCCAAAAATATCGCAAAAGCTGGCACTGTGGAATCATTGACATACGACTCTGTTAAAGGAATACAATTGGGGATTCAGGCCTTTGGCTTGTCTGCGGTTTTGACCTTTGCGGCCTGTGTGTGGAGCGGAGATGATGTGGAAACAGCATTTCGGACTTCTTTAGAAGCGGGTATCAAGGTCTTTGGTGTTGCTTGGGGCAGCACGGTGATTTCCTCTCAATTGGCACGAACTGGGCTAGAAAAAGCCATGCGTCCTATGACGGATCGCATTGTCAATCAATTGGGATCCAAGGCGGCTGCAAAAATTGCGGCGGCTGTTAGTGGTAAAAAGATTTTTGGTGCGGCTGCCAAGAAGCATGTGTCGAAATTGATGCGCGGCAATATGATTACAACCATAGCAACCACGGCTGTTCTTTCAAGTAAGGATATGATTCATGCCACGGAGGGCAAGATTTCTGGTGGCCAATTAACAAAAAATTTGGTAACAACGGGTGCTAATGTGGGTGTTGGCACCATTGGTATGACTGCGGGTGCGGCACAAGGTGCAGCATGGGGAACGGCAATTCTGCCAGGAGTTGGTACTGCGGTAGGTGGTTTCCTAGGTGGTTTGTTTGGAGCCGTTGCGGCAGGAAGCGCAGCTGGCGGTGCAACCAAGTTCGTGATGGATCAGTTTATCGAAGATGATCGAAATATAATTATCCCCATTGTAGAAGAGCAATTTGGTATAGTGGCTGAGAATTATCTGTTTGGTCAAGCGGAAGCGGATCAGTTGATCGGCATGCTTCAAGAGGATGGATTCGAAAATAAATTGAAAGATATTTTTGCAGCTGATTATCGCCAAGGGGAAGCATACGACTGGATTGAGTCCAACGCAATGCCAATCGCCCAAAGTCGTCAAAAGGTGATGCTGCTAGATGGCGATGCCTTACGCAAGCAAATGGAAGAACTGGAACGGTCTCTTCGCTGGGAGTCCATGTTGGCTGCATTCCTGGAGGCGATTGAAGCGACCGATGACCAAGCTGGCCTTGAAGCCTTGACCCTATGGGAAGAGGAGTGGCAATCCAAGGATTTGGTCGAGCTTATGGCATTGGCTGTGGAAGCAGATTTGCCCAAAGTTTTTGCCTGGATTCAAGGGCAAGCTGTCCTTTCAAAAAGGGAAAAGTTGCTTGCATGGCAAGAAGCTATGGATCAGGAGCGGTGGCACATTATTGTGGAGGAAGTTAAAACGCAGAAAAGTGTTAATGAACATCTCTTGAAGCGATATTGGCTGGCCGCACCGGTAGAAATATTTACCCAGGATACAGCGGAACTTATGTTGAATCATGATCAAGTGGATCCCATAGAAGCTGACCTATGGGTCGACCGTTTTGACCAGGCGATTGAGGCGTGTCAAATGGAGCGCATTCGATTTGCTATCAGTAAGGGTGGGCAGTTCTCGGATGCGGGTTTAGAACTGATCTTGTCAAAAGATGAAGCGGATTTCAAAATGCTGTTGGGCGAGTATGAGATAAACCGGCCTATTCATACCTATGAGGGAACCGAGTTAGTTGGCTATATGATTGAAGAAAATGAATGGGATCGAATTGGATGGTTATATGTGCAGCACGATAAATATCCAGCGCCGCAGATTATCAACGAGTATATAAATGCTTGTACGGAAGAAGGCGTCTACTTCGACTCGAAAATTTTACATACATTGATTCTTTCAGAAAACGAGTTTGAAAAGAAGGGGCTAAGAAAGCAAACAAACTATTTTAAGGAAATTCAAAAGGCCTTGATTAACGAAAAACTGATCAAACAGAATCCCTTGTTCTGGTTGCCAGGTTTTCGAACCTTGCGTCCTTTCAAGATGATTTTTGCAGCCTTTGTATACGCTACATTTTATTCTCTGGTTTCATTTGAGGAATTTGTTCCCATGGCAAGGGTGGTTCTTGTTTATACCTTCTTAATGACTTTGATTTTGATCACCAATCCGGTAGATTTAAGAAACAAATTTCCCTATTTTGCCAAGAATAAACCTTTTCGCGGAACCTTGGTCTTTATACTTTTCTGGTTTGTTAGCGTTTGTATTATGATTGCTGCCATTCCTCAATAGAATTTTACCTAGCAAAAATTAGAAGCTTGCGACTCGAAAGAGTTGTGGCTTTTTTTTTATGTTTTTTTGAGTTTATACTTTCTTTACTATTTCGTAAAGTTGGTGTGAGGCGGGGGGCATATCCTGTAGTTACCAAAGAAATAGGAGGCGGATATGTACAGGAATGAGTTGAAGTACATGATCAATCGACAAACGGCCCATATAATGGGAAGGAAAATCGAAAAATTATGCAAGCTTGATTCGCATTCAAATGCGGATGGTTTTTATCAGGTTTCGAGTCTATATTTTGACGACTTTGCCGATAGCGCATTAAATGATAATTTGATTGGACAGATTGCAAGAAAGAAATATCGAATACGCGTATATAACAGAAGCGATTCTTATATTCGTTTGGAGAAAAAAAGCAAAGTTAATAAGGGAGGCAAGAAGGATTCTCTTGCTTTGACCCGTGATCAATATCAACAGATATTAGAGGGTGACTATAAAATGCTTTGGGACAGCCAATCGTCCTTGCTTAGAGAGTTTTGCATTGACATGGCTTCCCGCAAGCTAAGGCCTAAAGTGATAGTGGATTATGAACGGAAAAGTTTTGTTTATCCCTATGGTACGGTCCGAATTACATTTGATCACCGGATTCGATATGAACGTAATCAATTGGATTTGTTTGAAGAGGAGGCTATGTATATTCCGGCAGGAGATGCGGACCAGGTTATTTTGGAAGTGAAGTTTACTGGATTTTTACCGGGTCCGATTAAAATGATGATTCAACAAGCAAATTTGAAACAGCAAAGCATATCGAAATATACGATCTGCCGAACGGGCGAAGTCATTCAGTAATGAATTTCCAGGGTATTGTCAAAGACAATGCCAAGCCTAGGGTATTGTCAAAGACAATGCCAAGCCTAGGGTATTGTCAAAGACAATGCCAAGCCCAGGGTATTGTCAAAGACAATGCCAAGCCCAGGGTATTGTCAAAGACAATGCCAAGCCCAGGCCCAAGCAACAAGGGTTTGACTATAAGTCAAACCAAGTTGCAGGGCCGTGTGCATTAAGTCGACGTAAAGACAGCAGGGCCATAAATCGTATAAATCCCTAGATCACGCACTACCGTAGGTCATGTAGACCGGATGATCGCGAAGCGAAAAATAAGTATGTAAGGAGAACTTTATGACAATTAATGATATTTTTAAGAATGATTTTTTGGAACAGACGACCGGTGCCTTATCTCTTTTAGAGATGTCCATGACTCTGGTGGCCGCCCTGTTGATCGGGCTCGGAATTTTCTTTATCTACAGACGCACTTTTGAAGGCGTTATGTATTCAAAGACCTTTAATACCTCTTTGGTGATTTTAAGTTTGATATCGGCAACGATTATCGTCGGTGTCACCAATAATATTGTTTTATCTCTGGGAATGGTTGGTGCCCTGTCAATCGTCCGCTTTCGTACCTCTATTAAAGATCCCATTGATGTGGTTTACATGTTTTGGGCCATCGGATCCGGAATCATTGTAGGTGCTGGACTATACGTTTTGGCGGCTTTGGCCTTTTTGATGATTTCTGCGGTACTCATCGCCTTTTCTAAGACAAGTACTCGTATGTCGGCCTATCTCTTGGTTATGAATTACGGAGAAGAAACGGATGAGAGTGAAATTTATGAGAACGTTCGAAATGCGACCGGGAAATACAAATTAAAATCAAAGACAACTTTACCCGGCAATACTGAGTTGACCATTGAATTGAAGATGAAGGCTGAGGAATCTAGTCTGGTCAATGAATTGAATGAAGTGATGGGTGTGAAAAGTGTAGCCATGCTGAGTTATGATGGCGACTATGTGGTATAGGAGGAGAGAAAAAATGAAAAAGAAGATAAAAGGAAAAGGAATTTTGATTCTAATTGTGATGATAATTATGGCGAGTTTAGCAGGATGTGCCAGTACGGACACAAGCAGTGACTCTGTAATGACCCTTGCTCAAACAGCTGAGCAGGCCAAGCTAGAGGAAATCTCCGTGTCAAAACTGATGGAAGAAGACCTTGCTGTTGATGCATTTGAAGAGATGGATATGGCGCTACTTGAAGAGGCTCTTGAAAAAGTAGATACAGAGTTAAATTTGGCAAGTTGGAAAGACGAAGGGGAGATACTTGGCTTTGATGACAAGATCACTTGGATCCAATCGGCAGGTACCTATATCTTGCAAGGAACATATGAGGGACAAATCTTGGTAGATACGCAAGATGAAGGTGATGTTATTCTAGTCTTTAATGAGGTTGCCCTTAGCAATCAAGAGACAAGCCCAATTTTTATCAGTAATGCAGACCGTCTTGTGATCCTCCTTGCGGAAGGCACAGAGAATAGTCTGGTCGATACAAGTGCCTATGAGGAAGAAAATGATTCAGAAGAAGAACGGGTGAATGGTGCGATTTATACAAAGTCAGATTTACTATTTGCTGGAAGCGGGAACTTGACAATTACAGCGAAAGAAAAAACGGGTATTTTGGCCAAAGATGCACTTCTTGTTTTAGACGGAGACATTATCATTGAGGCTAGTCGTAACGGAATCAAGGTAAATGATTTGTTTGCCATGGTGGATGGCGATCTTTCCATTCATGCCGGAAAAGACGGGATTCAATCGGAAGCCCATATGCAGATCGATGGTGGCCATGTAACCATTGATTCTGTGGAAGATGCCTTGCATGCAGAAGGAATGATCGTGATCAATGATGGCTTTTTTTATCTGCAAACGGAAGATGACGGGATTCGTGCCGATGCATATTTGGAAGTTAACGGGGGAAACATAACAATCCCTGTCTGTTATGAAGGTCTTGAATCTTTAGTGATTGTCATCAATGACGGTGTCATAGATATTTCTGCCAGTGATGACGGGATTAATGTGGCAGATACTTCGGTTTCAGCCGAAAAGACTATGGGGCCTGGGGATGAGATCCCGATTGAAGGAGCAGGACTGGTGATCAATGGCGGTCAAATTACAATCAGCAGCGATGGTGATAGTATTGATTCCAACGGTAGCGGTTTAATAAGAGGCGGAATTTTGTTGATCGATGGTCCGGGAAATGGCGGAGATGTTGGCTTGGATTTCGACAATCCCTTGCTTGTTGAGGGTGGCTTGATCATTTCAGTGGGAAATGACGGTGCATCTAAAAGCTTTAGTGAGGCGGCAAGTCAGAATGTTTTGCAGGTATTCTTTAATGGGGTCCAGGCAGCGGGTAGTCAAGTCACCGTGGTAGATGAAGACGGCCAAGTGCTGATGAGTCATACTTCCATCAAGACCTATGGTGTGCTAGTTTTTTCTTCCGCTGACTTGCAGCAAGGTCAAACGGTAACCGTACAAGTCGATGGAGAAGTTGTTGAGGACGCTGTAATTTCTGATACAATGACTATAGTTGGAACATCTCTAGTCGGCGAAGGACCTGGCGCTGGCAATCATCCCGGTGGGGGCATGAATGACAAGATGGCACCGCCGAATGGCGATCGCCCTGAAGGCAATCGTTTTGAAGGTGAAAGACCTGACAGCAATTAAGCAACAAGTCCACAGGCAAATGCCGGATCAGTAGAAACAATAGAAACACAAGCGTAAATTTACGGTTAGGGGGCAGGTATGCCAAGCGTAAGGAAAGAAGCAAGCAATGGGCTAAATAAGCGAATCTTGATTGTGGATGACGAAGTAAAACTAAGAGCAATGCTTCGCATGATTCTTGAAAATCGGCATTATGAAGTAGTAGAAGCGGCCAATGGTCGTGAAGCTATGGCGGAGACGAGTCGCAGCAAGCCGGATTTAATTCTTATGGATGTCATGATGCCGGTCATGGACGGGCTAGAAAGCTGCCGGCAAATTCGAAAATTCTCAGCTTGCCCCATTATCATGCTAACAGCCAAGGGTGAAGATTATGATCAGGTTTTTGGGCTGGAAAGCGGTGCTGACGACTATATCGTCAAACCCTTTAACACAGCGGTACTAGTCGCTCGAATAGAAGCCGCTCTTCGAAGAGCTAAGGGTGTGGATTTATCGATGGTAAGCGTGGGTGAAATAATCATCGATATCGATGCTCATGGGGTGACTCTTGCAGGCGAAAATATCGATCTTAGCCGCAAAGAGTACGATCTCTTGCTCTACTTCTGCAAGAATAAGGCGATCTCTTTAAGTCGAAGTCAGATTTTAGAGACCGTTTGGGGTTATGACTATATTGGAACGGAAAGTACGGTGGATACCCATGTTAATCGTTTGAGGAAGAAACTGGGCATTTATGGCAAATGTGTGAAAACCATGCGAGGATTTGGTTATCGATTTGAGGTAGACCATGAAGAATAGAAGTATAACCAAACGACTATCCATGCAAATTATTGCCCTTATTCTATGCTTTTCTGCTATGATTCTGCTTGCCAATACGCTTTTAATTAAGCCACTTTATGAAGCTTCCGTTGAAAAAGCCATGGTGGCGGCCATGGAAGATTTGCGGGAGGTAGACTACCTGGGTGAGCATGAAAAATGGGTCGATCAGATTTTGACAATTGGTGGTGGCAAAGCTTTTGATATCACCATCGACTTGAATGGGCGTGTGATTTTTTCTTCTTCCAAGGAAATTGGTTTAAAGGAACCCGATGGGAGAGTGGCAGAATCTCCTGATGAAGGAGCAATGGAGCGTAGACCGATCTTTCCTCCTCTTGAAGAAGGAGAATGGAATGAGTTGGATCATGGCGTGCGAATTGGGCATTTTACTGAACCCAGAAACAATAATGACTTATACGTCTGCAGCTTAGACTTGGAGGATGGGATTCGAATCAATTTGACTCAACCCGTTGAGCCTATTCTAGAAAGTATTCGACAAGCCAATATCCTTCTTATGGCAGGTACCTTATTCTTTTTGTTGATTGCGTCATTGATTGCTTTCCGTATTGCCAAGAGCTTTACCCTGCCAATACGGAAGATGCAGACCTATGTCGAGCAATTAAGCAAATTGGATTTTTCGGGTAAGGTTGAGCTTCAAACGGGTGATGAGCTAGAAGAGTTAAGTCGCGATATTAATGGATTATCAGATGCTCTGGAAGAGACCTTGGCTTCACTGGAAGAAAAAAATGAGCAATTGGCTAAGGAAATTCGGTCACAAAAACGATTGATTTCAGATGCATCCCACGAACTGCGGACCCCATTAACCCTGATTCAGGGCTATGCGGATGAAATCGTAGCAGGATATGTGCCCGATAGGGAAAAACAAGGGGAGTATGTGGGTTATATCGCTGAAGAGTCAAGAAAGATGAAGCGTTTAATTAATGAGATTTTGGAACTGTCTAGGTTGGAAAGTGGGCGCATGACCTTAAGTCTGGCGTCGGCAAATGTGAAGGAAGCCATAGAATCCTTTTTTTATAAGTATGAAGGATTTGTAGAAGATCAGGCTCTTCACGTGCAACTCGATGTGTTTGATGCGTATTGTCAGATCGATTCCATGCGCTTTGAACAGATCTTAGCCAACTTTCTTTCCAATGCGGTAAAATATGGCGATGAAAACAGAAAGTTACGTGTATGGATGCAAGATATGGAGGATCGCATTCGGATTCATGTTTATAATTCGGGTCGGCCTATTGAAGAAGCAATTATGGATGATCTGTGGAAAGGATTCTATAAGGCTGATCAAGCAAGAGTATCTAGTCAGTCGACTATAATGGATAAGGGAGAGAACGGTGAAACGTCCCCACAGAATGAAGATAGTTTTGGACTCGGACTTTCAATTGTAAAGGCGATACAAGAAGTTGTCGGTTTGAATTGTGGCTTAGCCAATATGGATCAGGGTGTAGATTTTTGGTTTGAAGTGAAAAAAGGATAAAGAACAGCCACAGATTTTTATTATCTGTGGCCTTTTTTTAATCAATTGGTGGTTTTTTTGTTTCTTCCAAATACAAAGAGAAGTCGTCCTTGATTAGGGGTTTGGCATAATAGTAGCCTTGAACATAGTTGTAGCCGAGTGTACGCAAGAATTCAATTTGATCTTGAGTTTCGGCGCCTTCCATGAGTAGCTTCAGATTCAGGTTTCGGGCAAGATCAGCGATGATCGATACCATTTTTCCGTCATCCGTTTCTGGATAGTGGCGGATAAAGGTGCGATCCACCTTCAGTTTATTGATGGGCAACTTATTCAAGTAACTTAAGGAAGAAAAACCGGTGCCAAAATCATCAATGGCCACAGAGATACCAATCTGGTGGAAGGCTTCTATGGTTTGATGGATGGTATCTATGTCGGACATAAGGACAGTTTCGGTAATTTCAATTTCAATTTGTTCAAAATCAATATGGTAAAGGGCTCCCGTTTGAATAACAAAATCAAGTAGGTGATGATCATTAAATTGCAAAACTGAAAGGTTAATGGAGAGTCTAAAATCATCTGGCAATTCTGAATGGATTTCACTAAGTTCCCGAAAAGCCGTCTTGATAATCCAATAACCCAGTGTAACAATAAAGCCAGAGCGTTCGGCGATGGGAATGAATTTTGATGGAGGAATCATCCCCAAGCTTGGGTGATTCCATCGAATCAGGGCTTCAGCACCAATTACTTGACTATTTTCCAGATCGATCTGAGGTTGATAGACCAGGTGGAATTCTTGTTTTCTTAAGGCTGCTTGCAAGTTACTTTCAATGGTAAAGTCATAATCTGACTTATTCTTGATTTCATGAGAAAAGTATTGATAGTCCACATTAGGGAAGCGGAAGGCATTGGTCATGGCAAGATATCCATTAACCAAAAGGTCATAGGAATTGCTGGCATCCTGTGGAAATCGGGTAATTCCACCTTTAATTTTAAGCGTAAAAGTCTCCCCCTTATGGGAGATGGGTTGCTTGCATAGGGTAAAGAAACGCTCTAGGTATGCATCCATGTGTTTCTTTTCATGGATGTTAGCTGGCGAAAGAACAAATTGATTCCGTCCCGTTTGTGCAAGTAGATCCTCAGGCTTTAAGGTCATTCGGATTCTCGATAAAACCCCTTCGATTAGTTGTCGAGATTCGGTTTTTTCCAAAGACTCAAAGTTATTATTTAAAATACGAAAGCAGAGTAGAAACAGGTCTGCCTTTCTGTCCTTGATGTTGTTTTCTAATAGCCGGCTTAAAAGCGGTTCACTTGGCAATTGAGTGTCTTGACCATGGTACTGCAAATGATTGGATATTACTGGTTCCTGCTTGAGAGAAGTTAAGTCCGTAAAAATTCCGATATACATGGTGGCTCGATTGGTATAGCCCTCGCGGATAGCAGAGATCCGCATGGTCTTGGGATAAAAAACACCATTTTTTTTCAGGTCCCAAAGTTCCCCTTCCCATTCTCCAGTATGATCGAGTTCTTGCCACATTTTCCTGTAAAAACTGCGACTTTCTTTACCGGACTTAAACATATTTGGAGATTGGCCGATCACTTCTTCTTTCTTAAAACCTGTTATTTTTTCAAAGGCTTCATTGACACTCAGGATGCGGTTCTTATGATTCGTCACCAAAACAGCATTGTGGGTGCTGGTAATTATTTTGCCTGCAAGCAACAATTGACGTTTGTCCTTCTTTAGATAGTAGACAAAAATCGAGAGTATGAAGGCGAGAACGGCAAGGCCTAGAAGATCAAGAAAATCACGTTTCTCCAAACCACCAAAGATGTTGTTGGCTAGAAGTGGGGTTTGTGTAAGATCCGTATGCGCCATAAGAATCCAAGGGCTTTTATTGACGACAGATTTATCGGTGTTGAGCCCGGGCGTCATTCGATGGAAGGTGTAGAGTTGATTATCATGTTGATGACTACCTTGATCGGCTTCTTGCATGTCTGCCCAGAAGGAGGGGTCTTCTTTGGAAAGCGTATTGTTTTCCTTGCCATCCAACATAAAACCAAAGCCCATTTGAGGATCGGGATGGAAGAGGTAGTAGCCATTGTTATTTAAGACATGAGCATGCAGCCGAAAATCATAATGTTCCTGGACCTCTTGTTCGAAGAGGGCGAGAAGACTGCCGGCATGATAGTTGATAATTGCAATGCCCATAAATTGATCTTGAGAATCAAACAGCGGTGTTGAGACTCGAATCATGGGCTTGTGAGGAACTTCCACCTCTTGATATTCCATATTTAAATCCATGTCGCTTACATAGATTTCATTTTCCTTTAAAAGACTCGTTTCTTGAAAATAGTACCGAGTTTGCTTGTTTTGCAATTGTTCGGCCGGCATGAGTGTAGGCTCGTTTTCCCTACTGTTTACGCGGATGATTTCTTGGCCTCTTTCATCGAGAAATCGGATTTGATCGAAACTGTTTTTTGATTTTGCGATGCGTAAAAAAAGCAGTTCAAGATCTTGTTGGCTTTCCGGGGTTTGTTTGGATTTATAAGTGATCATTTCATTGGCGCTGACCAGCACAAAAAGATCTTGGTAAAGTTTTTCGTATTGAAGATCGATAACGCGTTCCATTGAAGATAAATACTGATCTTGATCTTGTAAGAGCAGGTCATGGGTTTGCTCAAATTCATTGAGAAAACGCAGGTGATAAGAAGAGAAGCTTAATAGGCCGATGGGAATATAGATCAAAAGAAAGAGTCGAAGAATGTATTTGATGTCTGTTCTACGTATACCAGGCATTGGGCGCTCCTCCATAAGTCAATAATTTATTGTACCACAGGTGGAAGAAGCATGAAAAGAGAATAAGTAGTCAAGGTGCGATAAGTTTTAAAAAGAGTTAATCTTTAGTTAGTAAAGGAAATCAAGAAAAGGCAAGTGCGAAACTGAAACGGTTTCGCACTTGCCCTTTTTGAATTATTGAGAGGAATTTGAAAATCCAGATGGATTGGTCATGGAAATCGCCGATAGTTTGGATTGCATGGCTAGTTTTCTAATCCCTAGATGGTACATGGCAGGTGATTTTATTTGCTTGGCCAAGAGTTTCAATTGAATCTTTCGGCATCGTTTGCGGTAACGGTGTTCAAGTCCATTTCTGCCTTTTACAAGTTCTTCGGCAAGGTACAAAGAAGATTGCAGGGCATAGCTGAAGCCCTCTGCTGAAGTGGGGCTGGCAGCACCGGCGGCTTCTCCCACATAAAAGATTCCGTCTTTTGCCCAAAGCAATTGATTGACATGGGTGATTCGCTCTAGAAAAGCGCCCTCGGTACGGTTTTCTTCTCTTAAGGGAATCTGTAAATGTTCTTCCACCTTTTTTCTCAAAATTTCAAATCGTTCATGGACGGGTTCGCCTACTGGCAAAGCTGTACCTAATATAATTTGATCATCTTTTTGGATTGTCCAGGAATAGTAGTCGGTTACCTCAGAATCGAAAATCCCCGTATAATATGGCATGGAAGCATGCAGGGGATACCATTTTTGCATGCTGATATATCGCTTAGGACGGGGAAAGTCTGAAGCAAAGGTGCGTCTTAAAAAAGAATTTGCTCCATCGGCTGCAATCAGGTTTTTCGCTTGAATGGACTGGATCTGTCCGTCATCGCGAACCTGAAGGGACCAATGGGTGTCCCGCTTTTTTACGTCAAAAACGACACCTTGTTTTTTCTCTACCCAGTTGGGCACAAGATGATAAAGGAAGCGATCGAATTTTTCTCGATCCATATTTAAATAATGGCGCTGATAATGGTTTTCCAGCTTGTTGTCAAAATCGATGGTACGCACGCTGAATAGCTGGGGGTCCTCTAGGATAGAGACCGGTATAGTCAAGCCCTGTCGCGCCAGCATCTTTTGGGCATCGGGCGATAAAAGTCCGCCGCAAGCCTTTCGGCGAGCGCCAATGGATACATCCGATGAGACTTGCAAGGGTCTCTTATCGATGAGGCAGATTTTCATTTGAGTTTGTTGGGCAAGGAGGCGAGCCAGATTGCTGCCGGCTGGTCCTGCGCCGATAATGGCAATATCGTACATGTAAACCTCCAATAAGTGTGGTAATTTTAGTATACCGGAAGGCGGATGCCATGTCTCTAGCCTAGATCTTAAATTCATGATTCGTTTAAGAGTTAAAGGAATCATCTCAAAAGAAAAAGGGAATGGGTATCTGATGAGTTAGGTGAGTTTTTGCAAGCAATTGGAGATTTTAAGTTAGTTTTTATCCTTGGTTTCAATCGGAATCATTCCATAAATAGCGATATTCCGATTGTTTAATTCCATCGATATAGTGGGAATATTTTGAAGAGCAGTTTGGATAATAAAACCATTATCTGTTTGGGAAACTGTATCCGCTTCAAAGAAATTCAAGAATACTTCGGTGCAGTGTTGAGCAATTTCCTTTCGAACCTCCTCGGGATAGGATTCATCCATCCCTCCGATAATTAGATAGAACTCTCTTGGTGTAGTGCTGTAATCGTTTGTATCAATCAATTTAATCTGATAGTTTTCCAAAGCACTTTTACCAGTGGTTCGTTCGGGGATATCCAAATCAAAAAAATCCCCCATCTCTTTAATAACGGTTTCAATAGCACCCGTGCATCCAAAGTGATACATCGTTTCATGGAAAAAAGAAAATTGAGAGTGAGAGAAGGAAAGTCCATCTTCTTTATAACTATGATTTGTAATTGCATCGATGAGACCATACAGATCAATTGGCTCATTGGAATCAGAGTTTTCAAATAGCTCCTGGAATTGTTCTTGCAAATGATTGCCAAGAATTAGGCTGTGTTTGAGTTCTGCTTGTCGTAATTGTCTAAGTTTATCAATAAATTTTATTGCTTTAGAATTTCTAAATGTTTTAGCCATAAAAATCTCCTTTAAGATATTGTATACGTTCGTAATACAAGCGTATACCATTGTATACAAGCTGTCAATACTCTCATTTGTTTTTTTACAGATTTTTTTTATGCTGATGTCATTCGCAAGTAAAGTCAAAGAGCCAAAGCAGGGAGAGGACACTCTCGGACTGATTTGGCTCTTTTTTATGCATTGGGTTGTTTAGGTTGGCCGGTCTTGGGGCGAAAGACATCAGCCAAAGACACATAGTCAACAATACCTGTTTGTAAGTAATCGAGAAGAATGGACTTGATCTCCACGGCCCAATTGTCCCGTAGTCCGTCGATATAGCCCCAATAAGACTCTGTCAGTTCAAGAAGCCTGCAACCCGCCAGCAGGTCGATTAATTGATGATCTTCTTTTGTTTTTGGGGCAAAGGGACCACCGGCAGCCTCGTATCCGGTAAAAAATGCGGCTTCAGCTTGTGCAAAAGTGGCTTGGTCGTAATAGTTGAAGAGAAAAAAGCGAAAGCCGTAAAATTCGAGTTCTGCTGGTGCCGCTTGAGCGGATTCCAGATCAAAATACCCAGAAGGTAAGCCATCTTCATCCACAAAGAAATTATCGGCATGCATATCGGTGAAGACCATAGTAGGCGGCTTGACTTGTCGATCCAGAAGCGGCCGAAGGTTTTCAAATTTTTGACGGAAAAATTGTCGAGCGCCAGCGGCCTCCTTGGCCACAAGGGCGCCTTTCTTTTCTGCCTTATCGATGCGCATTTCCATAATAGAGCCGAAACGGTCAGCGAAGTTTGTAAAGCCTGCTGGCGTAACCTCTCTTTCTCCCTGAATGTCGCCAAAAAAATCAAATCGGATTTGATGGATTTTTGCAAAGTCCGCGCCCAAAGCCGATAGAGAGTCTAGGAATGCTTTTTTTGAGAAATTCGAGTCTTCCAGGAAAGATACATAGGACTTGCCAGGCATCTTCTCCATTAAGATATAAGCTGGGTCTGCTGGAGACCAAGAGAAAACCTCCGGCGCAGCGACCCCCGCATTTCGTGCCAGATGATAGAGCGAGGATTCTCTTTTCAGGGAGAGTTCACCACCAAACAGGGTGTCTGTATGGCCATTGTCTTCCGTGTAGCGCTGACTAGGCAGTTTCAGAATTTCTTCTTTTCCATCTTCCATCGTGATCAAAAATACATCGTGATTGGATCCTTCAGGAATATAGTGGATTTTTTTTGGTGAAAATCCAGCTTTTAATAGGATGTCCTTTGCGCACTTTTCTTGTTCGTTCATGTTTCCTCCTCGGTTCAATCTTCATTCACATCTTCTAATGATACCACTATTGTAACAGAATGATTCGCAAATGAAAATATTTTATCATCTTGTTATTATTTTATTGACGATAAAAAAATCTTGTGCTAAGATTAAATTATCAGAAGAGTCGTTGTATTTCGAATGTTATAAATTTGGAAAGCGGCTTTTCTTGTGCGACGGAGGAAATCGCTTTCTTCCATGGAACTAGACAGAAAAGGAGGACTTATATGGGAGTTTACATACTAAAACGCTTTATTTCCATGATTATTACATTATTTACCATTGCAACCATTACCTTTTTTTTGATGCATTCACTGCCAGGCGATCCATTTGCCTTGCCGAGGGAAACACCGGAAGAGGTCCGCGCGAACTTGGAAGCCAAGTACGGGCTTGATCAACCTGTGATGACACAGTACGCAATTTATATGAATAACTTGATCCATGGTGATTTTGGCATTTCCATGAAATACAAGGGCCAGTCGGTTATTGGCAAGGTGCAGGATGGAATTCCAAAATCTGCAGTGATCGGGTTTGGCGGCATACTGGTAGGATGTATTGTCGGGATTGTCTTTGGCATCATTGCAGCATTAAATCGCGGCAAGGGATTTGACTACTTGATTATTGTCATAGCGATCCTTGGTGTATCGGTGCCGAGTTTTGTATTTGCTTCCCTGCTGCAATATGCTTTCGCTGTTAAGATCCCAATCTTCAAGGTGGCAGGCTGGGGAGGCCTGGTTTTTATTGTTTTGCCGATTACCGCAGCCATGATGCAGAATATGGCTTTCTATGCACGTATGCTTCGCTCCAGCATGCTGGACGTATTGAATCAGGACTATGTCTTCACGGCAAGAAGCAAGGGTTTATTAAAGGGTGAAGTCATTACCAAGCATGTGGTAAGAAATTCGCTTTTGCCTTTGGTAACCTCCCTAGGACCCATGTTTGCAGGTGCCATTACGGGAAACTTTGTTATTGAAAAGATCTTCAACATACCGGGGATTGGCCAGGCCTTGATTATTGCCATTCAGAATTCGGATTATACGATGATTATGGGGCTCACCATTATCTTTTCCTTTATTACAGTCATCATGTACTTTGTTGTGGATATTGTTTATGGACTTGTTGATCCGAGAATCCGGATTGCGAAATAGGGGGGGAGACAGATGGAGACAATGGATATGGATCAAACCCTGATGGATCAGAATTTATTTGAACCGCAATTGGGTGATGCGGAGGCAGCTGAGAAAATCAGTCGGCCATCGTTAAGTTATTGGAAGGACGCCTTTCGGCGTTTTAGAGAGAATAAAGCGGCAACACTGGCCTTACTGCTATTGGTTTTTATCTTACTGATGGCTGTATTTGCACCCATGTTAAGTCCCTATGATTATCAGGAACAGGATTATTTCGCCGTTAACAATGAACCATCGGCAGCCCATTGGTTTGGTACCGATGATTTGGGTCGAGATATTTTTGTCAGGTGTTGGGAAGGTGCGCGGGTGAGTTTGTTTATCGCCTTTGTTATTGCCTTCTTAAATAGTACCATTGGAATTTTATACGGTGGCATTGCCGGTTATTTGGGCCGGGGGATCGATAACATTATGATGCGCTTTTGCGAAATTATTGCGGCAATACCTCAAATGCTTTGGGTGATTCTCTTGATTCTGGCCATGAAGCCAGGGATTTGGCCCGTGATCATCGCCATTTCCGCAACAGGTTGGATTTCTATGGCCCGACTTTTTAGAGGCCAGGTCTTCCAATTGAAAGAGATGGAGTATGTCATGGCAAGCCAGTCTATGGGTGGTAAGAATGTTTGGATCATCACCAAGCACTTGGTACCCAATGCCATGAGTCCAATTATTGCAAACCTAGCCTTTATTATTCCAAGAGCGATTTTCGCCGAAGCCTTTTTAAGCTATATCGGCTTGGGTCTTCCTTTGCCAATGGCAAGTTGGGGCACCTTGGCTTCGGATGGGGCATCAAAAATTATGATCTTTCCCTATCAATTGTTCTTTCCAGCCCTGCTGATCTCTTTGACCATGCTGAGCTTTAACGTAATGGGAGATGGACTTCGGGATGCACTAGATCCGCGATTGAGGAAATAAGGAGGAGTCAGAATGAGTAACGAGACATTATTGCAAGTAGAAAATATGGCATTCTCCTTTCATACCTACGCGGGAGAAGTGCAGGCCGTGCGCGGAGTGGATTTCTCCATTAAGAAGGGGGAAACCTTGGGCATTGTTGGGGAGTCCGGATGTGGAAAGTCGGTTACAGCCAAATCAATTATTCAACTTAATCCCATTTATCCAGCGGGTGAGTTAAAGAGTGGGAAAATACTTTTTGATGGGGTTGATCTGGCAAGCCTAGGCACCAAAGAGATTGCCAAGGTGAGGGCGAGCGAGATTCGTATGATTTTTCAAGATCCCATGACCAGCTTAAATCCAACCATGAAAGTGGGCAAGCAGATTCAGGAAGGGATTTTAAAGGCAGAAAAAATTTCTAAGGCTCAAGCAAAAAAGAGGTCCATTGAAATGCTGAGAATGGTGAAATTACCAAGTCCAGAAGAACGATATGACCAATATCCTCATGAATTTTCTGGCGGCATGCGCCAACGGGCCATGATTGCTTTAGCCATGGCGGTTAATCCCAAACTTTTAATTGCCGATGAGCCGACAACAGCACTGGATGTAACAACCCAGGCACGGATATTAGATTTAATGAAGCAAATTCAAAAAGAATATGAAACCACGATTATTATGATTACCCATGATTTGGGTGTTGTTGCCAATATTGCAACCAACATCGCAGTGATGTATGCGGGCAAGGTGATTGAGTATGGCACAGCCGATGAAATCTTCGAAAGTCCGGCCCATCCTTATACATGGGGACTTCTAAAATCAGTACCGGATTTGGATGCCGATGTACGTGAGCGCTTAGTGAGCATCAAGGGTACACCACCAGATCTCTTTGATCCGCCAAAAGGCTGTCCATTTGCAGCCCGCTGTTCAAAGGCCATGAAGGCTTGTCATACCATGACACCAGACAATACTCAGCTTTCAGAGACGCATCGCGTTTCATGCTGGCTCTACCATAAACAGGCGCCACAGGTTATCAATCCGTTTTCTAAAGAGTCGGTACGGCTCAACAAAGAAGAGCCTGCAAGGCCGGCGCCTTCCCATGGGAAGGTGCAAGAGACGAAGGAGGCACGATCATGAGTACAGAGACGATCCTTCGCGTAGAAGATTTGAAAAAGTTCTTTTACTTGGGAAGAAAGAAAACCTTGAAAGCGGTTGACGGCGTTACCTTTGAAATCAGAAAGGGTGAAACTTTGGGGCTTGTGGGCGAGTCAGGCTGTGGAAAAAGCACCTTGGGTAGAACCTTGATGAGGATTTATGAGCCAACGGCTGGAAAAATTGAATTTAAAGGCCAAGATTCATCCACCATGACTCGAAATCAGAAACGAGAGATTTGCAATGAGATTCAAATGATTTTTCAGGATCCCTACGCATCTTTGAATCCCCGCATGACCGTCGGTGATATTATCGCAGAGGGGTGGGACATGAGGAAGAAGTACTCGGGTGCTGAAAGAAAGGCAAAGATCATCGAGTTATTGGAATTGGTCGGCCTCAACGAGGAGCATGCCAGCCGATTTCCCCATGAGTTTTCTGGGGGACAAAGGCAACGAATCGGGATTGCAAGGGCCTTGAGTATGAATCCGGAATTCATTATCTGTGATGAACCAATTTCAGCCTTAGACGTATCCATTCAGGCCCAGATTATGAATCTCTTGATTGACCTGCAAAAGGAACGAAATTTAACTTACTTATTTATTGCCCATGATTTATCTATGGTGCGATATATCTCGGATCGAATTGCGGTTATGTATTTAGGTTGTATTGTTGAATTTGGGGACGCAAAGGATGTCAGTCAATCCCCTAAACATCCCTATACACAAGCCTTGTTTTCGGCTGCACCGGTGAATAATCCAAAAAAAGAACGGGCAAGAAAACAAATTCTCTTGAAGGGAGATATACCAAGCCCCATTAATATGCCGCCTGGATGCAAATTTGCACCTCGTTGTCCATATGCGCAAGATATTTGTCGAAAGACAGAGCCGGGATTAAATGAAGTTGAGGAGGGGCGTTATGTCGCTTGTCACTTTGTAGGAAAGGGAAAAACCTTTATCACGGAGGAAGAGAAATAAGAAGGGCTATTAGCAGTTGTTTCCATTTAAGAAGTAAAGAAACGGTAAATGAGATGTTTTGTTGTTTGTCATTTTGTAGAAAAGGAAAAGTTTCATATCTGAGGATAAAATGTTGATTGAGCAAGTGTGTTCAATAATTTCGATTTAGGGTGAAATCGAAAAACATGTAGCCAGAGATGAACAATGCCAAAAAAAGAAAGAGGGAGAAACGAATGAAGAAGAACAGAGTTGTTTTATGGATCGTATTACTCGTAATGATGACAACCCTTCTAGCAGGTTGCGCAAGTACGGAACCGGCAGCAACGGAAGAACCGGCAACAACAGAAGAGCCGGCTACAACGGAAGAGCCGGCAGCACCGGCAGTAGAGCAAGTGTTCAACATTAATATCCCGCAGGAACCGCAAATTTTGGATCCGTTCCAATTCCGCGATGACCATGCAACCAGCATCCTTTATGCATTGCAGGAGCCTTTGTTCCGTATTGCAGAAAATGCAGATGGTTATGTTCCTGGTTTGGCAACAGACTATGAAATGAGTGCGGATGCAACTGTCTTTACCGTAACTCTTCGCAAAGATGCCAAGTGGCAAGATGGAACGCCAATCACAGCAAATGACGTAGAATACAGCTTCAAGCGCGTCGTTGACCCTGCTTTTGGTTCAGAGAAAGCCTTCGATTATTATTCAATCAAGAACGCAGAAAAGATTGTATCGGGTGAAATGGCAGTTGCTGAATTAGGCGTTAAAGCATTGGATGAGTTTACAGTAGAGTTTACGCTTGAAAAACCAAAGGATTACTTTGTAAGTGAACTGGTACAACCTGGTTTCGCGCCGATCCAACAGGCAGCAGGTCAAGAATTTGGTGACTTGTACGGAACAGAACCAGAGCGTATTGTATCATCAGGTGCATTTAAGATTGTTGAATGGCAACATGATGCGAAAATCGTTCTTGAGAAAAATGAGAACTATTGGAACGCTGAAAATGTAAGCTTGGAAACCGTTAATATTACATTAATTCTTGACACCAATACGGTTGCGGGCATGTATGCTGTAGGCGATTTGGACTTTATGGAAATCAATAAAGATTTTATCTCCATGTACAAAGACGATCCAGGCTATGAAACACGATCGCAAGTACGCGTTAGCTTTATTGAGTTCAATCCAAACATTGACTACTTCAACAATATCAAAATTCGTGAGGCACTTTCTTTAACATTTGACCGCAAGGCATATGTAGAGCAAATTTTGGGCAACGGCGACCTTCCAGCATACGGCATGATGCCACCGGGAATCCGCGGATTAGATGGTGGAGACTTCCGCGCACAAGCAGGTGACTTGGTATTTGACATGGGCAACGACCCAAAAGCCGTTGAAAAAGCACAAGCATTATTGGCAGAAGGTTTGGCTGAAATGGGCAAGACCAAAGAAGACATGGAAGATTTCTTGGAAGTATTGTGTGTAGATAGCCCGGGATCAAAAAAGAATGCGCAAGCCATTCAGCAAATGTGGGCGAAAAACTTAGATTTGAATTTGATTGTAACACCAATGCAAGTGAAGATGTTGATTCCAAAATTAATGGATGGAAGTTTCCATTCAGTGGTAGGCGGCGGACGTACAGCCGGCACACCGGACCCTGCATACATGATCGACTTTATTTATCATGAAGGCAAATGGGACGACCAAGTATATATTGATTTAATGGAAAAATCATTTGAAGCTGTTGGAAATGAAAGAATTCAATACTTGATGGAAGCAGAAAAATACGTTTTGGATCAATTCGTATTTATTCCGCAAAACTTTGGCGTTGCTAACTCTGTAACTGCAGAAAAAGTAAGCGGTTTTGTTAAGCATCCATTGGCCGTACAATATGATTTCAATTCTGTAGTCATTAAATAAGTTGTTGAGGCTGGGCGAAGAAGAAATTCTTCGCCTGTGCTTCTACCCATTCAGTCGGATTGGAGACGCCCATGCAGATCGATTTAACTCAAGGACATGAAGGCAAGCAAATCCTTAGATTTAGCATGCCGATTTTTGTTGGCGCCTTGATTCAGCAAGGTTTTAACACCGTGGATGCCTGGATTGTTGGCAACGCCATTGGTGTACCGGGTTTGGCGGCTGTGGGCATCAGTTTTCCAGTGATGACTCTTATTGCAGCCATTCTGATTGGTTTGGGATCGGGCACGGAAATTTTGTTAGCACAGGCTATTGGTAAAAAGGATACTCAAGAGCTTCGACTGATTACAGATACGCTTTTAACGGGGATACTTGGCGCCTCAATTGTACTTTCAATTGCGGGGTATTTGTCGACAGAAGCCCTTTTGATTTTACTCAAAACGCCAACATCCGTATTAGCTGATGCAACAAGTTACCTGCAAATTATTTTTATCGGTCTCTTTGGTTTGGCTGGTTATCATACGCTAAATGGCATGATTAGAGCCACTGGAAATTCCTTGGTTCCTTTGATCTTTTTGGGAATTTCAGCAGGGATTAACATTGTTTTGGATTTGATTTTTGTTTTGGTATTTTGGTGGGGAACTGCGGGAGCAGCATGGGCGACAATACTTGCTCAAGGGTTTGCCTTCCTTGCTTGTGTCATCTACACCAATCATCGATTGCCCCAAATGCGCTATCATCCCCTCCATTTAAAATGGTCGGGCAGGGTGCTTAGGGAAGGGATTCGATTGGCGATTCCCACGGCTATATTACAAGGGTCTGTCAGTGCTGGTCGCATGGTCATTCAGGGAATGGTCAATGGATTCGGCGGTGCTGCAGCGGCAGCATATGCACTGGGTATGCGACTAGACTCTTTGGCTAGCATTCCCATTGTTAACTTTGGGCTGGCAATGACGACTTTCACGGGTCAAAATGTGGGGGCTGGAAAGTGGAAGCGGGTGATTCGAGGTGAAAAATTCGCCATTCGTCTTGGTTTGGCTTTCAGTGCTAGTTTAATGATTTTGATTTGGTTTTTTGGCGCATCCATCGCGGGTCGATTTATTGAAGATGCGGATGTGGTCGCTATGGCAACGGAGTATTTGCGCTATGTCAGCGCGGGTTATTTCTTTGCTTCCACCTATACCATTATGCATGGGGTCATGAAGGGAACGGGAAACACCTTAACACCCATGTGGATTATGATTTTTGGAAATATTATTCTACGTGTGCTGGTGGCGGCAGGCTTGTCTCAACACATGGGTGTCAGCGGAATCTGGGCGGCCATTCCCATTGGCTGGACCATTGCATTCTTGCTCACCATGGTTTACAGCAAACGACATCCTTTAACAAAGTGAGGGATCTTCAAAATGAAAAACAAGCAGATTTTTAATGAAATTCTACAGATGGGAGAATCCATTTGGAATTTCGGCTATATTCATAGATGTAAGGGGAATAAATTCCCGGAAACCATGATAGACTGGTCTAAAGTGACTTCCATGGAGGGTGTTTTGGGCGCTTTTCTTTTGAAAACAGGGTTTCAAAGACTTGAAAATCAAGAGAATTTGCTCATCGATCAAGGCTGGTTATTAACTGCCCTTGCAGGTCGACAATCCGAAGGGCTGACGGAAGAAGAACTGCGCCAACAATTGATCGGCTATCAAAAGCGGAGTTTACTTCATCAGATCCATGCGGAGATGGAAAGATTAACAAAAATTGGAAACGACAATCCCTATGAAAAAATCTTGATGGCAGCGACAGCCGATCTTGAATACCTAAGCCGGTATGAAGGACCTGTCACCAAGGAAGAACGGAAATTAGCTGAATTCCTTTTCGCCTATGATCCCCAGAAATTGCGGAAGATGGGGGAACGGATTGCAGGGGGTTTTATGCATGGATTTATCAGTCAAAGCAGAGATCGACGAAATCGACGTCGGGTTCGTTTTTATTATCAGATTGGGCAAGAGGCACTAGCGATTGAAACCGTAAAAGCATTAAAAGCGAAAGGCTTGACCCCCGTTGTTACGGCCCCCCAGTCCATGGGGGACATTGGCCAGTGGGCCACGGACCACGCCCAGGATGAAGCAGTCTTCTTCGATGAAGAGGCGCAGAATTTATTTATAAATAATTACCAAAGAATCATGGACCAATATGCCGAGCCTTTGGATGATACCTGTGGGATGATTGGAATCGGGCAATTTGGTGAAGAGGCCGGGCTTGCCATTCCTGGGGAAAAGGCCTATCGGCCAAGCAAGCAGGAGTTGGAGTGGATGGAGGCACGTGCGCGATTGAGACGCCGTGCGGAAGGCAAATATTTGAAACCTTCTGAGTTGTCTTTTTGCAAGGTTACCTTCCCAAATATTTGGATTGGAGAAAATTTTAAAGCTGTTTTCGAAGATTTTTATGATTTGAATATCGAGGAATCAGAACCCTTTGAACGGATTCAACAGCGAATAATCGATGTTCTAGACACCTGCAGGAAAGTGCGCATAAAAGGGCAAAACGGCAATCTTACAGATTTAACCGTTTCGCTTAAACCATTGGACCAACCCAATCAACAGACGAATTTTTTGAATTGTGGTGGTGACTTGAATATTCCTTATGGGGAACTGTTTACAACACCCCAGCTAGTGGGAACTACTGGTGTTTATCATGTGAAGGAAACCTATCTTCGAAAGGTGGGCTACAAGAATCTGATTCTGAAATTCAAAGACGGTCGCATTGTCAGTTATGGATGTGGCAATACGGGTGAGGAAGAAAGGGATCGCGCCTATGTGCGCCAACATTTGCTGGGGGGAAATGAGACCCTGACCATGGGTGAGTTTGCCATTGGCAGCAATACCCGCGCCTTTGCCGTTGCCAAAAAGCATAATTTGCTTGAAAAATTGCCGATCTTATTGGTAGAGAAGATGGGGCCCCATATCGCCATTGGCGATCCTTGTTTTGCAAGGGGAGAGGATGCCGAAATTTACAACCTCTATGACAACAAGGAAATGGTTGCAAGAGAAAATGAGCATACCGCCTGTCGGTTAGACCAGGGTGACGGGGTGTATTTCAATCGTCATATCGACATTACCTTGCCCTATAATGAGATTAAAGCGGTGACGGGTGTCACAGAGTCGGGCAAAGAAATTTCCATTATTCAAAATGGTCGCTTTGTATTAGTCGGAACCGAACCCTTGAACCTGCCATTGGATTGGGAAAAGTGAGGAAAAAGATGAAACAGACATATATTGGAAAACAGTGTTTTACAGGGACAGAAATTCTCTCTCCTTTTTATATGCAAGTGGAAGATGGTGTCATTCAGGCCATTGGGGCGGGCAATCCGCCCGAGGAGATTTTAACATCGACGGACCCCATTGATCTCAAGGGAGAACTGGTGACACCGGGCTGGATTGACGCCCACTGCCATATCGTTAAGGGAAAAGACGATTTGGGAAATGGTGTAGATTTTGAGTCGCCAGCAAGGCTTGCCGAGACCTTGATTCGTTCGGGGAAAAATGCTGAAGCCATGCTAAAAGCAGGGGTTGTCGCCATACGGGATTTGGGTTCGACCCATGGATATGCTTTGGGTGTAAGAGACGCCATTGAAGCAGGCCTTATTATGGGACCCAAGATTGTGGCATCCGGCCAGGCCCTTTGCGCAACTGGCGGTCATGGATTTACAATATCAATTGAAGCGGATGGTCCTCTTGCTATGAAAAAGGCAGCGCGTCAAGTTATAAAAAACGGTGCGGATTGTGTAAAAATCATGGTGTCTGGGGGGGTCAACTCACCGGGACCGGAACCGGCACCCGCAGAGTTGACCCTGGATGAGATTCAGGCGGCGACCGATGCGGCCCATGCCCTGGGCAGAAAGGTGGCAGTCCACACCCACGGCAATACGGCCATACGAAGGTGTGTGGAAGCCGGGGTGGATTCCATTGAACACGGGGTTTTTCTTACGGAAGATTTGATGGAAATCATGGCGGAAAAGGGCATTGCCCTGGTACCAACCTTGTCGGCACCCTATTATGCGGTGAACGAAGGATTAAAAGCGGAGCCAAATAATCCAGACCATGCCAAGAGTAAAGAGGTGCTGCAAAGGCATCGAAAGGCAGTGATTACCGCCCATAAAAAGGGTGTTATGGTTGCCTTTGGCACCGATGCAGGCACCCCCTTCAACACCTATGAAAATGTTGCTTATGAATTGGTGCTGATGGTGAGAAAAGCAGGATTTAAACCGATTGAGGCCCTAACCTGTGCAACGGTCAACAGTGCTAAATTATTGGGCATTGACGATCATTTAGGCCAATTGGCACCAGGCATGGAAGCCAGTTTTCTTGTTTTTGCCGGTAACCCCTTGCAATCGATTGAGTCGGTTGTGGAAGAAAAAGAAATCTATTACAAAGGCGTGAGGATATGAAGTTTTCGCAGATTCCCTATCAACGACCAAAAATGAATGAAATATCCGATGCTTGGCAGATCGCCATGGAGAAACTCAACCAGGCAAAGTCTGTGGAAGACGCCTACTATGCACTTTTGTCCTTGGATGGACAGCAAAGATATTTTGAATCCATGGCGGTGATTAGTGAAATCCGCCATACCATGGATACCAATGATGATTTCTATAAGCAAGAAGAAGTCTTTTTTGAAAGGGCCAAGGTTGAGTTTGAAGGCTTGATTCAAGAACGAAATCAAATGATTCTAAAGAGTTTATACGTCGATGAAATTCGGGAATACTTAAGCCCGGCTGTGGTGGATCGACTAAAGAAGAATGCTGAGGCTTTTGACCCTTGCATTCAAAATTTGTTGGAAGAGGAGAATGCCTTGTCTGGCAAGTATTTCCCCATGACAGCCAATATCACGGGCCAATTGGCAGGGAAGACCTATTCCATTGCGGAATTGGGGAAACTTGCGGGGAATGACGACCGCGAGACCAGACGGATCTTCTCGGGTGTTATGGAAGCAGCTTATGAGAAAAAGAGTAAGGAATTTGATTGCCTTTTTCATGACTTGGTGCAAGTCAGACAACAAATTGCTAGCAAGTTGGGCTTTGATAATTTTGTAGCTGTGGGCTACGGTCGCATGGGGAGAACCAGTTATACGCCAGAGGATATGGCGGTATTTCGCAGAGAGGTGGAAGAAATTCTTACCCCGGTCGTCTATGACTTGTTCAAAGCACAAGAAAAACGATTGGGCTTGCAATCTTTAATGAATTTTGATGAGAACACGGATTTTTTAACAGGAAATCCAAGCCCAAAGGCGGGAATACCCGTTTTATTGGATACCTTTCAAAGCTTTTTTTCCAATCTTTCACCCTCAACCAAGGATTTTTATCAGGAATTGAGAGACAAAGAGTTTTATGATCTTGGCATTCGCAAGGGCAAAATTATGGGCGCATATTCGAATTTCGTTCCTCTATTTCATGCGCCTTTTGTCTTTGAAACCTATAATGAAACGGCAGGGGCCGTGAAGACCTTTGCCCATGAATGTGGCCATGCCTATCAGTCTTACCTGGTTTCCAAGGAAGTCTTTGTGGAGAACACAAAAAACTCTTCAGATTTGGCTGAAATTCATTCCATGACCATGGAGTTCTTTTCTTGGGAGGGGATGGAAGCGCTATTTGGTGAGACAGGGGTCAAGAAGTATCAATATTTTCATTTAAAGCGTGCTCTCAGCTTTATTCCCTATGGAACAGCAGTGGATGCTTTTCAACATGAAATCTACGAAAATCCGGATTGGACGCCTGCGGAGCGGTTAAGTGCCTGGAAGGCATTGGAAGAAAAGTTCTTGCCTTGGAGGCGGTATACAAAAGATGGATTTTACGATCAAGGTCGCTTCTGGCAAAGGCAGGTACATATTTATAAGTGGCCGTTTTACTACATCGATTACGTTTTGGCGCAGGTTTGCGCTTTACAATTTTTCTTGTGGAGCCTAAAAGACCAAGCGGGAGCCTTTCAAGCATACGAGAAATTGCTCGAAATTAGTGGTCGCCGATCCTTTACAGAGGCCCTTGAGGAAGTTGGGCTGAAGAGTCCGTTTATACCCGGGAGCATGAAGAAGGTGGCGAACGAAATACAAGAAATGATTTTGGCCTTGGAGGAAAGTCTATGAAGCAGATTTTAATAGAAAATGGAAAGGTGATAACCATGTCTGACCAAGGCATTTTGGATGGTGGCCAGGTTTTGGTTGTTGATGGCAAAATTGAGGCGGTTGGAAAAAATCTACAGGTGTCAAAAGACGTTCAACGAATAGACGCCCAGGGCGGAATCATCATGCCGGGCTTGATCGATGCCCATTGTCATGTTGGCATCTTTGAAACAGGTATTGGATTTCCCGGCGATGACGGCAATGAGACCAGCAACCCCATTACACCAGAGATTCAAGCAATCGATGGGGTGAATTTCTTGGATCCAGAGTTTGAACGGGCAGCACGGGGGGGCATTACCACCGTTGCTACGGGCCCGGGAAGTGCCAATCCCATTGCGGGTCAGTTTATGGCCCTAAAAACCGCAGGAAAAACCTATGGAGACCGAATTATCAAATCTCCTTTAGCCATGAAATTTGCCTTTGGAGAAAATCCAAAGAACGTATATGGAAAAAACGGTAAAGCACCTGTTACACGGATGGCGACGGCGGCCCTCATTCGGGAGTATTTGATCAATGCGCGGGCGTATGCAAAAAGAGAAGCCGAGGGTGCAAGTCAAGAATTCGACTTAAAGCTGGCTGCTCTAGCAAAAGTCATTCGGGGAGAAATGCCAGTGAAAGCCCATTGCCATCGGGTGGATGATATTTTAACCGCCCTTCGAATTGCTGATGAGTTTCAATTGGACATGTCTTTGGAACATGGGTCGGAAGGCTACTTGATTCCCCAAGAAATGGCCAAAGTCAATCGGCCCATCATCTTGGGACCCTTTTTGGGTTTCCCGCATAAACCGGAAGCCGTGAATGTGCATCCAAAAAGCGCAGCCATTTTGGCCAATGCCGGGGTCAAGATTGCCATTATGACGGATCTGCCAGCCATGCATTTAGAGACCTTGCCAACGGTGGTGGGTGCCTGTATGAAGGAAGGCTTATCTGAAGAAGATGCCTATTTAAGTGTGACAAGAAATGCGGCAGAAATTTTGAAACTGGATGACCGGATTGGCAGTTTGCAAGCGGGTAAAGATGCCGATATCGTCATATTCAATGGACACCCTTTTCGGGATGCACTTAGTACATGTGTTATGACCATGATCGATGGAGAGGTTATTTATTCAAGTTAAATATAGGAGGAGTGAGGTATATGTTGGCGCAATATAAACCCATTGTAAAGTTTCTTGCCAAGTTTTTGGGTGAGGATGCACAAGTTGTTTTATTTGATACGAAACTGGAAACAATTCTTTGTGTAGAAAATCAATTTAACAAAGAACGAAATGTTGGTGACCCCATTCGAAACATTGAACGAAAATTTCTTGATGAAAAGATTTACGAAAAAAAGGATTATGCAATGAATTATCGCGCATTCGTTGACGAGAACCAAAAATTACGGAGCGCCACTTTGTTTATTAAGGATGAAAATCAGGAATTACAGGGAATGCTGACCATCAATTACCGGGTA
Source organism: Gottschalkiaceae bacterium SANA (assembly GCA_036323355.1). Classification (GTDB taxonomy): domain Bacteria; phylum Bacillota; class Clostridia; order Tissierellales; family GPF-1; genus GPF-1. Next base: position 3,123,479 of record AP028876.1, on the reverse strand, counting down.
ACCGAATTAATTGATGTGCGAGAAAGGCTGGATCGAATTATAAATGGAAGTGTCTTTCACAATGCAGATGAAGCGGACCAGGAAGAGCAGTATTTAGAGAGTTTTGAAAATCCGGTTGATGGCTTTATGAACCGGGTGGTTTCGAATATTATGGCGGAATACGATGTGCCAGCGGAGCGTTTGTCTCCAATGGAGAAACAGACCATCACCAAGAAGCTCGACAACAAAGGCGTGTTTTTGATCAAGGGTTCCATCGGCCATGTTGCGAGCGTCTTAAATACATCTGAGGTGACGATATACCGATACTTGAGTAAGTCGGAGTAGGGTCCGATTACTTTCTTTGATTATAACCAAAAACAAAGCCAATAACGATAAGCAAACGTATCAAAATGTTTCCAGAGGAATGGAAAGGGGGATATAGTGAAAAGCCGAACCCTGAGAATTATCAAAATTTTAATCCACGCCGATCAAGTACTGACAATCTCGGAAATTGCAGAGGAGCTTTCTGTATCCACCAAAACGATACGAAATGATTTAAAAGAGGTAGAAAGCCTCTTGGCCGACAAACAAGTGAAGTTGGTGAAGAAAACGGGCGTGGGCATTGCCTTGGTGGGTAATGAAACCGAGAAGTTTCGGATCTACAATCACTATGCCAATGTAAAAGAAATAAAGACGGATTACACATCCCGAGATCGGCGTCTTTATATTCTTCAGCAATTGCTGTTGGCTAGAAAGCTACCAACAGTGACTAGCCTGCAGGAAGAACTGTTTGTAAGCCGCCCTTCCGTATATAAGGATTTGGACAAGGTGCGTGAGTGGTTGGCTAAGCGAGAGATTGAACTGGTCTTTCACGCCGATAAAACCCTGGTGCTTCATGCAGGAGAAAAGCGGATCCGCAAAGCGATTGCAGATCTCTTTTTACAGAGCGAGTCTTATGACAAGCTTGTAGAAATGATGGAGCGTGCACAGGGAGAGACAGCCTACGCGTCCATGAACTTCTTTTCCTACGGCCAGAAAACAGATCTCTTTACGGTAGAGGAAGAGGATGTGAATGACTTGGTCGATTTAATAGAAGAACGGCTAGGCATCACCTTTGTAACGGCGGACCGCATTCGACTCATGATTCGCATAGGCATTGCCATCACGCGGTTAAAGGCGGGGTATCGAGTGACCCTTTGGCCGGAAACGTTGTTGGATTTATCCACCCTGCCCATCTTTGATCGAGTTAAGGGTCTCAACGCATTTGCCCAGCAACGCTTTGATGTCTTTTTGCCAGAAGAGGAGTGGGCCTATCTTTTGGGCTTGGTACTTGCTTCAAAAACCCATACGGAAACACCGGGATGGAATGCAAGCCAGAAGTTGATGGTGATCAACCGGATTGCAACCAACGAGATTGTGGAAACTGCCAAGAAATTTTACCGAATTGAGCATGAAGAGGTCTTCTTTTTGGGCTTAAGCCATCACCTGCAGTCTGTTTTTAATAAGATTAAATATGATAAAAATTTTGAGAATGATCATTTGGAAGAAATTAAAAAAACATATTCAGACGCTTATCGAATTGCTGAGAAGAGTCGACAGATTTTTGAAGATATTTTTTCTTCTCCCATTCCCGATGAAGAAGTGGGTTATATAGCCATGCACATTGCGGCAGCAGTGGAGCGGTCCAAGCGTCCATTGAAAACGGTGATTGTTTACTATCGTAATTATGGCGAAATCAAGTTGATGAAAGAGGTGTTAAAGAATGAATTTCATCAATTGGAACTGGGTAAGGTTTATCCCGTGGATCGGATGCAAACCATTGATTGGAGCCAGGTAGATCTGGTGATTTCCTCGCGAGATGTGACGGTTCCAAAGGACGTTCACTCCCTTGTGCTGCCAACGGTTTTTTTGAAGCATGATTTGAATCGGGTAAGCAAATTAATTCGAGAATACTATGAAGAAGTCAACCGAAAACGCCTTGTTCGTTTGCAAAACTAGTGGCAAAACCTTTATCGGACAGGGTGAAAACGGGATGATAGGATATAGACAGGAAGGAGTGATACTATGAAACACATTAAAATTGCGGCGGGCTTGGCTCATGTTAATTATGGACATATTGCCGATGTAGTACGACAAGCAGATGAGGCGGGTGCGGATTATATACATTCCGATGCAGCCGATATGCATGACTTGAAAAACATGCAATTGATGGGTGGTCATCAAATCGTTGAGGCGATTCGTCCCATTACGGAAAAACCAATTGAATGCCATATCTATACAGAGACCATGGATCGACTTTTTATTGAGAAAATTGCAGCGGCGGGTGCCAATATGCTGGTCTTGCCGGCAGAGCACTTTATTGGAGCGCCTTTGGCTTATATCATCAATTACTGCCGAGAGTTTGGCATTAAGATCGGCTTAACCATTGGTTGCTACACACCATTGAGTTTTGTGGAAGAATCCATTAACGATATCGATCGACTTCATGTGGTTGTACACGGAGTGGATGAAACCGACGGCGCCGACAACTGGGGTTGGAGAAAATCTGCACCGGATCTTGTTAGACGTGCACGCGCCTTGATTGACGAGAAAAATCCTCGTTGTGAGCTTGCCATTGACGGCGGATTGCGATTCAATAACATGGATCCATTGATTGCTTGCAACCCGGATATTGTGATTCTTTCGTCAGCGATCTTCAAGCATCCAGACGGAATTAAAGCCGGAACCAAAGCATGCCGAGAAGCGATTGATGCGGCAGCAATAAAATACGGTCTGGAATAATATCCCATTGGGATGTTCGAGCAAACCAGATAAAGCGTGACTGAAAGTGAATAATACGAAGCAACCGGGTCCCCATTTGGGGCTTCCTGGGGTTTCGTGTGCACAAAATTGAAAGAAAATACGGGTATAACCCTTGAAAGGAGATCAAAATGAAGTATATGACAGCAGAGCCATTTCGAATTAAAATGGTCGAACACATCAAGAAGTCAACAAAGGCAGAACGTCAGCAATCCCTTGAGGAAGCGCAATTCAATGCATTCCGTTTAAAGGCGGAGGATGTTTACATAGACTGCCTGACTGACAGTGGAACTTCGGCTATGAGTAACGAGCAATGGGCAGCCTTGATGTTGGGTGACGAGTCCTACGCGGGTTGCAAAAGTTTTTATAAATTAGAGGCATCGGTACAGGATGTTTTCGGTATGGAATATGTACAACCGACACATCAGGGACGTGCGGCTGATTTCATTATGGCGCAGATCTATGCAGAAAAAGGAAAATATGCCATTGGTAATATGCATTTTGACACCTTTAGAGGAAATGCAGAAATGCTGGGGGCCTTGGCAGTTGATTATGTTATTGACGAGGGCATGGATTCTTCTAGTGCCGCTCATCCTTTCAAGGGAAATATTGATTTGAATAAAATGCAGGAATTGATTGATGAGAAGGGCAAAGAGAATATTAGTGTTGTCATTATCACCATCACTTGCAACAACAATGGGGGTCAACCCGTATCCATGGAGAATATTCGCCAGGTGTCGGAATTGGCAGCCAAGTACGACATTCCTGTGGTTATGGACTCAGCCCGCATGGCGGAAAATGCTTACTTTATTCAACAGCGGGAAGAAGGCTACCAAGACAAAGCCATTAAGGAAATCACAAGAGAGATGTTCTCTTATTGTGAAACAGCAACCATGAGCTCGAAAAAAGACGGCATGGTAAATATGGGTGGACTATTTGTTACCCGAAACAAAGAAATTTATCAGCAAGCCAATGTGATGGCCATTGTACATGAAGGTTTTATTACCTACGGTGGCATGAGCGGCCGTGATATGGAAGCCTTGGCAGTTGGACTTCAAGAAGGTTGCGATGAGCAGTATTTGGAGTATCGCATTAATCAAGTCAAGTACTTGGGCGATAAATTAAAAGAACGGGGCATTCCAATTATCGAACCAACCGGTGGACATGGTGTTTATGTAGACGGTCGTCGATTCTTTCCACAGATTCCACAGAATGAATTTCCATCACAACGCTTGGTCGTTGCCCTTTATGAAGAGGCAGGCGTGCGAGCGGTTGAATTAGGAGCCTGCGCCTTCGGATCCAAAGACAAAGAAAGCGGAGAGCCGATTTGGCCAGAACTGGAAACCATGCGAATTGCAATTTCTCGCCGGGTATACACCAATTCTCACATGGATGTTATTGCCAATGCATTGGGCGATATTTACGATAATAGAGAGACCTATAAGGGCATGAAGCTTGTCTACGAAGGACCCATTACATCTCTTCGTCACTTTACGGCAGGATTCGAACTTCTATAAGCTTTTTTGCAAAATGCAACATAGATTGCGCGACGCACACCCTTGTATAGCGCGGCGAGACCCGGAGCAATCCGGGTTTTTTGCTGCGTAATTTTCAGCGTAACCAACAGTTTTATCCGAATAGACAGCAAAACACCCGGAAAGAATGAAATTTCCGGGTGTTTTACTGCTCGTATTACCTTTCTTTTGCCTGAATTAAAATGTCGGTTAAATCTTCCTTGCTTCCAAAGGGGAGGAAACCAAGTATAGGGGAGTTCACGATCTCTTCCCATTGGGATTTTGGTATTGTATAGGCGGAGAAACCCTTGGGGAGACCGATCTTGCGAATGAACAATTTTATATGGACAGCTAAAGCACGGGCGGCCATGGATTCGGTTTGCAGGCTTGGATCAAAGAGCCGGGCGACCGCTGCAAAATCGGCTTGAGCGTATTTCCATTTATAATGAATAAACTCGGGGTAAATAAGCGCCAAAGATTCGCCATGGGGAATGCCGCTTATGCCACCAATAATTTCGCTTAAGGGATGGGGTGCGTCTGCACCGGCATTGGAAAGACCAATTCCAGCTAAGACTTGGGCTTCCATCAGCTTCTGTCGAAGATCAAGATCATTGGGATGCTTGGCCAGTTTTGGCAGAGCGTCAACGATCAACTCCATAGCAGAAAAACTCATGCGCTTTCCCAATGGGGTTGCTTTGGGATGAATATAAGATTCAAAGGCGTGTGTGAATGCATCGAATCCAGTGGTTGCAGTGAGTTTTGCCGGAAGTGTTAGGGTCAGCATGGGGTCCAGGATCGCATGATCCGATCGATTCTGGGGATGATAAATGGTTAGTTTGTCGTGTCCCATGGAAAGTACGGCCGCCTGAGTGACTTCTGAACCGGTGCCTGCCGTTGTTGGAACAGCGATATGAGGCATGCGTTTCTTTGCCACGGGCGGGTATTGTCCGTGGGGATCGCCAAATTGATCAAAAAGTTCTGCCCAGTCGATATTGGTTTGATCATGCAAAAGTGCCACTGTTTTTGCCGTATCAATACTGGAACCTCCACCTACGGATAAGACCAAATCGGGCTTAAATGCTTGCAGTTCTTGGATTCCCATTTCGATGATGTCCACGGGTGGATTCGGTTGCACTTTGTCAAAATGATAAACCGTGCAGTCGATTTCTGTTAGTTGGGTCTTAATCCTGGCATATAGATCCGCGAGAGGTTGGCGATTTGCTGTTGTCACTAAGAATACGCGATTGCCATAGGTTTTTACAAGTGCAGGCAAATCGTCTAGGGCTCCCTTTTCCAAATGGATCTTGGTGGGGAGTGTGAAGAAATGCGTCATAAAATCCCTCCTTACTTGATTACTTTTATTCTAGCACAGGAAAGCGTTTTTTAAGGATAAACTTGTTGCCGGAAATCTGCACATTGGCAGAGATGAAAAGAAGCTTCCCAAGGGAAGCTTCAAATTTGACCAATTTATTATTTTTTCAAGCTTTCCAAATAGGCATTAACAACAATCTGGTGGTCTTCTTCAGGCTTTAAACCGGTAACCGTAACTGCTCCAATGACGCCACCGTCTTCTAAAATTAAGGGGATGGAACCGCCGATTGCTACATAGGATTCATTGGGCAAACCATATTTTTTCTTAATGGTCGTTTGGTCCTTGGCCATCTTTTCTTCTGTAGACAGGGTAGATGTGGCAAAATGGATGGCGGTTTTACGCTTGCGCTCGATCCAGATCTCCTTGTCAGGAGAAAGTCCCCCAAAGCTATGGCGAAAGAGGATCTGTCCATAGGCGTAGACCTCAAAGGCAATGGGCTTTTCAAGTTTCAAGCCAAGTTTATAAAGTTCTTGACCAACCTCCCAAGCATCTTGGGCGGTAAATTTGCTAATGCGTAATTGATTCATAAGTCCTCCTTGTAAAATACCTTCCTTTATTATACATGCTTTTTGAATGGACGTCTCATAAAAAGAAGTCCACAAGTGTGAACTTCTCGCTTCTTCCTCTTATTGTCTTTTTAGCATATCCTTTTTTCTCAAATATTCGATTTCGTCGATGTCACCCCTGGCGAAGCGCTCATCAAGAACTTTCATGGCATTGCTCGAAGATCTTGCTTGCGACGGGTCTGTATTGTTTTTACTTTTCATTGCAGTTAAAATCATCACTAAAACAAGGACAAATGCAATTATGGGAATAATCATCATGATAGCCATTGCTTCTTCCTCCTATTGTCTTTTTAGCATATCCTTTTTTCTCAAGTATTCGATTTCATCGATTTCACCCCTGGCGAAGCGTTCATCCAGAATGCGCATGGCACCGCGACTAGAAGGGAAACCATCTGCATGGTCATTGTTCTTTTGAATGGCCTTTTTAATTAAAAGGATCACGCCAAAAATAACGGCGATTTGAATGAAAACGGGTATAGCCAAAAACAGCATGTTATTAAATGGGAAACTCATTTTTTTCCTCCTGATAGTCTTTGATTTTAGTATACCATGACGTCGAGAAAGATGGACGAATTATCACGCTTTCATGAAAGTTAAAGCCCCAGACTCTGCGATGATAGGAATCGCGGAATCCGGGGCTTTTATATGTCGCTATTGATTTTTCATTCGTACGGGAACCATGCGCATCTTTTGTTCTCTTCTTCGTTCCATTAGTTTTGTTGATACGGTTGCGATTCCGATCATCATAAAGACTCGGCTTAAAACTGTAATCATCATCTGCATTTCCTCCCAGTCATCTGACTTGCAATATCGTTAGAACCTCTTACTAGGGTTCATTAGCTACTTTTTTGACTTTTCACCTAGTTCTTTACTGCTTCCATTGATTCCTTTAAATTAAATTCCATGAAACTTGAAGCAATGTAAGCAGCCCCAATCGCCATTAGTAGTCCTTGTGAAAGAATCATGATCATACTCATCTATGTGACCTCCTTACTTTTTTTATTATGACTTTAGTATACCCCCAAGTCTTAAAGTTAAGATGAATAGAATATAACCATTTTATAAACTCTTTTTAAAGTTGGGCGAAAGCTTTACGAAGACAGCAAAGGCCACTTACGAGTAATAGAGCTCCAACAATGCCAGTTACGGGCATAATCCAAGACTGAGCTAGCTCCCAAAAGCCAACGCGAACAACAATTTCAGGGAAATAGCCCATGGATTTGACTACCCCGATTAATACGGTAATGGCGCTGCCTCCTATCAAACCGATTCCTACAGAACCGCCGAATAATACAATCAGAAATCGTTTAAGAAAATCCCCAAATCTTTGCATCGTTTCATTCATAATCTCATACTCCTTTTTTTCATAACTTGATAAGCCTATTTTATGGCAGGGAAGTTAGGTGAGAATAAAAAAAAGATGAAAATCTGATGAAACTTATGAGTACTTAGTGATGGATTGTAAGAAATTGTAAGTTTGCATTCCGAAATTACCAGTATAATGAAATGTGGAGGTATGACTATGAAAAAAACGGGTATTTTTGCACTACTTATAATGATATCACTACAGGCTTGCGGATTTGCGATGACTGCCGAACCAGCAGCGGATCCTATGGGAGCCGATCATGAAAATATTTTCACCATGGAAGAGTTGATCGAGACAGGTGTTGAAGTGAATAAAGAGAACGTAAAAAGTTTGACCTATTCTGCCATGGAAGATGCATATTACGTCATTCTAACAAAGGACTACTCGACGCATAATTGGGATCATGTACCGGTGCAATGGGTGTATTCTTCGAATGGGGACAAGATTAATCAGCCACAATATCCGGAAATAATGGGATATGATCGTGGACAGATTGTGTTTGACGGCAATGAGGTTTATAGTATTGAAAAGCTTCATCGGACTAGAGGTCATCTCTTTCGCTTGAGCGGAGAGACACCGCAAGCGATGTCGGGGAGAATTTACGATTCTAGGTGCAGCGGCCTCTTGGCTCAAAACGGAAGTTTAGCGGACTATATTTTTTATATGAATTACCAGTATCATGCTGGTACCCCTATTTTTTCAGCACAGATTGGAATTCCCATAGAAAGCAGATTAGAGAATTCCATGCATGTTTGGGATAAGCGTTTTGATTATAGCCAGGTTAGCGGTTATGATTTTACGTCTGACGGCAAACAGATAGTCTATGGCGGCAGGTTAAAGTCGGACAATGAATGGGGAGAAGAAATTCGAATCGTACGGTTTGAAGGGACCGAAGTCATGGACTACTTTGTAGAAAAGGGTCAAGGTCTTGTCAATGAATTTTCTCTTAAGCTTCCTGCAAAACCGGAAGAAATGGATGTTGTAAAAGCCAATATGCAACTGAAGGGACTTTACACAACGGATGAAGCCATTGTGGTATTGGTAGAGGTGGGCGCCTTGAAAGAATCCTACTTACAGCGATACACGTTGAACGGAGAATTCATTGACCAAACACCTGTGGATCATTCAGCAGCTGCGATCACGGAAGGTCCTAATGGAGAGACTGTTTATCTACGTCAATCGCTTGTAGAAGAGAGACTCCTGTGGGAAGCCGTGAAGTGTGTATGGCAAACAGACGAGGAAGAGAAAGTGCAAAATCGCCCAGCCTCTTCATCTCGTCCACTAATTGCAGAACACCGCAAAGGTGGAAAAACCATGGCAAGCTATGCAGCCAATGAATTTGGTTTGGTCAAACGACAAGATTCTGCAACAGGTGCACAGCAATATCTTGTGCCCATCCGGACTAAGGATGCAAAGGTAAATCTCTGTATTCCCTATGGAGATGTTGCAAGGCGGATTGAAAATCAATTGGACCAAATGGTGATTAGCTATGGAGGAAAAGAGATTCAGATTGCCATGTCAAAGTTTGAATGTGCAGATGTGTTTGCAAAGATGTCATGTCAAACCGATGCATATTTTGAAATTCAATTACAACAAAATGAAGAGGAAATTACTCTTGTTTCCATACAAGTGCTGACCATTGAGCAGGTAAATGAAAAGACAAAGCTTGTACACCGCCAAAGTATTTACTAGCCTATTGGTAAACTCATCGAGGCTCTTTCTTTCTTGTAAGAAAATGTAAAGTTCTTGTGGATGAAACTTCTTATATTCTGGGATATACTGGAGATAATGATTAGAAAGAAGACGACTATGGTCGTCTTTTTTTCATAATAAGCAAGTTAATTTTAATTTGCTTAGAGTCATTGTCACTCATTGGAATTTGATGGATATGTGAAGAAGGATGACTCAAATAAACAAAAAGTAGGAGGACTAGAATGAGAAAAGAAAAAGGAATGGGAAGGATTGTATATGTACTTTGCTTTTTGCTCTTGTTGCAGGCAGTCAGTTTTCCGGTATTTGCCGATCCCTTGAACACAGAGGGTGAAATTGACACTTTAGGCCTTAGCGACAACAGTAATTTGAGTAATTTGACCATTGCAAACGGGTTTTTGCTTCCGGCTTTCAGCCCGGATCAAACCGAGTATGTGGTTGTGGGTGATGGCTCTCACTTGCCAATTACAGTGACGGGAACGACGGAAGATACCCATGCGGCCATATCATTCACCGGTCCACCCGAGTTCGTGCAGCTGGGCGTTAATCAAGGATTGATTCCACCTCTACCTAGAGAAGCTTCACTTGATATCGATGTGACGGCGGAGGATAGAAGTACAAAAACTTATACCCTAAAGGTGAATAATAGTGAGAATCAGACCATAGACCCTATGAGTCTATTGGGCAACTTACGAATAAGAAATGGATCACTGACACCTGTATTCAACCCAGAATGTTTAAATTATGCGGTAGTTGTAGGAAATGAAGTGAGTATGATTAGCGTAATTGCAAATGCCATAGAACCTAGTTTAGATGTTTATATTTACGCGCCTACCATGCCGATGCCTTTGAATATGCGTTCTGGAGGGGCTGATCCGATAGGATTGAACGTTGGATTTAATCGACTGACTATTGATGTATTGGGGCAAACCATTAGCACCTATTCTATTTCCGTATTTAGACAAGCTGCTCCTCCGGTCGTATTGAGCAGCAATAAGGACTTAAGTGCATTGACCTTCAGCGAAGGGGCACTTCCTGGAACCCTATCTCCCGAATTCCATGCGGATACAAAGACCTATACAGCAACAGTAGCCAGCGGAACTGAGGGAATTAGCGTGACAGCAACACCAGCGGATAGCAAAGCGAATGTGTCGATTGATGGCGGACCGGCCAGTAAAATGGTTAGATTGAACGAGGAATCTGCTACCATTATTCCAATCCTTGTAACAGCGGAAGATGGAAGCGACCAAACCTATACCTTGACCGTAACCAAAGCAGCCCCAGCACCCGTTGTTGAGAAAAACAACTTGGGCAGCCTAGTCGTTAGCGGAGGCACTTTGTATCCGGCATTTAGCCCGGATCAAACCGAGTACTTAATTGTGGCCAATCCACAAATTGAATTTGATCCTAATTCAGGAAGAGTAGCCCTTCCTAGAGTAGTCAAAGTGACCACAGCACCAGCAAGCGAGGGTACAATCGTGAGGGTCGCCGATATTAAAGGGAACATGAGGGCCGCAATGATTGGTGGAATCATGATGGCCCAAGACGGAACCATACAAATTGAATTTCATCCAGATCCAGATGATCTCTTGTTTCGCTTTGATGTAACCCCTCAGGTTGGAGACCGAAAGAGTTATACAATTAAGGTTGTTACGGAGATGCCAGAGCCTGTAAAATTGAGTGGCTTGACCACGAGTCTTGGCACACTAGACCCAATTTTTGATCCAGAAACAATAGTCTATGCGACTACGGTAGCCCATGAGACGCGGGCCATTACCGTGGCGGGACTTGTGGATGATATCAACGCAAGCGTGTCGGTAAATGGGAAAAGTGCTAGTGAAGTTATTGCACTGGTTGAAAAAGAGACCAAGATAGAAATTGTTGTAACGGCAGAGTACCAAACGGATCATAAGACCTATACACTGACCGTAACCAAAGCAGAACCGACACCCCTAAGCAGCAATAATGACCTAAGTGGATTAGTGGTTAGCCAAGGTTCTTTGACCCCAGGCTTTGATGCCGGAGAAACCAGTTATGCGGTAAGGGTGGCAAGAAGTGTAACCAGCCTTACAGTAACAGGAACCCTTGCAGATGAGAAAGCAAGCATGACGGTTAATGGGCTGGCTGTAACATCGGGCACGGTCAGCATGCCGATTGAGTTACTTGAAGAGTCAACAATCATCCCCATTGTTGTAACAGCGGAAGATGGGTTGGCAAAAACCTATACGGTTAGCGTGAACAAAGAAGCCAAAATAGTGCCCGGTCGATTTCATCATCTTGTTGCGGAGCGCACATTTGGAGGACAGACTCTTGCACGGTTCGATGATTTGTGCTTTGGTTTGATCATTCAAAAAGATGAAAATGGCTTGATCGATTATCGAGTGCCTCTTCGATCAAAAGCAAAGGATGTACGCCTACAAATTCCTTATGCCGATTTGATTGCTAGAATGGGTAAAGGAGCCAGAGATTTACTCTTGAACTATCAAGGTCATGAAATCAATATTCCAATGACAAGCTTTGAAGGTGACTGGCTTGAAGGCATACCAGCTGGAACTGACTCGACATTCGAGATCCACCTGCAAACGGATGAAGCAGGGCAGACCACCTACACCATTGATTTCTTTGTTATTGAACAGATTGATGGAATAACACGACTTGTACATCGTAAATCTGTACAGAAGTAGCAAAGCGTTATCGAAGCGGAAAAAATCTATCCTTTTGGGATAGATTTTTTTGTTGAGGCGATTTTCCTTTCTCTTGGTGGTTTGAAGATTTTACAACTTCCTTACAAGTCTTACGCAACTTCTCTATGATGGTGTGATAGTTTGAAAAAGAAGCGGGAAGTTGGCTGATTTGATTATGGTACAATAAGAAAAAAGGAGACCGCCATGGGCAAACGAATTTTGATTGTTGAGGACGAAGTGAATATTTCCAAATTGATTGAAATGAACCTTCATTTAAGTGGGTATGAGACTTCGGTCGTTTTTGACGGTTTGGCTGCGGTTGAGGAGATAAAAAAGGATAGATATGACCTGGTTCTTTTGGATGTTATGCTGCCGGGCATCGATGGTTTCCAAGTGATGGAAGAGGTGCGCGGTTCTGGAGTGCCCGTAATTTTTTTAACGGCTAAGGTCAATGTGTTGGATCGGGTTAAAGGCTTGAAGTTGGGGGCTGATGATTACATGATTAAACCCTTTGAAGGTATTGAGCTTTTGGCACGGGTAGAATCGGTGCTGCGCAGGGCGGGGAAGATTGAGCCTGTGATGCGGTTTGGTCACATTGAAGTGCAAGAAGATGAACGCTGTGTGAGAAAGAATGGCAAGGTGATTGATTTGACACTAAAGGAATATGAGTTGCTTTGCATGTTCCTTCGAAATAAGAATATTGCCTTGTCACGCGAACAGATTCTGGATCGGGTTTGGGACATGGATTTTGCAGGGGGGACCCGCACCGTAGATGTGCATGTGAAGGAGCTTCGCAAAAAACTGGACTTGGGTGATGTGATAAAAACGGTCTATAAGATTGGTTATCGTTGGGAGGGATAAGATGAAACTGGCTTTAAAAATTTATCTTTTTACAGTCTTGCTCTTCCTGCTGATTTTTAATGCAACGGGTTATGTGAACCTGGAGGAGAGTAAAAATGCGGGACTAAGGCGGGAAGTGGAACGCAGCCGTAATGAAGAAGCAACGATTGTCTATGGTTTGTGGGAACAGATTCCTATGATTTCGGGCATGGGGATTGACTTGTCTATACTTAATCGTGATTTGATTCAAGGGTACTTGAAGATTTTAGTTGAAACGCTGCCAGAAGTCTATGTGGAGATTCTTGATCAGGACGGAAGTCAGGTTGCATCAAATTTTAACATGGAATGGCCAAAGGAACGCCCAGAGTTGAATTTTTCTTCTAGGGATGAGAGGCGAACTCTTATCCGTGATCACGGAGACCGCAGTTTGCTTTTTGTATCCAGTCAGATTCAACTAAATGGTGAATGGTTTTACTTAACATATGCGCGGGATATCACTGATTTTTACACGATGATTGACCATCAGTGGAGGTTGTTTTTTCAGTCGGAGGTTTTGGCTCTATTGCTTTTTTCCCTTTTCATGCTCTTGATCAGTCAGTCTATTGCAAAACCCTTGAAAGCCATGGTGCAAATGACTCAAGAAATGACGGATGGAAATTTGGAGAGGCGGCTACCGGAACAAAATGGGTATGAGTTTGCTCTGCTCGGTCATCACTTGAATCAGATGGCTGCTTCCATCCAAGACAATACGATTCGTTTAGAAGCGGCGAATCGTGAAAAGGAAGCCTTTATTGAAAGCTTTACCCATGAAATGAAAACACCCCTAACGTCGGTGATCGGCTATGCCGAGTATCTTCGCAATGCAAAAACAGATGAAGAAACTCGTACCGAGGCTTTGCAGGTGATTTGGGAGGAAGGGCGCCATTTAGAAAGATTGTCTATGAAATTAATGGACCTGATTCTGCTGCGCAAAGGCAACTTTGCATTTGAAAACACATCTATGGATGGGCTGATTAAAGAGGTTTTGCAGGCAATGGTGCCGCGATTTCAAGACAAGGATATTCATATAGAAGCGGATCTTGAGCCAGGCTTTTGGATTGTGGAAGCGGATTATTTTAAAGTGTTGTTGAAAAATATTTTAGATAATGCTGTAAAGGCGGTTGAAGAGAGGGGACAAATTGCTGTCTTCCTGCATTTCACAAATCACGAAATGCAGATTCGGGTGCAAGACAATGGCATAGGCATGGCAGAGACGGAAATAGCGCGGATTGTGGAACCCTTTTATATGGTGGATAAAGCCCGTACCCGCAAGCATCATGGTGCAGGGCTGGGCTTGTCCATTTGCCAGCGGGTTTTGGAAATACACCAGGGTAGGTTTGAAATCAAAAGTCAATTGAATGAAGGAACATCTGTCACCATGATTTTCAAGGAGGTGCAGAGATGAAGCGAATACTCTTAGTTGCTTTGGTGGTTGGCGCACTGCTATGCAGCGCTTGCGAATCCGATCAAAAAGTAAAAAAAGGAGAGGTGCTGGTGGATCATGTGAAGGTATCTTCTATGGTGCAAGCCACCTTGCCAGTAGAAATTGGACTTGTAGAATTTGGCACGACATATGATGAGAATCTTTTGGGCAAGGCGGAGTGGGCATTTCAAAACTTTTTAACGGTACCCAAGAATGAAGAAGAGTATATGGTATCCATTGCCTATCAAAATGCCAAACAAGTGGAGCTGGAATGGGAACGACTGGATGATGAATGGGTGGCAGCAATCAAGGAAAAATATCCTGCTGCTTTGGACCAGGGCTATTATCGTGTGGCGAAAATAGATCCGGCTAGGCAGGTGACAATCAGCGGGAAGTTTGAAGGAAACACCCAACGGATATTGGAGATAAGCAATCCATTTTGGGAAGAAGGCTTGGTGGACGAACCGATGGATCGGAAGATGATGGAAGAAAAGGCACGCGCTTATGTTGTGGAGAAGCACTTGCTGGGAGATGTGCAACCCCTGTTGAAAGCCCAGTTCCGCTATGTGGTTCCAGAAGACCAAACGGAATGGTTTTGGTTTAGGTATGAAGCCCCCGATCACCCGGAGAATCAAGTCTTGATGGTAATGCGGAACGACACAACAGCCTTTATTAGTTTTCATAGTGGTTATATGGCTATGGTTGTACAAAATGAAACGGAACGATTTGCCGAGAAAATTGAAATTGAATAAGGAATGAAAAGCGAGGCGTGAAAACGCCTCGTTTTTTTCACATCTTTTTTACAAGTTAAACACGACTTTCATATTTCGCAGTTTTATACTAAGACAAGGAAAAGGAGGAAGTCATGGAAAGAAGAGGGAATAGAATACCTAGTGGATGGGGGTGGATTGCACCAGGTCTATTGGGTTTGGGCGTTTTTTACTTGATTCCCATGGGACGGATGGTGATGTATGCGCTGCAAAATGAATCGGGCGAATGGGGATTTGGCAAAATTGCCGAGGTTTTAAGCAATGTCGTTTTCCAGTTGGCATTTCGCAACACAATGGTTTTTGTAAGTTTGGCTGTGATATCGATTACTGTAATCTCATTGCTGATTTCTCTGCTGGTGCAGCGCATGACTTGGTATCCAACGGTGGTGCAGTCGGTTTTGTTTTCTCCCATGATCATTCCAACAGCTTCGGTCATGATGGTATTTGACTTGTTCTTCCGCTACGACGGGGTATTGAATACCATCTTTCGGCATTTTGGGTCGGGTCCGGTGGAATTTTATCATTCTAAAATGGCTTTGGTGACGGTGTTGTTGCTTTTTCTATGGAAGAATATCGGTTACAACGTCATTATTCTTACCGCAGCGCTGGAAAATGTCAATCGTGCTATGTATGAAGCTGCATCCATTGATGGGGCAAATCAGATTCAACAGTTTCGCTTGATCACCCTGCCCTCGATTCGAGGCACCTTGATCTTTGTAATCATGATTTCGGTGTTGAATGCCTTTAAGGCCTTTCGAGAAATTTATCTGCTCTTGGGCAGCTATCCGGATCAAAGCATTTATTCATTGCAGCATTATATGAACAATTTATTTTTGGTGTTGGACTATCAGAAATTATCGGTGGCCGCATTGACGGTATTGATTGGTGTCCTTCTCTTTGTTGGAGCAATGCTGGCAATTGATCGAAAGGGGGAAGGGGTGTGAAACAGAGGAACAGCATAAGAGTAATGATCAACTGCACAGGAGTGATTTTGGCTTTTGCCTTTGCCTTGCCCCTGCTTATTACGGTTTTGATGAGTGTCATGGGCAAAACCGAACTTGATAGTCTTAAGCAAATTTTAGAGAGTGGCAAGGGAATTAGCCTCTGGCATCTGATTCCAAAGAGCTTTTCGCTTCGCCAGTATTTTACGGTACTGATTAACCGTTTGGATTTCTTGAAAATGTATTGGAATTCCTTGGGCTTGGTTTTGCCGATTGTATTGGGCCAGATGGTAGTTGGCACCTTAACTGCCTATGGGTTTGCCAAGTTTCGCTTCCGATTTCGAGATCCGCTTTTTTATCTTTTTATGGTGGCTATGCTCATCCCCTTTCAGGTGACCCTGGTGCCCAATTTTATTATGGCAATTCGACTGGGAACCTATGATCATGCAGCGGCCATATACTTGCCAGGAATATTTCACGCTTTTGCCGTATTTTACATGAAGCAGTATCTGCGTGAAATACCTGATGAATTGATTGAGGCAGCTAGGGTGGATGGAGCAGGCGAACTTCGCATCTTTTGGCAGGTGGTCATGCCCATTGCCAAACCATTTGTTTTTTCATTGGCTGTTTTGTCTTTTATTGATTACTGGAATATGGTGGAACAACCATTGATTATGTTGTCGGATGCATCCAAGTTTCCCTTGTCCATGGTGCTGGCCACTTCGGCTGGCAAGGATTTTAACATAGCTTTTGGGGCGTCGGTCTTGTATTTGATTCCGGCATTGCTTTTGTATTTTGCATCGAGAAAAGATTTGGAGTCAGGATTGAAGAACCTGGCCATGAAATAGGGGGAATATCCAATGAAAAAAATGTGGAAACAATGGTTTGCGGTGAAAAATCTGGTGATCTTCTTTTTGGCCCTGTGGGGATTCACTTTGTTTTCATCTTTCTTAAACGAATATACGCGTCCGCAGGTGCAAGCCGTACATGCTGCAAAGACCGCTTTGAGTATCGAGTTGCAAGGAAATGAACAGCTGGAATGGAAAGACCGAGATGCAGTGTTTTCAGATTTTGGCGGTAGGGTTAGCCAGGTGAAGATGGCCGAGGGAGAGGAAGTGACACCGGAAACCGTCCTTTTCCGTTTGGATCTTGAAGAACTGAAAAAGCAGCTTGCCAAGCTAGAGAAAAGTCAAAGTGAATGGGACTTGAAACTTCAAGCCGCCCAAAAGAGGGAGGCGGGTTTTTTTCAAGAGGAGCGGGCTGAGAAGAAGCAGGCGTATGCCCACGAGTTGGCAGAAGCCGAACAAAAGCTGGTGACACAGGAAAAATTGTATCAACTTGGGACCGTTTCCAAACAGGCCGTGGAAACCGCACGTTTGGAGCGGGATAAAAAGCGGGCAGAAGAGATGGAAGTGGGGGCCTCCTTGCAGGAAAGGGAAGCCCAAGTGCTTGCCAGCCGACGGGAAGCAGAAGAAAAATCCAAAGAAATTCAAGAGGAATTGCAAGGGCTGAAAGAGATTATAAAGGAAAATGGTCAAGTGAGAGCCAAGGAAACCGGCGTCTTGGCCCGGTTTTCTATGACAGTGGGTGGGGAGATTCAAAAAGGACAGCTTTTGTACGAGATTGCCAAGAAAAGCGAATGGTCACAGCTCGTTTATTCCATTGAAAAAAAGAAGGCAGAGCACTTTAAAGTCGGTGATTCCCTGAACGTGAAGCACGCCAGTGTGAATGGCAGTTTGCAGGGAGAGATTTTAAGCATACGTGCAGACCCAGAAAATCAAGACAATCGCTTGTTGAAAATACAAGTAGCAACAGGGGAGATTCCAGCGGGGGCCCAAGTGGAGCTGAAACATGCCAAACGAACAAAGGTGTACGATCTTGTGGTTCCAAAATCAGCCGTTGGAAAATATCAAAACAAGGCCTATGTATGGGTGGTAAAGGAAAAGAAAAAAGGATTTGGCACAGAGGTGACGGTCGTTAGGCAAACGGTGATTACAGGCGAGTCTGATGACAAGAATGTGGTTATCACATCCGGACTTTCACCAGAAGACGCCTATGTATCCAAAATCTTGAATGACAAGAGTTTGGCAGAAAACATGAAGGTGACTTGGGAACGGGAGGAACAATAAATGAAAGGATTGCTTGCAAAGGGAGTGGTCATTGCATTGATTGGCATTGCCAGCTTTGCCAGCGCTGCGGGCAATAAGTCTGCACGAGCGCCATCTTTTGACATTCATGTGGAAAATGC
Source organism: Gottschalkiaceae bacterium SANA (assembly GCA_036323355.1). Classification (GTDB taxonomy): domain Bacteria; phylum Bacillota; class Clostridia; order Tissierellales; family GPF-1; genus GPF-1. The sequence continues at coordinate 3,105,228 of AP028876.1, read as the reverse complement.
AAGAGCAAGTTTTCAGGAAGTTGAAGGAATAATAGAAGATGTAAAACCGCAAGCCTATTTGATGGCAGATGCGGCAAGCTGGAAAACCGTTGGAGATAAAAGTATATTTTCCAGAGCGGTTAAGGGTTTGGTAAGTGAATTCGAAACCCAAACTTCTGGCCTAGTGGGACAAGTGGAATTTGACAAAAGCAAAAGTGTTAGCCTTCATCCCAAAGTGGAAAAGCAGGCTGCACAGATGGACCGACCGGGGACCATTCTTCCTTGGGTGGTTTCAGCCCGATTGCGAGATACAAAGGAAGCGGTAAAGATGTTGACCAATGTGGATAAAATGAAGGTGCAGAAACCGACTTTACTGCTTTTGTCTGGGCAAAATCAAGAGGGAGAAGATTATCGTCCCGCTATGCTTGCAAATAAGTTTTCTAGCCTGGGCGACCAGGTTCAGGTCAACAGCTATGGAGAGTTGCAGGAAAGAAGCAGGCGGCAGATGAGTTTATTTGGTGTGGGCGCCTTGTTGCTATTGGTGGCAAGTGGAATTTTTAAGATAAGACACAGGCAAATAAGTCCAGCAGCTTGGCGGTTTTTGGCGGCTGCAATATTGGCAACGCAAATTGAGTATGCGTCATTGCCTTTGGAAGTGATCAATGAAAATTTGGTCAGTTTAAGCTGGTACTTGGATCAGATTCGGGGCTTGAGAGAGCACTTGTTTTTTGCTCATCAGCGAATGATGAGTGAGGAATATTTGCATCAACTGACCCTGTTGCGCTTAGAGGGAACAGGCATGTTTGCTGCATGGCTGGGCTTATGCTGGATAGAGCGAGACTTAAGGAGGAAAAAGAGATGAAAAAAAATGGTAAAAAACGGTGGATAGCAATGATCTTGCTTGTCGTCTTATTGATAACAGGATGCACGGGCAAGGGAAGCAGTTCTAGGTCTGTCGTTGAAGACGGTGGTCAACCACCAAGGGACAGCAAAAAGGGAGAAAGCTATTACTATGAAAAGACGGCCTTGGAGGGCCAAGGCGTCAAGGTGATGACCCAACTGCAAGACGGTACCATTGCAGTGATTGAACAAGACTCGGGTTCTACCGTATGGGTCTATGCGCCAGACGGGAGCAAAAATTCATTTGAAACGGGAAAAGAGGGAATGGTAGATCTGCTGGGTTCCAATGGAACCGACACCCTTTTGATCCATTATGTGTCGGATAATCAGAATCAGATTCACCGATACGGCTTTGATGGAAGCCATATTGATACGGTGGAAGTGAAGGACTTTGCAAATCAAGCTGAGGGCATGGGTATGGTCATGGGTGCTGGCGCCTTCTTTTACCAAATGGACAATGAGATTGTCCGCTTGAATGGTGAGGGTCAATTGGAGGCGTGGAACCTGGAAACGGGAGTCAAGCGAATGGTGAGGGAGGATGTAAGTCAGGTGCTGGATGTGACCGGGCAGACCCTCTATTTGATAAGCATGGAAGGCTTTCAGAGCAGTGTTATTGCCTATGACTGGGAAACAGGCAATGAAGAGCGCGTGATTGAAAACTTTCAGGGCGCTATACTGGGCGGAAAGAAAACGCCGGAAGGCTTAACGCTTGTTAACCAGGAATGGACCCGGTTGAATTATGACAAGGAAGGAAAGGCGGTTGATCGAGAAGACATGAAAGAGCATTTCGATGAACTGAGTGTGGGCATGAAAACCTGCCAGTCTTTGTACTTCCAAGGGGATAAAATATATATGACGATTTTGGATTTTGAAAGCATGGAAAATTTCAGTCAAAGCTATTATTTGACAAGAAAAGAGGGGGAAGACCCCAATTTGGCAGACAGGACGACCCTGGTGATCTATACGAAGGAGTCAGATTTCACAACAGATTTTTATGTCAATAACTATAGTGCTAAGCACCCGGAACTGCGGGTGCAGTTGAAAACCCATAACGAACTGACCAATGAGGACTACCTGAAAAAAATCAACACCGACATTCTAGGCGGCAAGCAGATTGATTTGGTATTCTTTAAGGACCTGCCTGTAAAGAAACTGAATGAAAAAGGATTTTTCCAAGATTTGAACGCAGTTATTGATCAGGAGGCCTTAAAAACAGCAGATGCTGGAGTATTGGAGGCGATCAAGCAGGATGGAAAATTGATCGGTTTGCCAATCGATCTTCGCATGCTGGGTCTGTATGCAGAGAAGACAGAAGCGACAGACGCCATTTACCAGGCCTACATGGATTCGGAAAGAACCATTGAAGACTTTGAAACCATGATGGACGACTTGGTGGCAGCAGGTGTGGCACCATTAAGAAAACTGCCTGCCACTGTTATTCTAAAGGGTTTGGTCGCTAACAATTTGCAGGATTTGGTGGATGAGCAAGGGGTATTCAAGGCAGACTTGTACAAGCGTTTGGTGGCTTTGGCGGATAAACTCAGCCATGCACCCTATGTTAATGAAGAACTGGATCAAGACAAGTACGACTTTTATGGACCCAAGGGAACCATAGCTTTGGAGCCCATCAATCAAGCGGAAATTATGGAGTTGAAAGGTGCCCATGCCCGTTTCGAGGCAGCGGATTATTGGATTCTTCCCTACCCAAGCGAAAGCAAAAGCTATGCCTTTTCTGCATCCATGCTCGGTATTGTAAAGGACAGCAAAAACAAAGCGGCGGCGGTGGAGTTTCTGCAAGCCCTAGCCTTGGATGAAGAAATACAGGAATCCAAGGTTAGCATGCAGGCTGTGCCGATTACCTTGGACTTGGCAAAAAAAGCAGTTGCAAAAACCAATGAAAAAATGTTCTTTGGCCTAATCCAGGTTTTGGAAACGGCTTATGGTGAACGCATGCTGGATATGGCGGATCCGACTGAGCAAGACTATGAAAAAATCATCCCTTATTTCCAAAACAGCAGTCGAGCTTTGGTTGGTGGACAAAAGGAAATCACCCTTATGATAGACGGGGCAGAACGGTATTTTAAAGGAGAAGTGGGCCTGGATGAATTGATTGGAAGTTTGCGCAACCAGTTTCTGCTTTATGCCAATGAATAACAGCAGTATCACCGCAAAAGAATTCAACAGGAAGATTTTCGAATCTAGTTTGATTCTTCAAAACCTGTAAGAAAACGTAACTATCTTGTGGATGAAAGTTTCTTTTCGCTGAGATATACTAGATATAGTAAGAAAAAGGAGGATGAGAGGTGCATATCTACTGGGCATGATTTCATTCAAAGAGCGGAAGAAGCAATTGCAGAAGCAACTTAGTGAGCAAGTAAAAAGGTGATCATTTTTGATCACTTTTTTATTTCCCCCAAATATTGAAAAAACTGCAAATTCAAGCCCATTTCGTGTAAACTTAGAGGAGAAGGATAGAAGGTTTAGTCGGCTTTACAATGGCCTTATGGTCAATCATTGAAGTGGTGTAAAGCAGAAGGGGATCGCCATGACGATTTTAAAAGAAATCAATGACATTGGATTCAAGCTAGGATTTCGGCTAAAAGATCGGCTTGCTAGATTGATTCTAAAGCTGAAAATTAATCGAAAACTTCATGTTAAATTCCTTAAAGGAATACCGCCAATGGACTTGGCTTATAAGAGAGAAGTTTGGGCATATTGGAATGCTTTCACCACTCGCTTTGATATCAACTGGCACCGTTTTTACGCCAATCAAACAGGTGTTGAAGACAAAAAATTCATTCCAAATGACCTGTATTTTACAGTGATACTTCCCTATATGAACCGCATGAATCTTTCTTATGGATTGCGGGACAAGAACTACATTGCCTTGATGTTTCCAGAGCTTGCTCAACCAAGGACCATTGTTCGGCGGGTAAACGGAGAGTGGCTGGATAAAAACTATGGTATTCTGGACCGAGAAAGGAGCATTCAATTCATTCTCAATGAGCCAGCAATCATCATCAAACCAACGCTTTCCACCGGTGGTGGATCGGGTATTTTGTTTTGGAAGTCAGAAGAAGGTGTAAAATCCTTAGAAAAGAAATTGGATGAGCCAGGTAAGGATCTGCTTGTTCAAGCCTTGATTGACCAGCATGAAAGCCTGGCCCGCTTACACCCCGCTTCGGTTAATACCGTAAGGGTCATGAGTTTTTTACAACATGGTCAGGTACATATTTTATCTTCGGTTTTGCGTATGGGAATCAATGATAGTCGTGTGGATAATTCGCAGATGGGTGGAATCTCTGCAGGTATATTGGCTAGTGGTCAATTAAAAGAGATTGCATATACAAAAGAGGGTTATGCCTATGATCGTCACCCCCAAGGGGGACGATTTGAGGACTGTATCATCCCCAATTTTCAAGACATCCTCGATTTGCTTTGCGCCATGCATGCAAGAATCGCCCATTTTCGATTGATGTCTTGGGATATCGCCATTGCCAAGGATGGGTCGCCAATTTTGGTGGAACCGAATTATTGGCGTGGATCGATTGATTTGCACCAACTTAGCAATGGTCCCCTCTTTGGAGAGCTAACAGATGAGGTCTTAGAGGAAGTATTTGGCAAGCATCTTCATGAGTCTATTAAGGCGGTGTAAGAATGAAAAAGTTATATCGATCAGTAAAAGGGATTGGGGTTGGATTCCTCGACTGGTGCGAACTGGGACTGGGAGGCGGTTTCTATCGGGCCCAATTGAACCATGAACTTTCGAAGCACTACCGCCAGCAAAGCCTTGTCATGCCCAAGTCCTTTAAAGCAGAAGTGAAGGCCTACTGGAAACCCTACACCACTCGCTTTGATATGCGGTGGCAGTACTATTTTAGTTATCACCACGGGGAGTTAGATCCCAGGCATATTCCCGAGGATCTACACTTCACGGTTTTTGATAGAGCCTTTAACAACCGAAATTTTGGAAGAGGTATTTCCGAGAAGAACTATATTCCCTTGCTCTTTCCTGAAATTAAGCAACCAAAAAGCTTGGCTAGAAAGATCAATGGAATTTGGATGAATGCAGATTTTGACCTGATAAATCAAGATTGTGTTTTGGGTATTTGCCGCCAATTTGAGGCAATAATTCTCAAGCCATCCATTGGTACGGGCGGTGGCCACGGCATTCAATTTTGGCAGCAAGAAGATGGTCAACAAGCATTGAAAAATGTGCTAGACACCATGGGCAAGAATGTAATTGTTCAAGAATTTATGAAACAGCATAAAAACATTGCACAGGTACACCCCACATCCGTCAATACAATCCGTGCGGTCACCTTTTATTTTCAAGGAGAAGTTCACCTTTTGTCAGCTGTGCTGAGAATGGGAAAAGACGGTGGAAAGATGGACAATGGCTGTGCCGGTGGCATCAGTTCGGGGATTCGACCCGATGGCAGATTAAAAACCATGGGCTTTAATCTGAAGGGTGAGAAATTTGATACACATCCTCAAGGCGCCCGCTTTGAGGACTGCGTGATTCCAAATTTCCCCCAGGTGGTTGAATTGGTCAAGAAATCTCACAACAAGCTTTTGCATTCAAAACTGATCACTTGGGACATTGCCATTGATGAGCAGGGAGAGCCGGTTATTATTGAATTCAACTTATTTTGTGGCGGCATAGCCCCCCACCAGTTGAATAATGGACCCCTTTTTGGGGAAATGACAGAAGCGGTCTTAAAAGAAGTATTTTAACTGCGCCTTTGATCCAAAGCGTGCAAGGTGAATAAAGAAGTAGAGAAGGGGAATGGCGATGGAAGTAAAAATATCTGTGATTATGCCTGCGTATAATGCTTCGAGATTTATAAACGAAGCAATCGCTTCTGTCGTAGAACAAAGCGAAAAGAATTGGGAACTTATTATTGTCAATGACGCATCAACAGATGCGACAAGTGAAATGGTTGAAGAGTGGATGAAGCGAGAGCCGCGCATTCACCATATTGATATGGAAGAGAACCAAGGCAGTGCTGCTGCAAGAAATAGGGGACTTGAACAAGCCAAGGGAAGGTATTTGGCTTTTTTAGATGCAGATGACTTATGGCACCCAGAAAAACTAAGGCGACAAATCGCTTTTATGGAAGAAACCGGTTCGGTTGTCTCCTTTACGGAGTATGACCGAGTTGATGAATATGGCGAGGTCTTGCAAAAAGCAGAAAGTTTGCCCGATGCCGTTACCCACGAGATGATGCTGAAACGAAACTGGATGGGTTGTTTGACCGTTGTTGTGGATAAAACCGCTTTTGAAAGAGTCTGGTTCCCTTCGCTACGGAAACGACAGGATTATGCTCTGTGGTTACAATTGATGCGAGAGGTCAAGCAACCCGCTTTGTGTCTGCACCAAACATTGGCTTCTCATCGATTTCATAAAAATTCCATATCGAAAAAGAAGGTCGGTCTGGTCAAGTATAATTACCGTGTATTTAGAAAACACGAAAAAATGGGCCCCTTGTCTTCCGCTTGGTCGGTTGTACAAAATATCTTCCACCGTTTGCGTGGGCATGGAAGTAGCGAAATGGGCAATGCAAGCTTTTTAAAGAAAACGGCCTTGTTGATCGCTATGCTTACGGTTGTTAGCCGGGCGACAGGTTTCTTGCGGGAAATTTTTATTGCAAAAACCTTTGGCACGGGGATTGAAGCCGATAGCTTTTTTCTCATGAATGCCATTGTAAGTTTTATTTGGTTGTTTTCGGGGGTCTTCAGCAATGGGATGATTCCCCTTTTAATTGAAATTAGAAACCGAAAGGGAGACGAGGAAAATTTGATTCGTCGATTGACCCAAGGGCTTGTTTTCTTGTATGGGGTCATTGTTGCAATTTTACTTTTCTTTGCACCAACAGTTGTCGGTTTTATTGGGTACGGTTTTTCATCCTCCAGCCAGGAACTTACGGTTACCCTCTTTCGGATTGGTGTTTTTTCCATCTTCTTTGGTGCTATGAATGATTTGCATGTGAACTACTTGAAAAGCCACCAGAGCTTTTTGGTTTCAAACTTTGCAGGCATTTATTCCAACCTTGTTTATATTGCCTTTTTCATGGTTTTGCCTGTTCGTTTTCAGTCCATAGAAGGGCTGGCTGTTGCCATGGTGCTTTCTTCAATTACCAAGTACTTAACAACGGTGCCTTATATGCGGCGCTTGGGTTATCGCTATCACTGGGTGCCGAAATTTTGGGACAGTGATGATGTTAAGAAGCTGGCACGCCTAAGCATTCCATTATTGATGGGCAGTGTGGTTTATCACATTAATGGTATTGTAGATAAAATTTTGGCGACCCCCCTTGAAACGGGCAGTGTTGCTGCATTGAATTATTCCAACCGGATTATTGGTACCTATGAAGCTTTAATATTGGCTGTTATTGTGACTCTATTGTTTCCAACACTTTCGCATTTTGCTCAAACGGATAAGGAGCGGTTTCGCCGAGTTCTTGACAGATCTCTGCGGGTGATGGTAGATTTGCTCATTCCTTCTACCATTGGACTGATGGTTTTGGCTGAAGCGGTGGTGACGGTAATCTACCGCCGGGGTGCCTTCGATCTTTTGGCTTTGGCACAAACAACCAGCCTTTTGCGCATTTATGCAGCGGCTATTTTGGCTGCGGGCGTTAATAGTCTCTATGTTAAGGGCTTTTATGCCAATCAAGACACCGAGACCCCTATGAAGATTGGTATGATTAGCGTAGCGGCAAATATTGCCTTGGATCTCCTTTTGGTGGGGCCATACGGTGTGCAGGGTTTGGCGGCAGCAACAGCCATTGCGGGTTATTTAGGCATGTTCTTGCGCAAATGGAAGTTCCAACAATACTTTGGTAAAGCAGACGTGGACAGCCGTTTGCCTGCCATGCTTCCGCCCCTCATAGCGAGTGTTGCCATGGTGCTGGTTATTTGGCCCTTGCAGCAATACTTAGGCCCTCATTATTTGACCCATATGAATCTCTTGGTCAAAATGGGTGGACTAGCAGTTGTAATTTTGTCGGGCGCACTTACGTATTTGTTAGTCTTAAGGCTGTTTAATCCGCCAGAGTGGAAGTGGTTGATGAAAAGGTAGGAAGAATGATTAAACAAGAATAAAAAAATAGCCAGAAAGAATGGGCTTTGGTGTAAAATATAAGAAGATTATAAGTTGGAGGATATATATGAAGAATATACGTGACCGGGAAGTAAAATGGCAGGAGTTGCTGCCTTTAGCCCTCATTATCGGCATTGTACCACTATTGTTTCGTGTGCAGACTTATCAACGTACCTTGGATGAAGCGGTATACTATCCTGGAACAGGATTCAATGATCTCTATTCATTGATCAAGGCAAAAGCGTTAATTTTCTTTACCCTTCTGGCCTTGGGAATCTTTCTATATCAATTGGCTAAGAAACGGATTCATTTAGAAAAAAGCCTATACACCGTTTTTGCAGGGGTTTACGGCCTAGCCATTTTGTTTTCTTCACTTTTAAGTCCCTATGATATTGCTTTCAATGGATTAACCGATCGATTTGAAGGCGGGTGGGTGTTACTGTCTTATGTAGCCATCTTCTTTTTATGTATCCATTATGGTAGACAAAGAAAAGCCATTGATGTATTCACCCATACCCTCATGGCCTCTTCCATTCTAATGGGTTTCTTTGGTTTTCTTCAGTATGTTGGGTACGACCCCTACACAGAAGGCTTTCTTCGCTATTTTGCCTTTCCGCGGGAAGTTTGGTCTACCGTTGGCGAGTCGGTAAAAACGAGTTTTGAAACCGGTGTAGTTGGCAGTCTCTATAATCCAAATTTTATGGGCAGCTATGCTGCCATGATGACTCTTTTGTCATTGGGCTATGTTTTAAAAGTCAATAGTAGCAAGAAGCAAGAAATCTTTTACATCATTGCCAATTTAGTTTCTTTCTCAGCCTTGGTTGGTTCTCGTTCTTCAGCGGGCCTCATCGGCTTTTCAGCCGGTATGATCATCATGGTTCTTTTCATGCCAAAGGCATTGAAGAAAAGCGGCAAGCGTTTGGTCCCTTTGATTCTTGCCTGGCTAGCGATGGTGATAGTCATGATTTTGATTTATGCCAAAATGTGGAATGGCAATCGCTTGATTCAACAGGATTACTTGACTCTTTTTGTCTATTTCCTTTATTTTGTCGGAGCAAGCATCCTCTATAGATATATCTTTAATAGAAGAGAAAAGAACAAAGCCTTGCTGGCCATTAGCTTTGCCTTCGCAGGCCTAGTCCTTATAGGCGCAGCACTTTTATATAGTCCTTTGCAGTCTGTTACACATCAGCTTTATTATGGCGAAAGTCAAGCTGAAAGAAAAGCAGAAGACATGAAGGGAAGAGAAAAACTACAAAACGTGGTGATTACCCCACAACAAATTCAAATCACAGAAGCAGATGGCGACTATATTGCTTTTGAAATTAAAGACAACACAGTGAAAGCCCTAGATGCAGAGGGCAATAACTTAGGCTTCAATAATTCGGAAGCGGGTCATTATCAGGTGAAAGATCAAGCTTACCAAGACTATGAACTTGTTTTAACCAAGATTCATGGTGCCGAGGACCAGATGTTTGCCCTTGTACCCAAGTTTGACATTTGGGTTGTGGTCGATGAAATGGGTCTAGCCTATAAGGGCAGAAACCATAAACCGGATCAAATTGACAGTCCTGCCCGTTTTGGATTTCAAGGAAGAGAATCCATATTCACTTATCGGGGGTATATTTGGTCAAGAACCATCCCTCTATTGAAAAAGCATGTTCTTTTGGGTGCTGGACCCGATTGTTTTGTCTTTGAATTTCCACAGTATGAGCATATTACCAAGTGGAACATTAATCAGCCGACCTATCTCTTGTATGACAAGCCCCACAACTGGTATTTGCAGATGGGTATAAATACGGGCCTTCTTTCACTCTTGGCCGTTTTGGCTATGGGCTTCTTGCTTCTTTTTCAATCCATTAAGAAATATATGCTGGGTGGACAAGAAGACCCAGTAACCGCAACCTTACTTGCCATGGTTTTTGCTTATGCGGCAGCTAGCATTTTCAATGACAGTGTTATTTCAGTAGCACCAATCTTCTGGATGATCTTTGGCCTTGCCGTAGGTGCAGTGAATGGCTTGAAACAAGCGAAAAAAACCTCAAAAAAAGGAAAGAAATCATAAGGAACAACGTTGGTTGCTATTTTCGTTCAAAGATTCCTTGCAGAAAAGCAGAAGGAAGGAGGAAAGATGAAAAAGAGAGATACCAGTGGATTTAATGCCTTACAACTTATAAGCGATGCAATTTTAACTGTGCTTGGCATTGTACTTGCCTTTCATCTTCGCTATGAAACCATACAAGAAACAAACTGGCAAGCGTTTGTGGATATCTGGTGGATTTTATTACTGGGTGCCATCGTACTTTTTTATTTTTTCCAATCCTACCATTGTGGAGAAAAACGGGTGTCGGACAGCGTCTTTGCTGCCATTTCTGCCCTTTTGGTTTTGAATGTCTTTACCATGGCAATCACCTATTTCACCCGTGGCTTTGCTTATCCGCGCTCCATTATTGCCATTAGTTTTTTTACTCAGTCTGGCTTATTGATTATTTGGAAGATCATCATGCACAACATATATTTCAAATTGTTCCCCGGCAAGACCATACTGGTTTTTGGCAACCAGGTGGACAATGAGCGTATTTTCTTTAAACTCTTATCGGGCAATACCGAGTATAACAAAAAGATCTTTGCAGAGACCTACAGCGAGGAAGTAAAAGAATTGCTTCTTCAGGCAAATGAAGTGGTTGTACCCATGGATTTTTCATACAAAGAGGAGATTATGAAAGTCTGTTTTGAACATGAAATTCAGCTTTCCATTCGCCCCACCTTACATGAAGTGTCCATGTTTGCCACTGAACTGGGCCAGATCGATGATATACCCATTCTTACCACTAAGCCCCTGGGGCTCAACCAGGTGCAGCGAGCATTAAAAAGAACCTTCGATATCATCACTTCAGCCATTAGCATCATTTTGCTATCACCCATATACTTGGGGGTAACAATTGCCATTGCGCTGGAAGATGGCTTTCCTGTTTTCTACAAGCAGGAACGTTTAACCCTAGACAACAAGGTCTTTCATGTTATGAAATTTAGAACCATGATCAAGAATGCCGAGAAGGAAAGCGGACCGGTATTGGCGACAGGGGCCGATACAAGAATCACCAAGGTAGGCAGAATTCTTCGGGCGACCCGCCTGGATGAATTTCCCCAGTTCATTAACGTTTTAACCGGTGACATGTCTATGGTGGGTCCACGGCCAGAAAGACAGTTTTTCATTGAGGAGTTCAGCAAGGATTTGCCGGAGTTCCAATACAGAACCAGGGTCAAGGCGGGCATTACCGGTCTGGGTCAAGTCTTGGGCAAGTACACCACAAGCCCGCAAGACAAGTTGACCTTCGACATGATTTATATCCGCAACTATTCCTTCCTTTTCGACATTAAGATCTGTTTTCAAACGGTCCAAATCCTCTTTTCAAAGACCGCTGCAAAGGGCTTCACCCATGAAGACACCTTCCAGGCCATTAAGCAGAACGATGCCTACAAGGTGGAAGAGGGTCAAGGGTATTTTATCGTTAAAAAATAAATAAAAGTAGAGTATCAGGACGATTCGCATACGAATCGTCCTTTTTCGTAAATAATTTGAAGAATAGTAACTAAGTGGTAAAATTAAAGTGCGGCGAAATGTCGACATTTTAACAGGAGGCGATTTAAGTGTCATTCAATGGCGTATATGCAGCATATCCTGCATATAAAGATGGTGTAGGCAATATTGTTATTGAAATTAGAGAAGATGGTCCTCATGAAGTAGAGCAATGCTTTGCAACTTATAGAAAGCATTGGGCTGAAAAATATGGTAGGGATTGGCATCAGATGATCCATGAGTCTGAGGCAATTGTTGGCAAAATGCATAATCATGTGGTTCTACTTTCTAAGACATATAGTTTACTTCCAATAAAAATGCGCACACCAATAATTAAAGATGATGGTGCAAATGGATATGTTTGTGTTGAGAAAATACTAGATTTGGTGAGCTGTGATAAGGGAACCCTCATTACCATGGAAAATGAAATTCAAATATTTACGATGACACACAAGAAGACGATAGAAAAAGACATTAAGCGTTCAAGAGCGTTGAAAAATGATTTTATTTTGCACGATAATAATTTCGTTGAAGAATTGGTACATAGATTGTTAGCAAATAAAAAAGATAAAGTAAAAATTTAAAGAACGAAGTCTTCCGAGTAGCGGTTATACGCTACTCGATTTTTTTTATTCGGAAAAAGCAAACACAAGGAAAGAGGTGTATTCTAGACTCATCCGGCGGAAATAAACCGGAGAAGGCCTTCTCCATGAAAGAGAAGTCATGGAGATTACAAGCTACAAGCCCTTAATTATTTATGAGGCGAAAAGGATTTTTGGCAAGGTGAATGATGACCTCATTCAAGAAGGCTACTTGGTTTTCTTAGAGGCCAAAGAATCGTTCGACAGGGGTCGAGGTGTACCCTTTAATGCTTATCTGGCAACCAAACTACGCTACCGATATTTAGAAATGACACGAGAGAAGAAGCCCACGATTTCGATTCAAGGCAGAAGGGGGGAAGATGGAACCTTAGAGGACTTTTTACATGGCAAAGAAAATACAGAAGAGGAAGTGCTAGAGAGGCAAGTGGAAAAAGAGATTAAAGAAGCGTTAAATGAATTGAGTTACATGCAGCGCATCATTATTCAAGAGACATTCTTCAACAACAAGAAGCTGCCGCAGATTGCAAAAGAACAAGGCATAACTTACGAAACGGCAAAGACCCATAAGAAACGAGCCATGAAGAAGCTGAGAAGACGAATGACGATCAAGCAGGCTAAGAAATGAAAAGAAAAATGAAAAAGAGTGCATTTTGATAGATTTATAACAATTTAATAAGTAAACGAAGTTTTATCCCCGGAAGTTTGTCGCTCTGTAAGATAATGTAAAATTTTTCGGCAAACTTCCGGGAAATTTTCATTACGATTGTTTATGTTATTCTTAAAATATTCGAAAGAGATATCATTTAATTGACAGAACCACCATGAATTTGTACAATAAGAACTAGAAGTGTAAAAAAACGGAAAAATGGATAAGGAATGTGTCAACTCGTAAAGTAGACTTCCGATTATGCAACTGCAATTCATGATTTGTATTTGAAATTCTAATTTTGAAGATATAAATTCATAGTAATGTTATCTTTTTCTTATACTCTTTGCTATATTTCGGGTGCAAATACAAACAAAACCACATGAGAAAGAGATGTATGATTTCACCCGATTTTTTTTGCAAACGGAAATACCACCCTATCCAAAGAATATGAGTTTTCATAATCGTTGGTGTGTGTTCGTTTGTACTATATATTTTCAAAAAGTTTCGGAGTTGAGTTGATGAGAGCAGGTGCAACTGACGCAGAACCCAACTGGCTTAAGCTTTCTTCTTCGTAGTAGGAGCTGAACGTGTCGATTGGACTCTTATCGTTCAGTTTTTTACATGTATAAGAGTTGATATGGTTTATCATAAGGAGTATGTCGTTTTGGGTCAAATGACTAAATATATTTCCTTTTGGTAGCACGCAGTGAATCAAGGTATGGTTTACTCTCAATGCTACTTTTTGATAAGGTGAGCAGAGATTACAATAAAATAAACGAGGTCTACGACGTCCTGATGTATTGGATTTAATTGCTTGTAGATTGGAATATTCGCTACCATTATTTGCTAGGATAATGGAGAAAAAAATCTTGAAGTTGGTGACTACAAATTGAATGATAAGTAGCAGTTTGCCGCTCCGAGATTCAATAACCGAATCCATTTGAACAACTTGACTTTCAGGGTGATTATTCATGTGTTTTCTGTAGTCACCATAGGCCCGACCAATGTTACATTTTCTGTCCACCTTAAATTTGGGAGCTTTATAGCTAGAATGAAATTTCACCTTTTGGAAAAATCAATGTTTATGACGTCGAATAAGCAGGTGTCGATATAGTTGTAGAGGGTCTTTTCACTATACATCAATTCATTGACCTGATGGACATAGATTCGGTGAATGAATTGAACTTGGCGAATCAATGGAAAGATCAGATGATTGATTCGAGCAACTTCTTTTTCACTTGAGACAATGTGCAACTGCGGAATTCACAGATGCGCTCTGTAAAGCTTTTGGGTGTCAATTGTGCTGTAATAAGGTTTTGCAAGGGTGCAACGTATGATTAAAAATTGTTGCAAACATATGGCAGCTTGAATTTATCGCTCAGATTTCTTCTTTGAAATCTGGACCCCCATTATTATAGAGCTTGCAACACTGATTAGTAGGATATTTGCAAACTTGGCGGACGTTCGATTTGTTATATGATTTTCAATGCATGCATTATGCGGCCGAGAAGAATAGCTGGTCCAATTAACACTGTGATTACGTCTGATTTCTTTAGAATAGTTGAACGATCTTTCTTAAGTCTAGCATCAATGGCTCCGAAGGAAAGATTGTTGCAATGCAAGATTCAATTTCAATCCGTTTGTCAAATGTGAAGTATTTGGAATTGTGAACCTCCTTTTTGACCATCAACAATTTTATCGTATCAATTTAAGAATTGGAAAGCATCAAAAAATCAGGAAGAACATGGTTCCTCTTGACTCACTAGCAATATAATATCTAGTTGTATAGCAAAACTCCATGAGGCGGATTCTTTTGTACACTCCCTCCTTAGGAGCAAGTACTTATAGATTTTATTTTACAATTAGAGATTTTAGTAGAAAATCGAATCACCTAGTTTACTAAGAAAAATTATGGAAAGTATATAGCAGAATGATTCTGCTGGAGAATTGTAATAACAATTAGAAATAAAAGTGTAGAACGCCAGAGGAGGATAATATTGATGAATTACTTAATAGTTGTGGCACATCCTGATGATGAGGTTCTCGGAGCTGGTGGGACAATAGTTAAGCTTATGAAAGAAGGCCATAACGTAGCTGTTGCCACGATGGTTAAGCACGCAGTTGCTCGTGATAATATTTCTGCAACTCTTTCTGCAGATCAAGCTAAGGCTATGGAAATAATAGGTGTTAGTAATTGTTATGCTGCTGACTTTCCAAATATCAAAATGAATACGGTTCCGCATTTGGAACTTGTAAAGTTTATCGAATCATGCATTGAAGATTTCCGAGCCGATGCAATTATCACGCATCATCCATCAGACACAAATAATGATCATGTTCAGACTTCTTATGCTGTTCAGGCTGCTAGCAGATTGTTCCAGAGAAAAGAAGGTTTGCCTAAGTTGAAACAGCTACTGTTCATGGAAGTTCCATCTTCTACGGAATGGTCCTTTGATTCTTCAGCTAATCGATTTACACCGAATTACTTTGTAGAGATAGGCAAAAAAGGAGTGGAAACTAAGCTGAAGGCATTGTCAGCTTATGCTGGTGTTATGAGACCATACCCGCATCCAAGGAGCAAAGAAGCAATTGAAGGCTTAGCTACATATCGTGGGGTTCAGGCTGGTTGCAATTATGTAGAAGCTTTTGAGTCTGTATTCTTCAGAATATAAGGAGTAATTAGAAAGATGCTTTTTTATAGAGTTATTAAAAGATTATTTGATATATGCGCTTCTGGTATTGCGCTGATTGTGCTTTCTCCAATTTGGCTGATTGCAATCATAGGTATCGAAGTATCTGATCCCGGACCTGTGTTCTATATGGCAAAGCGAGTAGGAAAAGACAACAAGGTTTTCAGAATGTTTAAGTTTCGTTCGATGAAGATTGATAAGAGCACAAATGAGAAGAGTTTGAGACCGGATGTTGACCGCATTTTCTTTTGGGGAAAAGTGATGAGAGATACAAAAATTGATGAACTTCCTCAGTTACTGAATGTATTTAATGGAGACATGAGCGTTATTGGTCCGCGTCCTGCTGCCTTTGAACAAGTTGATATCACAAGAACAGGAGAGAATGCCGTTGTTGCAAATCTTGTGCCTGGTCTGTCCGGACCGTCGGCTCTTTATGATTATATCTATGGCGATCAGTTTGAGAAAGAAGGAGAATATAACCAGAAGGTTCTACCGACAAGACTGAAGCTTGATTTGTACTACTTAACAGCAAGGTCTTTCAGATACGACATAAAAATGATTTGGTTCACCGTTGTATGCGTGATTTACAGGGTCGCGAAGAAAGAACCGAAGAAAATATATGACGAGTTGGTTGAAACGACTAAGATTTCGGAAACAGTAGACAACACTTGAAAAAAATCAAGCAAAAAATGATATTTGATTTCAATTGGTATTAGATGTCAAGAGGTGAATTCATATGAAGATGAAACGAGTAAGTTTCAAAAAAATAGAAAGTGATTGGTTAAGATTTGAAAGTGAAAACTCAAGCACTAAAATTTTCCAGTACTATGACATAGTTCAAAATGTTCTTCATCATTATTTGTTCTTTACGATTGAGAGAAAAGAATTTCCTCGATTTTATGCCTTTTACGAAAATGAAAAGTGTGTGGCAATTGCCCCAATGTGCAAACGCTATGCAAGAAACGGCGCATATTATACGTCGTTTGGTGCTATAGCTGACTTAGCATTTCAAAATTTTGTTTATGGAAACGAATTAAGTATAGAACAATTTGATGAATGCATGAAACTCTTGTATAAAAGGTTAAAAAGAATTAGATTTTATCGTGTGCCGGAAGAAACCTATCTTAACGATGCTTTAAAAGATAATAATATTGAAATTAAAAACAATATAAATGTTGCGATAGAGTGTGAAAATGATTATGACCATTATTTTACAAATTTAAGCAAAAGTGTTCGTCAGAATATTCGTACAGCTTATAATCGAATAAAAAAAGATGGTCTTGAATATGATTTTAATCTCTATTCTTCTGGAAATGTCACTTTAAAAGAATCGAACGAAATAATGGATGTATATATTAAGCGGAGAAAAAACAACTATGGCTTGCGTTATAACGTAAAAATACAGGAATGGTTTTTACGTCATTATCATTACAATACCATAGGATTTAGAAAACTTGAGGAAGGTATGTATGCTGTTTTAAAAATTAATGGTCAAGTCGCTGCATTTTGGGGTGGATATGTAGACAGAAATAGAAGATATGTTATAGTTCCACGGTTGGCTATAAATGATGAGTACTATAAGTATTCGCCGGGTTATTTACTTATAAATGAGACAATGAAGATACTCAAGAAAGAATACGGAGTTCCGGTACTTGATTTATCCAAGGGGGATGAAAAGTATAAATATGATTTGGGTGGGAAAGCATATTCAACATATGATTATTTAGTAGAAAGCTGATTTTGGCGTGAGGGATGAATTATGAAGAAACAAACAATATTAGTCACAGGTTCAAAAGGAATGATCGGTAGTCACCTTGTAAAGAGTTTGCTGGACGAAAAATATGATGTGGTTGGTTTAGATCGAAGGAATGATAAGATTTGTAGTAGCAACTATTATTTCCATGAAGTAGATCTTGCAGACAAAGAATCCATAAAGAGAATAATAGCAAATTATCAGGTTGACCGCATTATTCATCTTGCAGCCCTTGCTCATGCCACTGATGGGAAAGAATACTCATGGCTGGACTATTATCATCTTAATGTGAAGTGTGCAAAGAACCTCTTCGAAGCGGTTGGGAAAAGACCAGTGTTGTTTATTAGTACTATTGATGTATTCGGTTTTACAAATGGAGTGGTTAATGCTCAGACAGAACTTCATCCTGTTTCTAATTATGGCAAATCAAAGATGATGGCTGAAGTTGAATGTAAAAAGCTTGCTCATTATAGCATTTTTCGTTTTTCGCCAATTTATACAGACAAGATAAAGCGGGATATTCAAAAACGCTATTACTTGAAATATCCTAATATTGCATATCAAATCGGAAAAGGGACTGAATATGAGATTCTCAACATAAATGGTGCAGTAGCTGCAATGATTGGCTGGTGTTCAGAAGAAGCAAAGAATGATATAAAGATAATCAAAGATCCAGAAAACATGAAGACTTCTCTATACATAAGTGCTGAAAAAGCAGAAGGAAGAGCGAGGATGGTCCTTCGATTTCCTAGGTGGATGATGAATTGTGTTTATGCCGTTCTTAAGAGACTTATGGGTGATAATAAATATACATACTTATTAAATAAAGCGGTTCATCCGCTACGGAGTGAATAAGAGATGAATAAGGTAATGGATTATAAAGGAATACGGGTTCTAGTGCTTGAAGGTTATGCTAGGCAGAGCTTGCCTTTAATAAAGGCGTTCAATAAACTTGGATGTGAAGTGACAGCACTCTGTTCCTCCAAGTTTGATGTTGCTTATGCATCTCGGTATACACATCATAAATACTTGGGTGTCTGTGATAGAGAAAAAGTTAAAGAGACAACTCGGCAGGTTAGAGAACTTTTAATGACTGGTAATTATGATGTGGTTGTTCCAACTGTTGATTTTTCGGCATGCTTACTTTCGAAAAATAAATTGGAGTTTTCAAAATACATAAACGTTGCATCAAATGATTGGGATATTTATGAGTTAGCTGGTGATAAACAGCGTACTATGGAAGTTTGTATGAAAGAAGCAATTCCTTGTCCACTAACCGTTTCAGATGTGAAAAATATTGGTGATATAGTAAATTGTGGCATTGAGTTCCCAATAGTTATGAAGCCTCGAGTAGGTTATGGCGCTATAGGATTCAAAAAGCTTGATA
Organism: Gottschalkiaceae bacterium SANA; assembly: GCA_036323355.1. Taxonomy (GTDB): domain Bacteria; phylum Bacillota; class Clostridia; order Tissierellales; family GPF-1; genus GPF-1. Next base: position 3,086,583 of record AP028876.1, on the reverse strand, counting down.
ACGTTGACGTATTAAAAGAGATGTTTATTGAATCTGCGGAGTCTATTGAGAATTATGTGTTTCAAGAATATATTCCACAATCGGACGCGCAGTATGAGTGCGCGATGTTCATAGATCAAAATAATGAAGTAAAAACGGCACTCGTTTTTAGCAAAAATCGTTGGTTTCCAGTAACTGGTGGTTCAAGCACGTTAAATATCACTGTGGATAGACCAGATATTGTGGATTCATGCACTAAACTCCTTAAAGCGATTAATTGGAGGGGGCCGGCAGACATTGATCTTATACAGGATCCTAGAGATAATGTTGCCAAAATTATGGAGATCAATCCGAGGGTTTCAGGAAGTGTGAAAATTTGTTTTGTGGCAGGTGTGGACCAGGCCAAGCAAATGATTGAACTAGCATACGGTGAAGAGGTTATTGAGTTCAATAGCTATAAAATTGGTCAAAGATTGCGTTGTTCACAAACGGATACACTTTGGTTTTTAAAATCACCTAATAGATTTAAAAGCATACCGTCTTGGTTTAGTATAAAGAACACAAAAGACCATACTTTTGCTTTTGACGATCCGCTTCCTTGGTTTGCATTTACGATTCAGGGGCTTAAGCGAGTTAGGAAAGAATTGGAGAAACGATTATGAAAAAAGATGTTATATTCTTTGGCTGCAGAGGATATAGTCAAGGTTATGGTGGCTGGGAAACACTAGTCAGAAATGTGATTGATAATTGGCAACATCCAGATGTCCATTTTTATGTTTTTGAATTAGTGCATAACAAAAACGAAGCTGGCGAATTCATTGTAAACGGCGTAACATGTATAAGAATTTTTATTCCTTCAAAAAACCATTTTGAAATGATTTTTTGTGATTTCAAAGCATTGAAGATGCTGAAAAAATTAAAAGAAAAGTATGGTTTTGAGAATCCTATATTATATGTAATGGGGGCTCGTATTGGAAGTTTATTCTGGTTAAAACGTAATCAGATAAAGAAAATGGGATACATACTTGTCCATAATCCTGCGGGACTAGAGTGGAAGAGAGAGAGCAACCCACTAATAGCGTTGTACGTCTATATCTCGCATCTAATGTTAGCAAATGCCTGCAGATATATTATATGTGATTGCTTTGCAATGCAAGAAGTATATACCAAGATATGCCCAAAGAAAAAAGATAATATGAGTTCAATTCATTATGGTACATATGAGCAAATACCAGACGATTACATAATGAACAACAAGGCTAGACAGTATTTTGCTTCACATGGAATTGTATCAGGAAAGTACTATTTGATAATCAACAGATTTGTACGTGAGAATAGCTATGAATTAATTCTTAGCGAATTCGTAAAAAGCAAAACGGATGCGGACTTTATTGTTGTTTCAAACATTGAACGAGAAAACAAAATCTATGCCGAAATAGCTAAGACGGTACCATTTGAGAAGGATGAGCGTATTAAATTTGTCGGGACGGTATATGACAAAGATATATTGAAAGTATTACGTAGCAATTCAAGGGGATATATAAATGGACATACGCTTGGAGGAACGAATCCTGGCTTGTTAGAATCTTTGTCTACTACAAATGTCAATCTTGTTAGGGATTGTGTCTTTAGTAGAGAAGGGGCGGCAGACACTGCGATTTATTTTGATGAAAATAATCATCCACTACATGAATTGCTTCTTCAATGTGATGCCATGAACGAGGAGCAAAGGAAAAAGCTTGGTGCTAAGGCAAAAATAAGAATGAGAAAATATTTTAACTGGAAACTGATAGCAGAGCGATATAATGATACTTTCTGTATGTTGTTTTCTAGGTATCCGAATTAAACAAGGAGGCATAATGATGAATATAGCAATAATTGGTGCATCTGGATTTATAGGCCAGCATCTTACGAAACGCTATTTAGAAAATGGTGATAGTGTTACGGCCTTTGTTCCTCATGTAGAAAAACTAAATGCTTTAGAAAAGCAATATAAAAATCTCAAGGTTATTTGCACATCGTTTGATGATTTTGATTCCCTATCGTCTATGGTCTATGAAAATATTTGTTTTGATATTTTCTACTATCTTGCATGGGATGGTTACGGAAAGGCCACTAATGATTACAAGGAGCAAGTTAAAAATATAAAACCTCTTTGTGATGCAATTGTCGAAGCTAAAAAAATTGGAAGTAAGAAGTTTTTGTTTGCAAGTTCACTTTCTGAATATATGATCAAAGAGGGAAGCAACCTTTCACATAACGAAGGTGGTTGCTGTAATGTCTATGGAAGTGCAAAACACGCAGCTAGATTATTGGCACAAGCAGTTGCTACACAACAAGATATTCCATTTATCAGCATCGCGTTCGCAAATACATTTGGTCCAGGTGACATGTCTCATCGATCTTCTAATTTATTTATTAATCAATTATTAAAGGGCCAAGATCTTAATCTCACAGAAGGTAATCATATGTACGACTGGAACTATATTGATGATGCAGTGGATGGGCTAAAGCTTGCCGGAGAACAGGGGAAACCTGATGAATTGTACTATATTGGAAATAGAAGTCGTAGGCCACTTAAGGAAATTATTTCAGAAGTAAGAGATATTTTGGCACCTGAAGCAAAGATAAATTTCGGAAAATATCATGAGGACTTTTATATGGACTATTCTTGCATGGACACTCACAAACTATATAGAGACACAGGATATTTAGCAAGAACAAATTTTAAAGAAGCAATTACAGCGACTGCAGAATGGGTTAGAACGCTCAATTGGTACTAGAAACTTTAAAAATACGAGGAGTTGTATTGTGCTCATATTAAATAAAGCAAAACGCGTATCAATTGAAAGCTTTACTGCTTTTTTCATAACCGTAATTGCTCTTTGCCATAGTATTAATCTAATTAATAAAGAAATATCTTTTGTAATCGCAATTATGCTAATTGGAGTCATTGTGATTAAGAGATTGATATTAAAGCGTGGTCTGATTTTTTATACAAGAGATATTTACTGGCTGCTGTTACTACTTCTGTTTTTGGTCCATAGAGATCCTGGATATGCTAATATTTCAACTGCTTTTTTTATTTTAGGTTGGATTGCTATGTTTCTTTTACGAGATAATCCCCAAAACTATAAGGGTGTTTTAGTCGCTATTCTGCTATTTTCATTTATAAACTTGATCGTTAATATCATATGCATTATTTCCCCAAATGCATTTATAATAATTATTCGCTCCTTGAGAGTAATGAATAGCGATCTATATGTAGCTGGAACAATGACTGGTCTCGGGAGTGGGATAGGAAGAAACGCATATTTTTGCGTAGTTGGGCTAACTGTTACAATGAGTAGCATAATTGTTAGAAGTGATAAACATAAAGGCTTTCTTTGGTGTTTTTCAGCGGCATTGCTCGTGATATTGTTTAGTACAGGTAAACTTGGACACACATTGTTTGGCATATCATCTATTGTTTTAGTTTACCTTTACACATCAAGGTCTTTGTCAATAAAAATCAGAAATCTTCTTCTCTTGGTATTTTTCGGAAGTTTGTTTTTTGCTATTTCTATAGAGGTTTTTCCATTTGTTGGGAATATAATTACTAGATTCGCACAAAAAAAAGTTTATGGTGATTTAAGTAGCGGTAGACTATTTCTTTGGAAAAGAGCGATAAACATCTTTAAAGAACACCCAATATTTGGTATCGGATATGGCGCTTTTTCTGTAAATTCCTTGTCGCTAACAAAGAATGCAGTTTATGCAGGTGTACATAATGACTATCTTCAATGGTTATGTGAGTTAGGAGCTGTAGGATTTTTTATCAATATTACTATTCTTATTAAGTCTTATTCTCTGAGCATGAAAGAACTGGATTTATTTATCAATAATAAAGAAAAGCAAGATTTATACAAACAATTGATTATAGTGTGGTCTGTTTTTTTTCAAACGTTTGTCATTTTATATTCGTTAAGTGGAATTCCGCATTTCTCTTATGAAATAAACACGATTTATTATTTGGCATGTGGAGTACCATATGCATTAATTAGAGATAGTAAGTAAATTTTAGGTAAAAAAGTGTTATATAAACTGAAAGTAGGCAAAAAGTGAAAAAAAAAATTGAGTATATAATAAGGAAAATAAAAAAAACAAACTATACCATTGATGAAAGTCTTTCTTGTATTCAGCTTATTTCTGTTGTCTTTGCGCGTGGCTTTATGCTTATGCGTGGTATTTTTAAGAAGACTATAATAGATAAATCGGGCAAGATCTTGTTTGTCGGCAAAAATGTAATAATTAAAAATGGTAAAAGCTTGAGCTGTGGATCTGGAACGACAATCTACGAGGGCTGTTATATAGATGCTCTGAGTCGGAAAGGTGTGCGGATTGGTAAATTATGTACTATTGGTAGAAATAGTACAATTGAATGTACTGGTGTCATTGAAGAATTAGGTGAATCGTTGGTAATTGGTGATAATGTTGGAATATCCCCCTATGCATATATTTCTGTAAGAGGAAAAGTTGTTATAGGAAGTGACACAATAATTGGCCCACATTTTACATTGATAAGTGAAAATCATATTGCGAATGATGTTGATCAGCTAATCAAAAAGCAGGGTACGACTCGAAAAGGCGTTGTTATAGGACAAAATTGTTGGCTTGGTGCTAATTCAACAGTTCTTGATGGTGTTCATATTGGTGAAGGTTCAATTATAGCTGCGGGTGCCGTAGTTAATAAAGATATTCCTGCTTATTCAATATATGGTGGGGTTCCGGCAAAATTAATTAGGAATCGGAGAATGTTATGAAGATAATTCTTGTTCATTATAAGTATTATATTCAAGGTGGTCCTGAAAGGTATATGTTTAAATTTAAAAAATTGGCAGAGTCTAAAGGGTGTGATGTTATCCCTTTTTCAATTGATAACGTCAATAATTATGAAACACAATATTCTAGCTATTTCGTTAGTTCGAATAATAGAGATAACTTAGGAACATTTGACAAATCCAAACTATCTATAAAAGGTACCCTTTCAGGAATTTTCCATCAATTTCATAATTATGAAGCATATAGTAACCTCAAGAAACTTATAGAAGACGAAAATCCCGATTTGCTTTATTGTTTGATTCCTGGTTCGCTGGCTACTGATTTTTTTAAAGCTGCTCACGAAGCCGATATTCCAATAATTCTTCGACTGTCTGATTTTCGGCTAATATGTGGCTGTAATACTTTGTTAAGAGATGGGGATGTATGTGAGGAATGTATTCATGGTGACTACAGTCGCATGCTAAAGCATAGATGCGTCAAAGGATCCAGATCTCTTTCGCTATTGAGAATGATGTCACTTTCTTATGCTAGGAAGCATAAGAAATATAGCTTGGTTGATGCGGTCATTATGCCTCCTAAATTCACAGCAGAAAAGATCGTTGAATCGGGATATTTTCCTACTGAAAAAGTTTATGTGAATCCAACATTTATTGATTGTTCAAACATAAAACCATTTTATAATCATATGAACTATGTGCTGTGTCTTGGCAGGTGTTCACCTGAAAAGGGATTTATCTATGTTGTTAAGGCGTTACGCTTCCTAAAAGATATACCGGTTACTGTAGTCTTAACAGGAAATAAAGAGAACTGTGGTGCTGAGCTTATAAAAGTAATAGAGGAATACAAGCTTGAGGATAGAATTAATTTTGTGGGCTTTGTTCACGGGGAGAAACTCGAAAAAATCACAGCCGAAGCCATGTGCGTGGCTTGTCCTGCTATTTGGTATGAGAATTCGCCTAATACAGTGATAGAAGCCTACTCACATGGAAAACCAGTTATTGCATCAAGCCTTGGAAGTTTGGCGGAAATAGTTGAGAATGAAAAAACAGGACTTCTTTTTGAACCTAAGAATCCTAAGCAGATAGCGAAATGTATACGGAGACTATATGAGGATAAGAACTTTTGTAAAGAACTTGGAATGAATGCTAAGGAAAAATGTGAAAGAGATTTTAATCCTGAAAAGCATTGGAGAAAATTCATAAGAATATATGAAGAAATAAAATAAACCCCTGAGGGGAGGAGGTTTTATATGAAAGGTATTATATTGGCTGGTGGTTCGGGTACGCGCTTATACCCTTTGACCATTGTGACAAGCAAACAGCTACTTCCAATTTATGACAAGCCGATGATTTATTATCCCTTGTCTACGCTAATGCTAGCAGGAATAAGAGATATTCTTATCATAGCGACACCACAAGATCTTACAAATTTTGAACGATTGTTAGGTGATGGTAGTCAGTACGGAATCTCTCTCTCGTATAAAGTGCAGCCTTCTCCAGATGGATTGGCTCAAGCTTTTATCATCGGAGAAGAATTTATAGGTGATGAACCATGTGCGATGATTTTGGGCGACAATATATATTATGGCAATGGTTTTAGCCATATTCTCAAAAGTACAGCAAAGAATGCAGAAAATGGAGTAGCCACAATTTTTGGGTACTATGTTAATGATCCAGAGCGCTTTGGAATAGTTGAGTTTGATAAGTTTGGGAACGTTCTTTCAGTTGAAGAAAAGCCTCAACATCCGAAGAGTAATTATTGTATAACCGGTTTATATTTCTATCCCAGAGGCGTATCGGAGATGGCGAAAAAGGTTAAGCCATCTGCTCGTGGAGAACTTGAAATAACAACGCTGAATGATATCTATCTACAGGAAGAAAATTTGACTGCGCAGTTACTTGGCAGAGGATTTGCGTGGTTGGATACGGGAACGATGGACAGCCTCGTAGATGCAACGACGTTTGTACAGATGGTTGAAAAACGCCAGGGAATTAAAATTTCGGTATTGGAGGAAATTGCCTATCGAAATGGATGGGTAGACGAACATGAGCTTGAAAGTTCGGTTAATAAATATGGAAAATCTCCGTATGGAGAATATTTAAAAAGAGTGCTTGAGGGGAAAGTTCAAGACATTAGGAGGGAAGAAAAGTGAAACGTATAGATAAAGAGGTAGAGGGGGTTTGTATTATCGAGCCACGGGTTTTTGGGGACTCACGTGGGTATTTTATGGAAACTTGGTCTACCAGAAATTTTGAAGAAATAGGACTGAATGTTAGTTTTATTCAGGATAATCAGAGTTTCACACAGAAAAAAGGGACAATCCGTGGAATCCATTTTCAGCAGAACCCTATGGCACAGGCTAAGCTGGTAAGGGTTGTAACGGGTGCAGTTATGGACTATGCGGTTGATCTGAGAAAAGGATCACCAACTTATAGGAAATGGGTATGTGCAGAACTGTCTGCTGACAATAAACGCCAATTTTATATTCCGCAGGGTTTTGGACACGCGTTCATTACTCTTACAGACGACGTAACATTTGTTTATCGTTGTGATAATCATTTTAGTAAGGAATGTGATAGAGGAATTCGCTATGATGACCCGTCAATTGGGATCGATTGGGGTACTGATAATGTATTTCTTTCAGAGAAGGACATCAAATCTCCCTGGTTAGATGATAGTGATTGCAATTTCGTATTTCAAGATTAAGGAGAAAAAATATGACTATTCTTGTTACTGGAGGAGCTGGGTTTATAGGCTCAAATTTTATTTTTCATATGATAAAAGCACATCCGGAGTATCGAATTATTTGCGTTGATAAGTTAACTTATGCAGGTAATCTATCTACGCTTACACCTGTTTTGCATAATCCTAAATTCACCTTTTATAAGACGGATATTTGTGATAGAAAAGCTATCTATGAGATTTTTGAAACCGAAAAACCAGATATCGTAGTAAATTTTGCTGCAGAGTCACATGTTGATAGGTCAATTGAAAATCCTGAAGTGTTTTTGCAAACCAATATTTTAGGAACACAGGTTATGATGGATGCGTGTCGTAAATATGGTATAATTCGATATCATCAGGTTTCCACGGATGAGGTTTATGGTGATTTACCATTGGATAAACCAGATTTACTTTTTACGGAAACAACTCCCATTCAGACAAGCAGTCCATATTCAGCTTCAAAGGCATCAGCAGATCTGCTTGTTCAGGCATATAATAGAACGTTTGGGCTACCAGTATCTATTTCGCGATGCTCTAACAACTATGGGCCATACCATTTTCCTGAAAAACTAATACCGTTAGTAATTGCTAACGCATTAAATAATAAGCCGATTCCTGTATATGGGAAAGGTGAGAATGTCCGTGATTGGCTTTATGTAGAAGATCATTGTAAAGCGATAGACTTAATTATTCATAGTGGTAGAGTTGGCGAGGTTTATAATCTTGGTGGACACAATGAAATGAAAAACATTGATATTGTTAAATTGATCTGCAAAAAACTCGGGAAACCAGAAAGTCTTATAACATATGTGGCAGATCGAAAAGGTCATGATATGCGTTATGCCATAGATCCTAAAAAAATACATAATGAACTTGGATGGTTGCCTGAAACAAAGTTTTTTGTCGGAATTAATAAGACTATTGACTGGTACTTACATAATAAATTGTGGTGGGAGGATATTATTTCTGGTGAATATCAAAACTACTATGCAAAAATGTATGTAAATAGATAAATAGGATGGAGCAATATAATGAAGCCATTGGTAAGTATAATTGTCCCTGTTTACAACGCCGAAGACTATATAGAGACTTGTGTTGAAAGTATAATTCGCCAAACTTTATCAAATATTGAGATTATACTAGTAGACGATGGAAGTATGGATAACAGCGGGTTTTTATGTGATCAGTATGAAAAGAAAGATTCACGTGTAAGGGTTTTTCATCAAAATAATTCAGGCGTATCTGTCGCGCGGAATGTTGGTATAAATGGTGCCACAGCTGATTGGATTATGTTTGTTGATTCAGATGATTGGATTGAACTAGATGCAGTCGAACAGGCATTTAGTAAGATTGATAATTCAACGGATTTGATCATATTAACATTCTGTAGTGAAAATATATCTAAATGTAAGATTCTGGAGTCAGAAGTATGCTATTATTCAATGGATGATTATCGCTACGATTTTTTAGGAAGATGCAGATTCAATAATATTGAGTATTCTCCAGAAAAAATGCAATGTAATCTACGTTTAACTTCGCAATGCGCCAAGATTTATAGAAGAGAGCTGCTTATAAGCAATAATATATTATTTCCGGTAGGTATAAAAGATAATGAGGACGGATTTTTTAATTTCGAAGTGATTTGCAAAATAAAATCAGCATTATTCTATAATTATCCTGTATATCATGTCAGAAAACGTTCGGATTCAGCAAGCCGGAGACTTACTGGTAGATCTCAGAGAATTATAAAATCGTTGAGTGTATATGATAGCGTTATTCAAAAGCACAATTTATCAAAAAAACTATTCCGGTATCAAAATATAGATATTGTGTTAAAAACGTTCTTAATAGTAATAACATATATCCATCAGAATTTAAATGGTGAGAAGAAATATAGGGAATGCCTAGATTTGTGTAAGATTGATTTGAAAAACATGTTGTGCTTACGGGGAATTAAACATACTAATTATAAAGATATATTTGGACCAGTAAATAAAATGGTTTTGCTTATGCTCAAGATGCACTGCTATGATTTAGTTTTTCTATCATTCAATATCTATTACCGGATTAAATCTAAACGAAAATCGTGGAGCAAGCATGAAACAACTTGAATAGTCATTAAAATAGACATACTAAATTATGATTTATAAGAGATTTAATAAAATAGAACGGTTAAGTCAAGCGGAATTGTAATAGAAATATATCAATTTCAGTTTATCAGGACCGATATTTTGTCGTAAGTTCAATCGGTAGATTTTAAGGATGTATGGGAATCTGTACCAATGTATGTTTAAGGAAAACTCCAGCAGATAAAATTCCCACGGATTTATTATTACTTGAAGTTAAACCAACTCAACATCATACGTGTTTTAAGTTAGCAAATTGATATATCTATCTCAGAGGATGGTATTTCATAAAATTTATCAATTTTGGTAATAGTACAAAGTAGCTAAATAGCATTAGAGTAAGGAATCACACTTCTATCCAGTCTTCGTCAAATGCTATATTTTATTGCTGAATATATTTTAGATATGAGGATTTATAACATACGTTTCGTCTGTTTCTCGGTCAGATGATATCCACCGAGATTTAATAGTCCGCTATACATGAGGTGGATTTGCTAAACATGTCAGTACGACATTATCAAGGGCAACATTACAAACAGTATGGACATTCCGAAACCTGTTTTTTAACTACTTTAACAAAAATAAGTTTAGAGCGACTAGTGTATTCACGAAGAATACGAATAGGTTATCGGGCATAGAACTACCAGTGACTAAACTTAGACGAAAAGATTACAAATTCATTTAAAATCTCTCATCCCATGTATTATCTTTATAGCTTTAATCCATTTAGGATTAGCAACGGTAATAGATACGATATCTTCTAGAGATTTCAGAATTGTACTCAACATTTTTCTGTGGATTTTATACTTACATCAAAATAGTTGTTATCAATGAATCATTGCTTTAACGGAAGAATAGGATTGTTAAAAATATAGAATTGCTTTATAAGCTAATGGGGAACTATCTCTTGAGAAGCAATGATTGTGTCAACGAAAAAAGTCCTATGTACATCGATAAATTACAAACAGGACAAATGAATTTCACGGCGCACCCTCATTTTTAAAAGTTGAGGATAAAGATATTGACTGAATTACTATATATTTAGCGAGTAGTTAAAACCTTTTTAGTGTGTAGTTTTTAAACCACTTATTTGTAGTTGAAAGATGAATCCTACACTATTTTTTTATCGATTAAAGCAAAGAATAGCAGCTATGAATTACCTTACTGTGCTTTGTAGTGTAAATTCTCCTTAAGCAAATCAAATTAAAATGGTGAATTTTGAGCACCGAATTCTCAATACTAATTGTGCTACCAGTGTCAGCGGCGGGAAGGAGGCTTTTATGAAGGTTGGAATAATTACTTTTTATAACAATTCGGTTAATTATGGCGGAGTTCTTCAAGCTTATGCGTTGTGCAAGGCTATACAGAATATGGGCTATGATTGCGAGCAAATATCATATGAGAATTCAATTTCAAGAATTCTAAATCGTGGTAACTTTCTAATGAGAACAATTAGAAGTGTATTGTATTACTCAAGACAGACGTTGAACAGGAAAATGTTTAAAAAAAGACATAAAGCCATTGCTGAATTTAGAAATATGATTCCACACAGTTCTGTTGTTTATGATGAAAATAACATCAAAGAATGCACAGACATGTATGATATCTTTATTACGGGTAGCGATCAGGTTTGGAATCTTGATTCGTTTCAACCTGCTTTTTTCTTGGATTTTGTTTTAGGGAAAAAAAAGATAGCTTACGCAGTGAGTCTTGGAAAGAAGCAATTAACAACGGAAGAATTGGGATTATTCAAAAGAAAAATAGAAGACTTCAATTATATTTCTGTTAGAGAAAATGATGCAGTCGAGTTATTGGCTAAAGCTACTTCAAAACCAATTTTTTGTACACTTGATCCGACATTACTACTTGAGAGAGAAGAGTGGGATAATGTATCATCAGTTCGCCTAGTAGAAGAATCGTATGTATTTTGTCATTTTATAGGGGATGATGGGGAATTACGTAAAATTTCTAGAGAATACGCAAGGAAATATAAAAAAAAATTGGTAACGTTACCGCATCCATCTAGAATTAATAAGAGCGATTTACTTTTTGGGGATATACAAATGAAGGATGCTAATCCTGGTGATTTCATATCCTTAATTAAGTATGCTGATACTGTTTTTACAGATAGTTTTCACTGCTGTGCTTTCTCATCCATTTACGAAAAACAGTTTTTCGCTTTTCATAGACTTGGGAAAAATGGAATGGGATCTAGGATTCATTCATTGACTTCTATGTTTAATGCACCTAATCATTTTTGCAGTTCTGCAGATCGGAGAAAACTAGAATACATAGAGTCGGTTGAAGATATCAATTATGCGAAGTATTCAGATGAGTTTAATAATTTAAAGGCTCATTCATTTGACTATCTCAGTAGTTGCATAGCAACAGAAAAACGAAACATTTCGTTTATAGATTAAGAGTATTTAATAGCAAATAGTTTTAAATAGATAAAACCAGGACTTTTATTATCATATATACAAATGGCGTGTGGAGTGATGATAAACTTATTGTATACTTCAATAATGGTTCATATACTTCGAAGAAATAAGAACTGACTATATAGAAAATAGACCTTGAAATTATGTGCCTAAAAATGAAAATATTTTTAATAATGACGATAAGAGCCTTCAATGTATATTAGAAAATGAAAGGAAGAAATCTAATAATTATTTATTAGAAGCATTAAATAAAGGTGATATAATTTGAAATTTAAAAAAGAGATTAATCAATTAAAAGCTGGAGCTACCTTATCATATATATCAATGGGACTAGGTTATCTAGTTTCTATAATTTATACTCCGATAATGCTAAGGTTATTGGGGCAAAGTGAGTACGGTCTTTATAACTTAGTAGCATCTGTGGTTGCTTATTTAGGTATTTTAAATTTTGGATTCGGCAGTGCTTATATGCGCTATTATTCAAGATACAAGACTGAAGATGAGAGCGCAATGATAGCTACCTTGAATGGAATGTTCTTAATTATTTTTTCTGTTCTAGGATTAATAACCGTAGTTGCAGGAACAATATTAGTGTTTAATACAGAAATGATTTTTGGGTCAGAACTAACTAATACAGAGCTTTTCAAAGCGAAAATTTTGATGATGATTTTAGTAATTAATTTGGCAATCTCATTTCCAAACATAGTGTTTACCTCACATATAACAGCTAATGAAAAATTTGTATTTCAAAAGCTAGTACAGATGATTAAAACAATAGCTAATCCATTTGTTGTATTACCACTTTTAATTTTAGGTTATGGATCAGTGGGTATGGTTATTTCTACCACTTTTTTGAACATTGTTATTGAGGTGATAAATGCAGTGTATTGTACTAAAAAACTTAAAATGAAATTTTCTTTTAAGAATTTTGATTTTAAGTTAATGAGGGAGATGACTGTTTTTTCTTCATTTATTTTTATAAACCTGTTGATTGATCAGATCAACTGGAATGTGGACAAGCTCATTTTAGGAAGATTTCATGGAACTGTTTCCGTTGCTATATATGGGTTAGCAGCACAGTTGAACATCTATTATTTATCAATTGCTTCAGCAATATCAAGTGTGTTCATTCCAAGAATACATAGGATAGTTATAAACTCTGATAGCAATGATGAACTAACGAAATTATTTATAAGAATAGGTAGAATTCAGTTTATTATACTATCGTTAATTTCAAGTGGTCTGATTTTCTTCGGAAGATCGTTCATTAATATGTGGGCAGGAAAAAACTATGATGATTCTTATCCAATAGTATTATTGTTAATTATTCCTGTTACAATTCCACTTATTCAAAATATAGGGATAGAAATACAAAGAGCAAAAAATATGCATCAATTTAGATCATGGATTTATTTTTTCATTGCACTTGTTAACTTAGGAATAACTATTCCGTTAGCGAAGATGTATGGTGGGATTGGTGCAGCAATTGGTACTGGTGGAGCACTTATAATAGGAAATGGCTTTATAATGAACTGGTATAACCATGTAAAAGTCGGTTTGAATATGAAGCTTTTTTGGAAACAGATATTAAGTTTTACTCCAGCTTTGATAATTCCGATAATTGTTGGTTTACTTATTAATAACTTCTTTGATCTTCATAGCCTACTTAACTTCTTTGGATTTGGAATTATTTATGTTGTCATGTTTTTTGTTTCAATGTGGTTCTTTGGAATGAATCAATATGAAAAAGACTTGATCGGGAAACCGATAAAAAGGTTGGCTAGAAGGATATTTAAGTAAATAATTAGAACATGGGTGGTTTTAATATGATTGATAAAGAGTTAAAAAAATATAAAAGTTGTATGGGTTGCCATGCATGTTATAGTATTTGTCCAGCGGGTTGTATTGCCATGGATGAAGATAAAGAAGGATTTAGATATCCTAGAGTTAATTATGAGAAATGTATAAGATGTAGTAAATGCATTGATGTATGTCCTATAATTAATAAAACTATGGTTGAGAGTAATCCGAAATCGTATGCGTGTTTAAATAATGATGAAGATGTTAGGTTAGATAGCTCATCTGGTGGAATGTTTACATTAATTGCAGAAAAAATAATCGATTTAGGCGGAGTTGTTTTTGGAGCAGGTTTTAATGATGAGTTTGAAGTTAAACATAGCTATGTAGAAGCAAAAGAAAGACTTTGGCAACTTAGAGGATCAAAATATGTGCAGAGCAAGATCGGGGATTCATATCAGCAAGCAAAGAAATTTTTGGATTCTAAAAGAGGAGTATTATTTACAGGTACGCCTTGTCAGATTGCGGGATTGCAATCCTATTTAGGTAAATCGTATAGTAATCTCATAACGATAGACATTATTTGCCATGGAGTACCTTCACCAGAGATATGGCGTAAGTATGTTGAATTTCGTGAAAGTAGGGCAGAGTCACGAGTCAAGAGAATTGATTTTAGGCAAAAGGATGAAGGTTGGAAGCGATACTCTGTATTATTTTTATTCAAGAACAATACAGAGTATCGACAAAATCTACATAAAGATCTTTACATGAGAGCTTTTTTGAAAGATGTTTGTTTGAGACCATCGTGTTATGATTGTAAATTTAAAGGGTTGAATCGTCAGAGTGATATTACACTTGCAGATTTCTGGGGAATTCAAAATATGTTGCCAGAGATGGATGATGATAAAGGAACATCTTTAATATTTGTAAATAGTGAGAGCGGACAAAGTGTATTTAATGAAATAAAAGATGGAATGATTTATAAAGAAGTTGATCTAGAAGAAGCTGTTAAATATAATTCAGCGGCGATTAAATCTTCTCAATATAATGCTAAGCGTGATATGTTTATGGCAGAAAAAGATAATTTATCTTTTGATAGATTAGTAAAAAAAAATTGTACAGATAAATTAACAATTAGGATCAAAAGAAAATTTAGATTGATTATAAAAAAGATAGTAATTAAATTAGGATTAATGAATGTGATAAAAAAACTTATGAGGTAGAAGCATTTACCCATGAAAGGCGAGAGCGACAAAAAATGAAAACAATCTTAATTACAGGAGCGGCTGGCTTCATAGGTTCTAACTTAGCCAAAGCTCTAATTTCAGATAATAAAATAATCGGATTTGACAATGTGAATGATTATTATGATGTGAAGTTAAAAAAATATCGTTTATTTCAGCTTGAATCTTCTCCTAACTTCACATTTATAAAAGGTGATTTAGCAGATAAACAGGCTGTTGATTCTATTTTTGCACAGCATCAACCTGATATCATTGTTAACTTAGCAGCACAAGCAGGAGTACGCTATTCTATTGATAACCCTCAGGCGTATATTGATGCTAATATTATTGGCTTCTTTAATATTTTGGAGGCATGTCGGAATAATCCAGTTGAACATCTAGTTTATGCATCATCTTCATCTGTTTATGGATCTAATAAAAAAGTTCCATATTCCACTGATGACAAGGTGGACAATCCGGTATCACTTTATGCAGCAACGAAGAAGTCAAATGAGTTAATGGCTCATGCTTATTCTAAGCTTTATGATATTCCAGCTACAGGGCTTCGCTTTTTTACTGTTTATGGACCTGCTGGAAGACCAGATATGGCTTATTTTAAATTTACCAATAAACTAGTCAAAGGTGAAAAGATACAAATTTATAACTACGGTGAAATGTATCGTGATTTTACATATATTGATGACATTGTAACCGGTGTGATTAATGTGATGAATAAAGCGCCGAAGCCGAATGAAGATGGTGTGAAATATAAGGTATATAACATTGGAAATAGCAGTCCTGAGAGTTTAATGAACTTTGTAAATATATTGGAACTGAAACTCATGAAATACGGTATTATTGATACTTTGGCAAAGAAGGAATTATTGCCAATGCAACAAGGTGATGTCTATCAAACCTATGCGGATGTATCGGAACTAGAAAAGGACTTTGGATTCAAACCAAGTACAAGTCTTGATGAAGGACTAGATTATTTTGCTAAATGGTATAAAGAATTTTATGGAGCGAAGGAATAATAGTAGGTTGAGGGGGTATTGACATGAAAGTTACAATAGCAGGAACTGGTTATGTAGGTTTATCGAATGCGGTTCTTTTGGCACAAAACAATGAAGTTATTGCATTGGATATTATCAAAGAAAAAGTAGATATGATTAATCGGGGCCAATCACCGATTATTGATACAGAGATTGAAGACTACTTGGCGAATAAATCTTTGAATCTTGTTGCGACAACCGATAATTACTTGGCCTTTAAAGATGCTGAGTTTGTTATTATATCCACACCAACAAACTATGATGTTGAAAAGAATTACTTTAATACGCGCACCGTTGAAGCAGTGATAGCAAATGTCTTATCGATTAATCCGGATGCGGTAATGGTAATAAAATCTACTGTACCAGTTGGATATACTGAGAAAGTACGTGAAATGTTTGATACGGAGAATATTCTCTTTTCGCCTGAATTCTTGCGTGAGGGGAAAGCGTTATACGATAACTTATATCCGTCTCGTATTGTAGTTGGTGAGCAATCTGAACGTGCTGAAAAGTTTGCTTCTTTGTTGGCTGGTGGGGCCATTAAAGAAGATATCGACATACTCTTCACCAATTCCACAGAAGCGGAAGCCATTAAACTCTTTGCCAATACATATTTAGCCATGCGCGTTTCGTTTTTTAATGAATTGGACACCTATGCGGAAGTCCGTGGTTTAGAAACAAAGCAAATTGTAGATGGTGTTAGTTTGGATCCACGTATTGGCTCCCACTATAACAACCCATCTTTTGGTTATGGGGGTTATTGCTTACCAAAGGATACAAAACAACTTTTAGCCAATTATGCACATGTACCAAATAACATAATGGGTGCAATTGTTGATGCCAATCGAACAAGGAAAGATCATATTGCAGATATGATTTTGGCACGAAAACCGAAGATTGTTGGTGTGCATCGACTGACGATGAAAACTGGTTCTGATAATTTTCGTCAATCTTCTATTCAAGGTGTTATGAAACGAATCAAAGCCAAGGGCATTGAAGTCGTTGTATTCGAACCAGCATTGAAAGAAGAATCTTTTTACAACTCTCGTGTGATTCGAGATTTGGAAGAATTTAAAGCTATATCGGATGTGATTGTTTGTAATCGCATGGATCAAGACCTACGTGATGTGGAAGAAAAGATCTATACAAGAGATTTGTATTGTAGAGATTAGTATAAACTACCGGGGGGAAGGATGGAGTTAACCAGATCAAGAACAATCATCATTGTCATAGCATGGTCATTGGTCCTTTTGTGGATGGGTGTGATTTATAGCCTGTCTTCACAAGTAGCTGTTGAGTCGAATGCCTTGAGTCATGGGGTGACAGAAGTTATTGTAGAAGCTGTTCAAACTGTGGTTCCTTCTGCTGAATTCGATGTCGATGATTTCAATCATTTGATTCGAAAGAATGCGCATTTGCTTGCCTATTTGATTCTGGGCTTCTTGGTTAGTCATGCCTTTGCACGGAATGGATTACATGGCCGTGAGAATGCCAGGCATACGCTGATTATCTGTGTTTTGTACGCACTATCGGATGAGATGCATCAGATGATGGTGCCTGGTAGAGGACCGGCATTGATGGATGTAATGATTGATTCACTTGGTGTTTGTATCGGTCTTTCACTCTACTATTTCATACATGTTGCAAGGAAACGTGTACGAAGGAAAATAATTGAATAGTCATGGTAAGGCAACCTGCTGGTTGCCTTTTTTTTGTGTATAAAATCGTTATATTTGAAACTTGCACCCTATGGAGTGCAAATGGTAAAGTTGAGTGTAGCTGAGAAGTCTTTATAATCATAGTTACAAGAACATATGGATCAAGAGGAGACGAAATGAGAACGCTACTGAAGAGTATTGAAGAGATTCCAGAAAAATTAAAGAATGTTTGTGACAATAGACAAGATATATATGATAAACTCAAGGCTTATGTGGGTGAAAAGAAGATTGGGAAGATTCTAATCGTTGGATCAGGAACTTCTTACAATGCTGCTTTAACCACAAAGATGTTTGGGGAAAAGGTGTTAAACGTACCGGTTGAAATCATGTACCCAAATGATTTTTATCATTACTATAACAAGTCGTTTTTAACAGATGATGTGTTGACTATCTTTATTTCACAAACGGGTTCAACAAAATTGGTATATGACTCTTTGGTATTGGTTAAGAATTTGGGGCTGATGAACATTGCCATTACGGAAAATAGTGATTCGGCTATTGCTAAAGAAGCATCCCTTGATTTGGACATGGGTACGGGGATTGAAGAATATGTGTACCGGACCATTGGGTATTCAACAACATGTGCAACCATGTATCTGGTGTATTTGAATCTTCTTCGCGTTGATAAGGGTATTTCACCTGAAGCCTATGATGGATATATTTTGGATTTTATGAAGGCTGTTTCAAGCATTGAGGGAATTACAGCCCGTACACATATCTGGTACGAAAAACATGCAGAGGCCATTTCAAGCTTCAACAAATTTATCTTTGCCGGTGCAGCAGACCTTTTACCAGTTGCCATGGAAGCGGATATTAAATTTATGGAAATGGTGCCGGTCTTTACAAACTCCTTTGAAATGGAAGAGCTGATTCATGGGCCACAAAATGCCTTTGATGAAAGTATTGGTTACTTCTTGATTTCGAAGTCTGGCGTGGATAGCGAAAAGGCTGGGCGAATTGCCGCCTTTATCCGGGGTGAGATTGGGGAGAATGCAATTTTAGTTGGTGATGTTGAGGCATGTGACATGGACATTTTCATTGATTATGCCAGTGAGAACTTTTACCCGCTAGAAGCAATTACAGCTTTGCAGGTATTGGCTTATCGCATATCTGTTGATCGGGGTCGAGATTTAAGTGTAAGAATCAATTCTTCAATTAACAACTATATAACAAAATTATTGTAAGGGGAGGTGAAGGTCTTTGTTAAAAATACTATTGGTTAGCCATGGTCGGTTTGCAGAAGGCATTAAAGATGCAGCTGAAATTATTATGGGGAAACAAGAAAATTTGAGTTTTATTAATGCTTATACAAACGATGTGCCTTTTGAGGAACAATTGGGGACATATCTATCATCGGTTGACCTATCTGTGGATAAGTTAATTATTGTTGCAGATCTATTTGGTGGCAGTGTGAACCAGAAAACCATGTTGAAAGTTGATTTGGATCAAGTCATTCTAGTGACAGGGCTCTGTCTGCCTTTGCTTTTAGAACTGCTTATGCTAAGTGAAGACA
Organism: Gottschalkiaceae bacterium SANA; assembly: GCA_036323355.1. Lineage (GTDB taxonomy): Bacteria > Bacillota > Clostridia > Tissierellales > GPF-1 > GPF-1. The sequence continues at coordinate 3,067,189 of AP028876.1, read as the reverse complement.
ATGCGACTGAGGAGTCGGTTAGAAAGATTCTTGAGGTGTCTAAAGAAGGTTTGTTGTTGGTTCGAGATAAGATTAAACCGAATCAAGCAGATGACTTTGATTTTTAGTGAGGAGACAAGATGATAGTAAAAATGAGAATTGATGACCGACTGCTGCATGGTCAAATTGCATATAGCTGGAGAGCAGCGCTCTCTTATCAGGCAATTGTTATTGCCAGTGATGCAGCTGCCAATGATGACATTCGAAAAGCAGCCATGAAGATGTCAACGCCAGACGGTGTGAAACTTGCCGTTCGAACCATTGAAGAAGCAGGGAAATTATTGATGAATCCGAAATTGGCGAAGCTGAAAGTCTTTGTGATTACAGCCAACCCCAAGGATGCGTATCAATTGTTGAACTTAATTGAAGAGAGACCTTCGCTGAATGTTGGTGGCATGCAAAAAGCAGTAGATAAAGTAGCATTTTCTGCGGCAGTATTTACTTCAAAGGAAGATATTCAATATTTGGATCAAATGGACGAAATGGGGATTGAGATTGAAGTTCGACAGGTGCCCACGGAGTCTGCAAAAAAATATCAATCAATACGCAAGAAAATTAAATTTTAGAGAGGGGTTTAGCTATGGGAGCAGCAATATCAGTTGGTTTAACATTAGCAGTTATTTGGTTTTTAGAAAAAATGACGGGAACATCCATGGTTGCAAGACCAATCGTTGTTTCATCAGTGATTGGCTTGTTACTAGGAGATGTAACAACAGGGGTAATGATTGGTGCATCACTTGAATTGATCTTTATGGGAGCCATTCAAATTGGAGGGGCCGTTCCACCGGATCCGCTTTTTGGCGCAGCATTGGGGACAGCGTTTGCCATTTTAACGGGTGAAGGCATTGAAGTCGCTTTGGCTTTGGCATTGCCAATTGCAATTTTGGCACAATCATTGAAAGTCGTTATCTTTATTATTCGTAGTTGGTTTATGGATTATGCAGTAAAAATGGCAGAAGAAGCAAATATCAAAGGTCTTATTTCATTAAATATTGGCGGACTACTTATGCAATGTGCCATTTATTTTATTGTCGGATTTACAGCAATTACATTCGGATCGGCAGCGGTACAAGTCTTTGTCGATAATATTCCAGTGGTTATTATGAGTGGTTTGAAGGTTGCAGGTGGTTTATTGCCAGCCGTTGGTTTTGCTTTACTATTACGACCAATGATGAACAAAAGCAATTTCCTTTATTTCTTACTTGGTTTTATTCTAGTCTCATATATGGCATTGCCAATGTTAGCAATCACAATTATTGGTGTCGTATTGGCCTTTATCATTGTTTTTGAAAAAAGTGATGTTGGGGTTGCACTAGCGGGAAATGCAGCGGATGATGAAATGGAGGGACTTTTTGATGAGTAATAAAGTGAAGTCAACAAAAGAAGATAAGAAGATGTTTAGAGAGTTGTTTCTCAGCTCTTTCGTATTGGAAGCATCCTACAACTATGAACGTCAACAAGGTCTAGGTTTTGCAGTTGGTATGTGGCCTGCCATTAAACGTTTTTACAAGACCAAGGAAGAACGGGCAGAAGCACTTCAGCGTCATTTGGCCATCTTTAATATTACTCCTCATCTTGCACCGACAGTAACGGGTGTTGCAACTGCCATGGAATTAAAAGCAAGTCAAGATGAAAGCTTTGACAGAGAGGCGATCAACAGCATTAAAGTCGGCTTAATGGGTCCTTTATCTGGTATTGGTGATTCAATCTTCTGGGGTACCTTGCGAGTGATTACGGTTGGTATTGGTGTTTCCCTTGCAAAGGATGGAAATGTTTTAGGCCCACTATTGTTCTTGCTTTTATACAATATTCCTCATCTTTTGGTGCGCTATTACGGTCTTGTATTTGGTTATAAGTTTGGTACAAGCTTAATCAGTTCTGCGAGTGAGTCTGGCTTGATTACAAAGATGTCTAAAGCGGCAACCATTGTTGGTTTAACCGTGATTGGAGCCATGACAGCATCCATGGTTCGAATGAAAACCGCACTGGCTGGCAATTTTGGCGGGGTTGAGTTTGAATTGCAAACCTACCTGGATCAAATCTTTCCTTTGCTGTTGCCATTGGCTTATACACTATTTATGTTTTGGTTGCTTAAGAAAAATCAAAAACCAACCATGCTATTGTTTACCACAATTGCAATTGGCATTGCAGGTGTTTTGATCGGCGTACTATAAAAGACCCATATGCTATAATGATGCTACATGAGAAACTGGTCATGTAGCATTTTTATAGGGGAGCGCTTATGGAAAAGTATAATCTTACGGGCAGACAAATATTAATTGTAAATAGTCTCTATAAAAAGGGGACACTGCGGTCTCATGATCTATCTCTTTTGATCAATGTTTCTTTGCGGACAATAAAATATGAAATCAAAGAGATTAAAAAGAAACTTAATGATGATCTCATTCAATTGGTTAGTTCCTCAAAAGGATATACCATTACCATTCATGATTCTGACTTTGAAGACTATTTGAATGACTTAAATTCTTCAAGAAAAATCAAGGTCATTGACACCCTGCATGTTCATAACTATGAGCGTGTCTTTTACATCTTAAGAAGAATTCTAACGGATGACAGCTATGTGAAATTCGATGAATTGTCTCAAGAAATTTATGTGAGTTTATCAACACTCAATCAAGATATTAAAGAAGTGAAACGAATATTAAAGAGATATAATTTGGAAATAACATCAAGACCCCACTACGGGATTCGTGTAAAGGGATCGGAGCAGAATAAGCGGCTTTGTATTTCTGAATATATCTTTTATAACGAACAGGTTTTTATTGAACAGTATTTGGAAAATATTCAAGAGAGTTTTGTTATTGAACTTGGACAGATTGATCAAGTAGAAAGAATTTTACGGTCTTGGACCATTGATAACAATGTTCTGCTTTCCGATATATCCATTCGGAATATTTCCATTCATATCGCCATTACTTTAATTCGAAATAAGCAGGGGCATTTTATTGAGGTATCGGACAAGTATTTTGAGAAAATCAGCAATGACGCTTTATTTGTTTTAGTGAGTGGTCTGGTCCATGAGGTTGAAACGATATTCTCTTATGCCTTTAATCGGGAAGAAGTGGCCTATATTTTTATGCATATCGACAGCAAACGGGTAATTGATGAATCGGAAGGAATGGGTCGTGCTCAACGTATTGATGTGGATGAAGTTTTAGATGCTGTGTTTGCAGAAATCTATAACAACTTTGACATTGAAATTTCCAATGACATTGGCTTAAGAAAATTCTTGTCCCTTCATATTCCTCAAATGATTAAACGAATCAATAACAATTTGATTGTTAGAAATCCAATTATTCATGAGAACCTTAGAAAATACCTATATGCGACTAAGGTAACCATTTCAGCAGTCGCAATTATTGAATCGTATTACAAGGTCAAAATTCCTTTAGATGAATTTGGCTACTTGCTGTTTTACTTTAACATGGCCCTTTTGAATTTGAAAAAGAGTCGGCTCTTTAAAATTGGCTTTATTTCTTCCAGAGGAAGATCAGAGTCTTTAATGTATGAAAACGAGCTGAAAGCCTCTTTTAGCAATGCAGAGGTGATTCGTTTTTCTAACTTGAAAGAGGCTGAAGAAAAATACGAAGAAGTGGATCTTGTTGTTTCGATTAACCGGATGAAGTCAAAGGTCATTAAACACTTTGTATCGGTTGAAGAAGGCTTGTTTATTGAGAAAGTCCAAAATTTTCTTCGAAAAATCGATTTGTATGCTTTGGATATCGACAATTATTTTCGTCCGGAATTTCTTGTGACTGGGGTAAAGGGTGATTCTAGAACTATTATTCTGGCAGAAATTTATGACAAGCTAGTGAATTTGGGCATGATTGAACAAAGCCAGGATAGAAAGATTCCATTTATCTCCCATGAAATTGGAAATAAAGTGGTTAATCTTCAGGATTTGTATAAGCTGATTAGAAAAGACATATGCATGGTCTGTGTGCTGGAAAAACCAATCTTTTGGGAAAAAAGTGTGGTTGAAGTGCTATTTTTGATCAAGACGAAGAAATCAGGAGACAAAGATTTATTTATTTTGTGCGAACTGTTTTCTAAGTTCGTATCAGAGAAGAGCAAAATTAATAGGCTGATCAATGATCAAGACTATGGTGTGTTTATGGATGACTTTCTTGATTATTGATGGCAAGAGGAGTATGTAAAGAATGACATTGATTGCTGCATTGGGGACTATTGTGTTACTTGCCCATTTTTTAGAGGGCATTACTGGCTTTGGCTGTACGGTACTTGCATTGCCTTTTTGTATTGCATTAATTGGCGTAAAAACGGCGGTGCCAGTCCTTACTATGTTGGGTTGGATTCTCGCTTTGTATATTGTTATCACTGATCGAAAGTCGATTGTTGTAAAAGAGTATTTGAAGATATTGGGCTATGTTATTTTGGGTCTGCCCTTGGGGATCTTTTTGTTTGCCTATCTGCCAGAAGCACCTTTGAAAATTCTATTGGGTGTCTTTATGATACTTGTTGCCATAAGCGGACTGGTTAAAAGCTATTGGCCAGGTGTGGGGAAGTTGAAGGTTAACCCTCGACTAGAAGCTGTGGTTATGAATGTATTTCTGTTGCTAGGCGGGGTTATACATGGTGCCTTTTCTTCTGGTGGTCCCTTTATTGTGACCTATGCCACCAAGAAGCTGACAGATAAGAGTGCCTTTCGGGCAACTCTGTCTGCCATTTGGTTGACACTAAACACCATTATGATTGCGACAAATATGACTCGTGGAAGTTATGGACAAGAAGTCTATGAAATTTTGGGCTATATGATTCCATTTCTATTGGTTGGCTTGATTTTAGGGAATATTGCCCATAAAAGAATCGATGGGGCTAGTTTCACCAAGATGGTTTACAGCGTGTTGTTGGTGTCTGGGGCATTTATGTTTGCGTAGGATGAAGGTATACGTAAAACTTATTATTAAGTGAAAATCTAAGAGTCGCTGAATATCAGCTCGGGATAGGTTTTTGTTGAAATATGTGGCTCATCGACAATGGTGTTGTAAAACACTAAAAATAGTAGCAAAAGAAAACCCACTATTTAGGCTGATTGAAGATATTTAGGTACTTGGTGGGTTTGTTTTGTAGTGAAGAGGATTTTTCACCTTATCCCTAGAATCCAAAGATTGCAAAGTTCTTTAAAGAGATTGGATGGGTTGATGAACTAGGATCAGGAGTTAGGAACATTTACAAATATAACAAGATCTATTCTGGTGCTGATCCTGAGTTCATCGAGGGAGATGTATTTAAAACGATTATTCCATTGATAGCGAAGAGTAGTGAACATGATGGTGAACATGATGGTGAACATGATGAAATCCAAGATATTACAGCAAAGTTATTGAAATTTTGTAAAGAACCTAAAACAAGAGTAGAAATTCAGGAATTCTTAGAAATTAAAAGTAGAAGTTATTTAAGTCAAAAGATATTGCGTCCATTGATTAAAGGAGAGCTACTAAAACTGACTATTCCTGATAAACCAACAAGCAAAAATCAGAAATATTACTCTAATAGATAAGTTCTTAATTCATTGCATTATGGTGGTATTTTTAAAGTAGCATATACAGATTTAAAGGCACCAACAGAAAATAAAACAGCAACCTTGTTGAGTAATCAAGGTTGCTGATCTGGTTAATAGTGGAGACTATTGACCATAAAAAGAATCGATGGGGCGTTTATGTTTGCGTAAAGGTAAGGTAAAAGAGAATATGGGGTGAATATAGCGGTACTGACTTCTTGTTAGTGCCGTTTTTTTATTCTAAATTAACTTTTATTAGAAAAATAGACAGAATATACAAACAAGAGTATGATTAAAATAGATGGTCAGGAGGGATGAAAATGTCCGATAATGTTAAGTTAGCTTATGGATTGTACAGAGAGAATGGTATTGAAAGACTGGTTCATATCTCAGAAATCAAACGTGAGAATACTGGATTAGAATGCCATTGTTTTTGTCCCTCATGCGATGCGCGGTTACAAGCAAAATTACCAAGGACTGATCCGGATTTTACTCCTCGATTTGCACATCATGAAGTAGATGCATGTCGATATGCTGCTGAAACAGCAGTACATCTAAAAGCCAAAGAACTTTTAGCTGAAAAAAAGTGGATACGTTTACCTAAAGTATATGCGGGTTATGAGAACAAGAGTAGAATCCTATGTGATGAAAGGGAAATCACATTCGAAAGAGTAGAAATTGAATACCGATTTGGCAAGATTATACCCGATGTTGTAGCATATGTTGAAAATAAAAAAACTGGGGAAGTTAAACCTCTATTGATTGAAATCAAGGTGACACATGGGATTAATAATCGGAAGCTTGAAATAATAAGGCAGGATGAACTTGCTACAATTGAGGTGGATTTATCAGATATGAAAGGCGTTATTGATCAGGAGTTGATCCTTAACGAAGTGATAGCATCTACAGGCAGAAAGGGTTGGATTTATAATAAGCATTCTGAAGTGGATAGAGAGAAGGCTTTGATGAATCGAGATAGAAATCAACGATATTTTTTAGATGTAATGGAGAAGAGTAGAGAACGAAGGAGCAATGAAAGAAAGGATAAACTTGAAAGAATCTATGCGGTCCACAACTTTTTCGATAAAGTAGAATCGATAAGTGAGTGGGAGAACGAATATATGTGTGATTCGCGTTGGAAAAGTGCAGTTTCCCGAATGCAAATTGATGAAAATAAAATACCGTACTATATTAATCAAAGAATAAAGGGTGAGTTTGTTTTTGGATGCGATCATAGAATCTGGCAGGCTGTTCTTTTTGATCAGTATATTTATGTGAATAGTAGAAAACCTGGTTACCACTTTTCCTTCACTTTGGATGAAGTACGTACAATGCTGATTATTGCATTTGAGGAAGACATAATTGATGATTTTCTACATCTAAAAAATATGAAAGAATGTAAAGGTATAGCAGATCTCACTGATGTCATTTATTCATATCTGATGAAACTTGTGAAATTTGGATTTCTTAGCGTAGATAAGTCTAAGGATATATTTAAGACTGTGTTTCATGTGGATTAGGAATGTGATATTGTAATCCACATTGAATGAATATGTAACTTGGATACTGGAGGATGTTGAAATGAAAATTATACTAAGTCGAAAAGGATTTGATTCCGCTGCTGGCGGATATGCAAATCCGATTTTACCTGATGGAACCTTGTTGTCTTTGCCCATTCCGGATAAATCATCATCTGTTTGCTTTTCTGACTTGTCCTATAAGGGTAAATCCTATTATGAGATCATGGGGGAATTGCATGGGACCAAGATGAAAGAGGATGGAAAACCGGCAATCTTGAGTGAAATAAGTGGTTGTCATTTGGACCCGGATATTCGGGTGGAAGCTGTGAAGCGACTATCTGGCTGGAAAGGGCTATTTGGCCAGATCGGAGCAGCACAAAGCCATCTGAAGAATCAATCGGTTGGGGTTGGTGATCTCTTCTTGTACTTTGGCTGGTTTAGAAAGACTGTTTTGGTGGATGGGAAGTTGAAGTTTGACAAAAACGACAAGCATGGGCGGCATATCATCTATGGATATTTGCAGGTGGGGGACGTCATTTCTGCTAATCGGGAGGCTGTCTTTGAGCCTTGGATGATGGGACATCCGCATACATACAGTGAACGATTAGACCGGACTGGGAATACTATATATGTTGCTAAGGATTCACTAAGCTTTAACGACAAGCTTGCTGGCTACGGTGTTTTTGCCTATGATGACCGTTTGGTATTCACCAAACCTGGCGAGGCTCGAAGCAAATGGACTTTACCAGATTGTTTTTGTCATGCTGAGATTTCATATCATACAAAAAACAATTGGAAGGATGGATATTTTCAGTCTGCTGCAAGGGGACAAGAATTTGTGATTGGGGAGAATGATGAAGTATTCAAGTGGGCAGAAAGGTTATTCATGGACAAAGCGATGAACATTTAGAATGTTTGCGTTGAAACGAATGACGGTCTTTTGTAATAAAAAACTTCTATCGAAGAAATTAACAAGTAGGCAGAAATGAAGAACTCTGCCTACTTGTTTTTTTATGCACTAGAGCATCAGTTATGTAAGGAACAGCCAGAACCCGTGTAGACTGGCCAGTTGAAAAGTTTGACGTGGTTTACTTCGCTCTTGTTTAAATGTTGGCCTTCATCATCACGCTAATTAAGCAAGAAATCAATGATATTGGTTACCTTGATGCCAGAGTAGTCATTGAAGATGGTTTGATCCATGGTCAAAATATATTTCGGATAATTATCTGAGATTGATTCAAGAGGTCTTAGTTCTCGTGCTCTCGTTTTTTCATCCATGATGGTGGCAGAAACCTGATAGTAGATTTTTTCATCGTCTTTAGTAGCAACAAAGTCAACTTCTAACGAACCGATTTTTCCGATGCTTACTCGATAGCCACGTCTTAATAGCTCTAGATAAACAATGTTTTCTAATACATGGCCATAATGGGTATTACCTAGCCCTGTAAGTTTATTGCGAATTCCTATGTCGACGATATAGTATTTTTCAAGGGTTTTGAGAAATAGTTTCCCTTTTAAATCATAACGATTGGCCTTGTAAATGATAAATGCATTTTCAAGCATTTTAAGGTAATTATCAATGGTATCGCTGGTTGTTTTCCTACCGTTGCTGGTGAGATAGTCAGCTATTTTTTTTGTTGAGACAATGTTACCAACATTAGCAGCGATGAATTTTAAAATGCTTTCAAGAAGAGCTGCATCCCTGACGCCATTTCTTTCAACAACGTCTTTCATAAGTACAGTATTGTAGATGCCTTCCAGGAAAGAGTCGATGGTATTCGGCTTGTCTAATAATTCAATCACAGTGGGGAGTCCACCATACTGAAGGTATTGATTAAAGGTCTCTAGAAGATTGTCTTCTTTGTCCGCTTCTAAGAAATCTAAATACTCCTTGAAAGATAAAGGTTGCATTTTAATCTCAACGTATCGGCCAGACAATAGAGTGGAAAGCTCTGAAGACAATAGATAGGCATTAGATCCTGTTAGATAGATGTCAACATTGGCATCCACCAGGAGAGAATTAATGACTCTTTCCCATGAAGATACTTGCTGGACTTCATCGAGAAGAATATAATGTTTTTCGTTTTTATCAATTAAGCGCTCATTAATGTAGGCATGGAGTTCTTTGTAACTAGTAATTTCATCGAACTGAAAAGACTCAAAGTTCATGCGGATAATATGGTCCTTATCAACACCGTTTGCGAGTAAATGATTTTCAAAAAGTGAGAGCAAAGTTGACTTACCTGAACGTCGTAAACCGGTGATTACCTTAATTAGTTTCTTATTTTTGAACGTGATTAGCTGATTGAGATAAAGATCTCTACTTTTCATAACATCACCTCTTAATAAAATTATAGTCGAAAAAAGAAGTGATAGCAATTTTTTTACGAGTATAGTCGAAAAACTTTATTCATTTGCAAAATGGAATTGAAAAACAGACTGACAGCCATGTTTGCTCAACATAGTTGCCGGTCTGTTTTGTTATTTAAAGTCCATGCTGGTTTCACCTGTGTCCATCTTTGCCTTCACCAGCCACTTGAGGGCTTGCCAATCATCGGGGTTGTTGACCCACCACCGGTGGCAGTCTTTCCAGCCCACAATCTCTTGGTGAAGATAGAGGTCGGTTAAGGGATTTAATTGCCAGCGGTTACATAAAATAGCAAGACGTTCAATGAGGGTGACAACAGTTGCCTGTTTCATTCTGCCGGCCCTGTCGGTGTGGCAGCATTCTATGCCATAGGTGCAATTGTTGGGGTAGGTAGAAAGGCGTTTGATGCCTTCCTTTTGATAGGATTTGGATCCTACATGGTAAGCCATTTCATGTTCTGGGATACATCTGATGATTTCTCCCTGGTTTCCAATGATTTCATGGGCGGAACCAAAGCCTTTGTCGCCCGTCTTTCTGGATTCGAAAAAGTTACGATTTGCTTCTGCTGTTGTGTTTGGGTTAGCCACCCAGTGGATGACGATCCCCTTGATTGTGGGAAGTCGTCTTTGGGGCCTTGACCATCGGTTTGGGGTGAGCCAGCAATCTTTGATCTTCATTTCTGCATCACCTGAATGACCTTGGAGAGCTCCTGGATGCTCTGGGTGAGCTTGTCCATCTTGTTCTCCACGCGGACCAGCAAATAAATGCTGACGGCGATGGGGAATCCAACATTGCCAACGGCTCCCATCATTTCTTCCATATGATTCTCCTTTCTTTAATTGGCCTAAAAAAAGGGCCGGCATTTGCCAGCCCTAGGGAATTTATGCTTCTTCTACATCGAGGTCGGTTTTGGTTGTTTCAATAATCGTTGCATCAACGATTTGAACCAAAGCACCACCGTTGGAATCGAAGATGTTCTCGTCCAAGACCATCTGCATTGCAGCCTTGACTTCAGCATCTGTCACATTCGCTCGGGGATCATCAATCGAAAGGCTGACCCGGTTGCCGTCTGCATTTCGAAAACTCATTAGCAATTTCTTTGTCATTATGTCACCTCCTTCCTTTTAGTTAGGCGTTCTTGCTAGATGGCTTCTTCCAATTGACCGTAGTCAATTCGTTCGTATCCGTTGACCGGATGTTCCTGCAGGTCCATGATTGCGTCCATTACAGAATAAACGGCATCTTGGGTTGCAGTGGGTTTCACACGGGAAAATGTTTTGGACTTGTAAATCGGTTCGCCCAATTCATCACTTCCCACTTGCAAGGTCGCACGTAGGCGCGATTCGCTAGGAATTAGATTTGCTGCCATATTATCACCTCCTTTCACTACTCTTATGATGGAAAGGGAGAAATCGGGGGACAAGGCATGAGTTGGTTTTTGGTATGGATCAGGGTCAGTTATTAAAAATAAGGGGACTTGGGTGACTTTTAAGGTAAAACATTGAAAATTATAGTGTAAAATAGAGATAGAAATTTATGGAATAATTGAAGCGGGAGAGTGGCAGAGAAAATGGCAAGCAAAATGGTAACCGTTATAATAGCGACGTACAATGCAAAAGAAAATTTGAGACAAGCAATTGACTCTGTTTTAAGTCAGACCTACGAATCCTTGGAGTTACTTGTTATTGATGGTGCTTCAACCGATGGTACGGTGGGGATTTTAGACGAATATGGTGATTCTCTTCGTTATATTAGTGAAGCGGATGAAGGCATTGCGGATGCATTTAACAAGGGCCTTAAGCATGCCAGGGGTGATTTTCTTTATTTTTTGGGTGCAGACGATTACTTCTTAAAGGACCAGGCCATAGAAGAAATGATGGATGGGGTCGATTGTGATGATATGATTGTTTGCGGCAAGATTCACCGGGTGAATCTAACGGGGGATTTGGTATATTGGATTGCGCCTAAGAACTTGCATTTTTGCAAGGCCTATTTGCTCTTTAGTATGCGCTTGCCTCATCAGGGCATGTTTATGAATCGCAAGTATTTTGACAAGTACGGTGGCTTTAATCTTGGATGTCGTTACGCCATGGATTATGATCTTTTGCTGCGGGCTTATAAAAACTTTCCACCAGTGATTATGAAAGATGTTGAGGTGGCAGCTTGGCGAGAAGGCGGCATTGGCAACGACAATCCCAAAGATGTATTTCGCGAGTATGATGAAATCAAGAGACGAAATGGCATAGCTCCTTCTTGCGTGCTAAGCATAATTCATCGATTTTTAGTGATGAAGAATGGCGTGAGAAGGGCTTTAGGTAAAAATTAGGACGGAGGTTATTTATATGGGTAAAGTGGCATTAATCACAGGGATCACGGGGCAGGATGGATCGTTTTTAGCCGAACTATTATTAAGTAAAGGCTACCAGGTGCATGGCATTATTCGTCGATCTTCCTCCTTTAATACGGGTCGAATTGAACATCTGTATTTGGATGAATTGATCAAGGATATGAAGAGTGAACGGAAGGTGCAATTGCACTATGGTGATATGACAGACTCGACAAATTTGATTCGGCTGGTGCGGGAAATTAAGCCTGACGAGATTTATAATTTGGCAGCCATGTCGCATGTAAAGGTTTCATTTGAGGTGCCTGAGTACACGGCAGATACGGATGGAATTGGAACCTTACGCTTATTGGAAGCCGTTCGTTTTTTGGGATATGAGAAGCACACTCGAATTTATCAGGCTTCAACGTCAGAACTCTTTGGCAAAGTCCAGGAAGTGCCACAAAAAGAAACGACTCCCTTTCACCCACGTTCACCCTATGGGGTGGCCAAATTATATGCCTATTGGATCACAAGGAATTATCGAGAAGCCTACAATATGTTTGCAGTCAATGGCATCCTATTTAATCATGAGTCAGAGCGAAGGGGTGAAACCTTTGTTACACGGAAAATCACTTTGGCGGCGGCGCGAATTCTAAAGGGAAGTCAAGAAAAATTGTATTTGGGAAATATGAATGCAAAGCGAGACTGGGGCTATGCCCGCGACTATGTGGAGTGCATGTGGTTGATGATGCAGCATGACCAGCCCGAAGACTTTGTTATTGCCACGGGTGAAATGCATTCTGTGCGGGAGTTTACCAGCCTGGCCTTTTTAGAAGCGGGGATTAAATTGGACTGGCAGGGCGAAGGCCTTGATGAAAAGGGCATTGACCAAAAGACCGGCAAGGTTTTGGTAGAGGTGGACCCTAAGTATTTTCGTCCTTCTGAAGTGGAGCAATTGTTAGGTGATCCCACCAAAGCAAAGACCATGCTTGCTTGGAATCCAAGGCAAACAAGCTTTGAAGACCTGGTTAAAATCATGGTTGAAAGCGATATGAAGCGGGTTGATCGAGAGACGAGAATTCAACGAGAATTTGATTAGAGAGGCTTATGATGAATAAAGAGGCAAAGATTTATGTTGCGGGTCACCGAGGAATGGTTGGTTCTGCAATCGTTAGAAACTTAAAGGCGCGGGGATATGAGAATATTATTGGAAAAACATCTGCTGAAGTGAATCTTATGAGGCAGGCCGAAGTGGAGGCTTTTTTTAAGGCTGAGCGGCCGGACTATGTTTTTTTAGCGGCTGCCAAAGTGGGGGGGATTCAGGCCAACAATACCTATCCCGCAGAATTCATTTATAACAATTTAATGATTGAAGCCAATGTAATTCACTGCGCCTATCGATATGGGGTAAAAAAGTTGTTGTTCTTGGGGTCGTCTTGCATCTATCCAAAGTTGGCGTCACAGCCCATCAGTGAAGAGGCCTTGTTGACAGGACCTTTGGAAGCGACCAACGAGGCCTATGCGATTGCAAAGATCGCTGGAATTGAGTTATGTAAATTTTATCGGCGTCAGTACAAGTGTGATTTTATATCTGCCATGCCGACCAATTTATATGGGATTAATGACAACTTTGACTTGGAAAATTCTCATGTAATGCCTGCATTGATTCGAAAATTTCATGAAGCCAAGGTAAATGGAAAGAGTGAAATTGTTATGTGGGGAACGGGGAAACCCAAGCGGGAGTTTCTTTATGTGGACGATTTGGCCGATGCCTGTGTGCATCTTATGAAACATTACAGCAAGGAGATCCATGTGAATATTGGGACTGGGGAGGATTTGGAGATTGGTGAATTGGCGAAAATCATTCAATCGGTTGTTGGTTACAAGGGAACAATTGTTAAGGACCTTTCCAAGCCGGATGGCACCCCCAGAAAACTGCTGGATATTGGTTTGCTAAAAGAGACCGGTTGGAAGCACAAGGTTTCTTTGGACCAGGGCATTGAAACGGTTTATCAATGGTATTTGGCATCAGAAAAGAAACGGATGTAAGGCTGTAAGCATGATGACAAGCATATGGTTTTTTTTGTTTGAGGATAGAGAAGGATTGGAAAAGTAAGGTGAATGATTTGAAGATGACGAAAAAGGTATTATTTGTTGCAACAGAAGATCAGGGTCATATTATGAAATTTCACTTGCCCTATCTTCATGAATTTAAAAAGGCCGGCTATGAAGTGCATGTCGCCTGTGGGGGAGACCAAAGAATCCCTTATTGTGATAGGAAAATTTCGCTTGCAATCAAACGAAATCCCTTGCGACTGTCTAATGTGAAAGCTTTTTTTCAGTTGAAAAAAGCAATTGATCTTGAAGGATATTCCTTGATCCACTGCCATACGCCAGTGGGCGGTGTTCTTGGTCGGCTTGCATCCATCAAGGCTAGAAAAGAGGGAAGCCGAGTTGTGTATACCGCCCATGGTTTTCATTTCTTTAAAGGTGCCAGCAAGTTTGCTTGGGCTGTCTATTATCCGATTGAAAAACAACTGGCACGCTGGACGGACTGTTTAATTACCATTAATAAAGAGGACTATGAATTAGCGCGTACACGCCGCTTTTCTGCAAAGACCTTGGTACATGTACATGGTGTGGGGGTTGACTTAAAGAAATATCACCCCGTTTGTCAGGCGGAGAAGCTGCTTTTGAGAAATGAATATGGCTTTAAGAAGGATGCCTTTATTTTAACCTTGGCGGCGGATTATAATAAGAATAAAAATCAGACGTTATTGATTCAAATGATTGATGAATTGCGAAAGGAAATTCCCAAGATAAAATTACTTCTTGTTGGCGAAGGTGTTTTGGATCAGGAATACCATGCCTTGATCAAGGCTTTGGGGGTTGAAAAACATGTTGAAATGCTGGGTTTTCGAAAAGATGTGGACAAGCTCTTGCAACTTTCAGACGTGGTTGTTTCCAGTTCTTATCGGGAAGGTCTGCCGGTCTTTTTAATGGAAGCGATGGCGACGGGGCTTCCCATTGTTGCAAGCAGGTGTCGCGGGAATCGTGATTTGGTGGTTGATGGAGAGAGTGGCTTTCTTGTAGAGCTTGATCAACAAGCGGCATTCTCCTTTGCGGTGAAACGCTTGTATGCAGGGCCATCCATGAGGGAAGAGATGGGTGAACGGGCCAGAGTACTTGTAAAACCCTATGAGCAAAAACTGGTTGTTGAAGAGATGAAAAAAGTTTATGGTGCTTGCTTGGCATAGGTTGAGGGATGAGGTGTATTTTAATGGAGAGGCAGACAATCGTATTTATTCGGTCGGGGACGATTGAGAATGACTCAAGATTGCAAAAGGAAGTTGGGGTCGCACTTAAAGCAGGCTATACATGTGTTGTTTTGGGCTGGGATCGAAACCGGCTATATGAAGAAACATGTTCCTTTAAAACACCTTATGGACGTGCAAAAGTCCGATACTTTTCCTTGCGCGCTCATTATGGAAGTGGATTGGCGAATGCGGGAAGAATTATACACTTTAATCGGTGGATCTATAAGCAATTGCGAGCCATGGAAAAAGACCTTACCATTATACATGCTTGTGATTTGGACACCGCTTTGCCAACAAAATGGATAGCCAAAAAATATAAAAAACGCCTTATTTATGATATTTATGATTACTATGTTTCCTCCCACACCATCCCGACAAAATGGGGAAAAGCGCTTGTTGCCGCTATTGAAAATTCGGTTATCAATGCTGCGGATTGCAGCTTGATTTGTACCGAACAGCGGAGAGACCAGATCAGCAAAGCCAAGCCCAAACGCCTAGAAGTCATCTATAACTCACCGGATCTTTCCATACTGGATCAGCAGAGGGTCAGTGGAAGAAGGAAAGAGCGCTTGAAGATTGTTTATGTGGGAATTTTGCAGGGTGATCGTTTGCTGCTAGAAGTAGCAGAGGTGATAAAAGGGCGCAACGATATGGAATTGCATATTGGTGGATTTGGCTTGTATGAAGAGGCCTTTAAAGATGCAGGGGAGAACATCTTCTATTATGGGCGCATGGCTTATAAACAAGTACTTGAATTGGAGAAAGAGGCCGATATCCTCTTTGCGACCTACAATCCAATGATTGAAAATCATCGCTACTCAGCGCCCAATAAGATTTATGAGGCAATGGCACTGGGAAAAGCAATCATTGTATGTAAAGAGACGATTCCAGAAGATTTAATCAAGCAGATTGGCTTGGGCATTCGCTATAGTGGGGCTGACTTTTTGGAAGCGGCCAAGCAACTGAAATCGGCGGATTTGCGCAATGAATTGGGGAAGAATGGCCGAGCTTTATATGAGAAGCGCTATAGTTGGAGTCTGATGGAAGCGAAACTACTTGATATTTATGAAGGATCGATCAGCCAATAAGAAAGGATGAAGTGCTTGTGAGAATAACGGTATTTACGCCAAGCTATAACCGTGCGGACTTGTTGAAACGCTTATACAAGAGTTTGTGCGAGCAAAGCTGCAGTGATTTTGAATGGTTGATTGTCGATGATGGATCAAATGACCATACGGAATCGCTTGTTAAAGGCTTTATAATGGAAGCAAAAGTCGATATTTCATATGTAAGAAAAGACAATGGTGGAAAGCATACAGCCATGAATTTGGCTTTTAAAAAAGCACGGGGAAGCTATTTTGTTTGCGTAGATAGTGATGATTTTTTGCTAGAAGACGCCATAGAGAAGATGATTCCTCTTTGTGATCGGCTTGATACATGTGACTATTGTGGATTTGTTGGCATGTGTCAGGATATGAATGGAAAGAGAATCGGCCGTGCACCAGAGGGTGAGTTGTTATCAAATACCATAGAGATCCGGGATCGTTATGGCATTCAAGGAGAACCTGAAGTTTACAAGACTGCGCTTTTACGCCAACAAGCCTTTCCCGTTTTTGCTGGAGAATGGTTTATTACAGAAGCCATTTTATTTGATGTTGTAACAAGTCAAATGCCCTTGCTTTATACGGACCAAATTTTCATGTTCAAGGAATTTCAAGCCGGAGGCTTGACCTCGAATGAGCCGCGGATTCGCGTTGATAATCCCTTGGGGACCTTAAGTTATTATCGGCAGAGGTACAAGATGTCTCCAAGTGTGAGAGCAAAGATTAAAGCTTTGATTAATTATACGCGTTTCTCTATACACGCTCCCCATGCAAGTAAGCAAATCTCTCTTGAGGGACTTGCGCGCATTTATCGACTTTGTGTCTTCTTGCCAGCCTATTGGATGTATGGAAGAGACGTAAAAAAACTGAAGGAGTTATAAGGTGAGAATAGTGACTTGTACGGGTTATTATGGAACGGGATCGAGTGCGATTGGTGATTTTATTTCCGAATTTGACAAGTGTTATTATTTAACGAATTATGAATTTCGCTTTATTCAAGATCCAGAAGGGATCAGTGACTTAGAGTATAATTTGATTGAGAACCACCATAGACATAATTCGGGTCATGCTTTAAAACGATATCAAAAAAAAGTGGATTTCCTTTCGGGAAATCGATGGATTCCAAAGTATGAAGCCTTCTTTCAAAACCGATGGAAGGAAATTTCATATGACTACATCAATGACTTAACGGAATTTACTTATGGGGGCTATTGGCATCAAGACGTAATTGATGGGGGTAAAGCCTTCTATATCCGCAAACGGATGTGGAATAAAGTGCTTCAGAAAACACTTTGGAGAAAGCAAGTTGAACGGGGTTTAAACGAAATGCCCAATGAAGTGACTTTATGCAGCCGGCCTAGCCAGGAGGACTTCCTGCTTAAAACGAGGGCCTATACCAAGAGGCTTTTTGAATGCGCAAATATGGAAAATAAGCCAGATTTGATGGTTGAGCAAATTGTTCCACCTTCAAATATCGATCGATATTGTCGATATTTTGATGACTTAAAGGTTTTTGTGGTGGAGCGCGACCCAAGGGATTTGTATTTGCTTGAAAAATACATCTGGCATGGGCGTGTGATACCAACAGCTAGTGTAGATGTTTTTTGCCAATGGTATTTGTATACGCGCAGCCATAGAAAAAGTGAGACCTTCGATAAAAGCCACACCATGTTTATTCAGTTTGAAGATTTGATTTATCAATATGAAAAAACAAGCAAGGAAATTATGGCGTGGTTAGGCTATTCCGAGAAAGATCATTGTCATAAGAAGATGCATTTTATACCGGAGCAATCCATTAATAATACAAAATTGTGGGAGCAGATTCCAGGGGTTGAGGAAGAGCTTGCTGTAATTGAAGACAAGCTAAAAGCCTATCTGTATACACATCACGCATGACCAAAGCATTGATTTCTTATGGAGTAGGATAAAAGTAAAGAGGGTGCATGGCTTATGGAATTCAATCATTTGCAGTTTAACGTTTTAATGGCTTTACGACAAGGAACAATGGAAACACTAGGCGATATAGCAAAAGAATGCGCCTCTTCACTTGCAAGCATCAATCAAGTTATCAATGACTTATTGAAAGACCAAATGATTGAGAAGACCGGGGCTTATCAATTAACAGAAAAAGGGAATCAGCTGATACAAACCTATGGTGTTGAAAATGCCATTATTTTGGCCGCAGGATTCAGTTCACGTTTTGTCCCACTATCATATGAATGCCCTAAAGCCTTGCTGAGTGTTCATGGTGAGCGGATGATTGAACGACAGATCCGACAATTGCATGAGGTGGGCATTTATCAGATTACCCTTGTGGTTGGATATTTAAAAGAGAAGTTTGACTATTTGATTGATCTCTTTGGGGTTGAATTGGTATATTGTGAGGATTATGCGCAAAGAAATAACTTGTCTTCTTTATATTGCGTCAGACACAAGTTGTCCAATAGCTATGTTTTGTCTAGTGATAATTATATGGTGGATAATTTATTTCATGCTTATGAATATGACAGTTGGTACTGTACGGTGAAAGCGGAAGCAGAAACCGAGGAATGGTGTGTGTTTACAGATCATAAAAATCGAATTCGCCGAGTCGAGCTTGGTGGCTTTCAAGAATGGCATATGTATGGTCCTGTATATTTTTCAAAAGAGTTTTCTGAGAAAATACGTCCCTTATTGGAGTCGGCTTATCATCGTCCTGGAACAAAGAATTATTATTGGGAAGACGTGCTGTGCAACCACCTGGATACATTGGAAATATTTGCTAATCAGCAGTCGCGAAAAGTCGTTTATGAATTTGAAAATCTGGAAGAACTGCGCGTATTTGATAAGACCTACCAAGTCAATTCAAAAAATGAGACCATGAAAGTTATTGCCCGTGTATTTAACGTAGAGGAAAGACAGATTAATGGGATTGTCCCTTTGAAGCTAGGCATGACAAATCGTTCTTTTCTGTTTGAAGTTTGTGGAGAGTCATATATTTGCAGAATTCCTGGTGAGGGAACAGATCAATTAATTAATAGACAAGAAGAATATGCCACTTATCGGGCCCTCGCTCCTCTTCAGTTCACCGAAGTCCTTGTGCATTTTGATCCAAAGACAGGCATTAAAATCGCTAAATAT
The DNA here is from genome assembly GCA_036323355.1 of Gottschalkiaceae bacterium SANA. Lineage (GTDB taxonomy): Bacteria > Bacillota > Clostridia > Tissierellales > GPF-1 > GPF-1. Next base: position 3,047,854 of record AP028876.1, on the reverse strand, counting down.
GAGGAAAATACCAGAGCCTTGAACACGGAAAATGTGGATGAATTGAAGGCAGCCATGGCAATGCTGAAAAAACTCCACACCAGTGATATTCAAGTGGACCATAGCTTTGACATGGGCAAAAGCATTCGATTCTATGAAAAACTTTGTATGGATAGGCATGCCATTTTATTTGAGGATTATTCGAAAGTGCGAGCCAACATGGATCTTCTGCTAGAGCGTTTGCAGTCATATCCCCTTGTAAAGACAATGGCTCATATCGATGCGAACTGTGACAATTTTTTGGTTGATGATGATTTGAAAATGACATTAATTGACTGGGAGTATGCAGGAATGTGTGATCCCTTGATTGATCTGTCCATGTTTGCAATCTATAGTCATTTTTCCAAAGATCAAGTGGAGCATTTGATGCAGTACTACTTTCATAGAGAACCGAATGAAGATGAGCGCATTCGTGTTTATGCCTATATGGCATTGGGTGGATTTTTATGGTCCTTGTGGGCCTTGTATAAACAGGCCTTGGGCCTTTCGTTTGGAGCGTATACCTTAAACATGTATCGATATGCAAAAGCGTATTATCAGGAAGTGATCAAGCTTTAGCGTGAAAGGTTTCTTTTAGAATTTGGTCTGTATAGTCGCCAAAAACAGGACCATTAAGCAATTGAAAGGCGATGATATTTTGATGCTTTAAATTCACTTCAATTAAGCAGATTTCTTCATGTTCATCAATGCCAAGATCCCAAGAGACGAATTTGAAATGAGGAAGCTTTTTATGCATGAGCTGGGCTTTTTCCTTGATCTGATCAAACTGGGTAATTTTAATGGCTTGAAATTTGATTTTTGATTGGGGATGTTCTTCATAAGCTCGATATTTGCCATCGTAGGCTTCTTTTGATAAGTTTCCGTCACTTTCAATGCGACAGAATACACCGCCACTAACGGTGTTATCGACAAGGGCATCATTTATTCCAAAGCGAATATAAGAATCCATATAAAGAATTTTGTCATCCATTCGCATGGTATAAACGCGTATTGAGTTCATGGCATTGGGATTGACCCTAGACAGGTAATCGACCTGTTTATAAATTTCTTGTATGGAATAATCCATATGGTATTGCTTAAGAAGGTCTTCAATCGATTTTTTTTGGCGGTCGACAAAGAGCTCTCCATTTTTATTAGAGAGGAGGGCAATGTTTTTGCCGCCACCGGAGTCTATGCTGGGTTTAATTAGATAGTCTTGGTCCATATTCTTGATGATTTGAATGGCTTGAGCTCTGCTAATTTCCTGATGACAGCCATTGTAAAAGATGCCATTCATGTTATAGATCAGTGCTTTGGGTATTCTGACAAGGTCTTCGAATCTTTGATAGGTGTTTTTGTCGGAATAGGCATGGGCCATTATAATCTTATTGAATTTAGGTTCAATATAGCGGTGGTAAATATAGTCCGGTATATACTTTTCACTGGCTAGGCCATTAAAGTCTTTACAAAGATCATGCCAATAACAGTCCACTTTTTTAAGGCCATATTGTCTGTAATAGCGGGTGATGGCTTGATGATAAGTACGATCTCTTTTAAACTTCTTAAAATCCATTTTCTTCCGAATGGAATACTTGTAACTCCATTCTTTTAAGAGTCCTGCTATGGAATTGACAATTCTATTGAATTTATAATTGGCAATTGATATGGTGTAGACTTCTTTTCTGTTCATTTTCACCTTCCCCTTCTTTTCTTAAATGATGGTAATCCATTCTCCCATTTGCAAATCAAAGGATTCGGGTAAGAGTTGACTCATGCCGCTTCCATTGTAGAAAGTGAGCTCCGAAAAATAGAGTTTTCCATTGACTTCATATAAATCGACTCGGACATGAGGAAAATCGGCTGATAGGTGTCTGCAAATACGCAGCATCTCATCGAAATTTTGCGGCTTTGCTATGGGATGATTTGCGTCATTCATAAAATTGATTCGACAATCGAGGAAATTCCATTCTGCATCATAAATGTTTCTTTTATGATTTTTGAAACGATCATAATCGACTGCAATTACACGAGGTTCCCCGTCGAAACAGAAGAACTTGTAATCGTTGGGTGTATTGCCTTGGGGATCACCTAAATATTTTTCACAGATAATTTTGGGCTTGATATCTTTGTAGCCCCACTCATAATTCATTGTGCAGTAATTGGAATGGATCCATAAATCCATTTTTCGAAACTCATTTTCCCAGTCGAGTTGATCTTTATCATGGCAAATGATATTCCAAGAGGAACCATGATTTGCCCGCATGGCGAATGCTGGGGGTAATGAATCAAGATCAATCTCTTCAACCGTCTTGTAGATGGCGATGACGTCGTTTAGTAAATGGCCATAGCCCTTTTCTTTGACATAGTCCCGAACAGCAACCTTGTCGTTGCACTGAGTAATGCGTTCATTTTTATAGTTGAGTTTGATCCATTGGATTTTATCACCATACTTCTTGGGATTTTTTATATTCATTTTTCTTCCGGTCTTATAGCGAAAGCCTAGCCCAAGATGAAAGGTCTTAAATGGCGCATTTTGAAAATATGCCGATAAGGCTTTGTTCAACAGCTTACGAATGACGAATTTTCTCTTTATCTTCACCCTTGTTTCCTCCATCGCTTCTTCTGAAATTTCTCAATTAAGTAAAATACTTGCTTTGTTGTTTTAAGTATAGTAGAAGTCATTCTAAAGAGCAATTCTGAATTCGTTTGCCTTCTTTTAAGACGAATTGGATGATATAATTAGAATATTAAATACTCGAATTTGGAAAAAGGGGAATGACTGATGGAAACGTTTATAGAAAAGTTTAATAAAGGCAGGCAATATAGTAAAATTGTTAAGGCTGCGGCCGCCTGTGATTTGTATACAGCTGGGCATGAAGATGAAGATTACTTGAATTTGCGCAGTGTAAAATTTATTCCGGCAAGCGGTGCTGCCACAAGAATGTTTCAAGATTTGTATGCATTTATTCATGAAGAAAAAGAGTCTGAATCGGTTTCACTGTTCTTCGATCAGTTAGAGAACTTTGCTTTTTTTGGCCAACTGACTAGCTATGTGGATGGTGACATAGACAAGGGGTCACCGCTTTCACACCGCATAGATCTTGCTAGGGCTTTGCTAGAGACCGGGCTCAATTACGGCAATTTACCCAAAGCATTGATCCAGATGCATGCCTATGGAAAATCTTCGCTTACACCCATTGATGAACATATTTATGAGGGGGAGCATTATTTAAAGCCGGACCAGGTCCGGTTGCATTTTACCATTTCAAAAGAGCATGAAGACTTATTCAAGGCCTATAGGACTTATGTTGCTCAAGATAAGCCACATGTTGAGATGACTTATTCTTTTCAGAATCCATCGACCGACACCCTGGCGGTTGATTTGCATAATCAACCATTTTTATTGGATAATGGCAAGCCCTTGTATAGGGCGGGCGGCCATGGTGCTTTAATTGAGAATCTTAATGATTTGGATGCAGACCTTGTCTTTATCAAAAATATCGACAATGTTTGTCACAAGGATCATGTTCAGGAAACAATCGATTCAAAAAAACACTTGGCCTCCATTGGTATGGGAGTGAAAAAACAGATCGACAGATATTTGAAGGTCTTATTATCCGGTTCAGCAGACTTGAGTGAAATTGAAACATTTATTCGTGATGTTTTGAAGATCGAGACCAAGCTGCCTTTAACGAAAGAATCAGCATTTGCATTTTTGAACCGACCCTTAAGAATCTGCGGCATGGTAAAAAATCAAGGTGAACCAGGGGGCGGTCCATTTCTTGTGGACAATGGAGACTATATGGATTTGCAGATCTGTGAAAAAGCTGAGATTGATTTGCGGCTTGAAGAAAATGTAAGAATTTTGGGAGAATCGAAATATTTTAACCCCGTAGATCTGGTTTGCTTTGTGAGGGACTACCAAGGCAATAAGTTTAACCTTTTAGACTATGTGAATGAGAATCGATATTTCATTAGTGAAAAATCCTACAAGGGTCGCAAACTTAAAGCCCTAGAACACCCGGGCCTGTGGAACGGTGCCATGCATAATTGGAATACTGTTTTTGTAGAAGTACCCCTATCAACATTTAATCCAGTAAAGACGGTAAACGACTTGTTGCGTGCTGGTCATCAGCCTAAATAAAGGTTTAGTGACGGACAAGCCGATTTGGCGACTTTAAAAGGAAATTTTTGAGAGTTTAGTGTAAAATAAAGATGCGGTTTACATAAAGATGTGAATAGCTTAGTTTTTATAGAGAGGCTATGCCTGTTTTATTTATAGCTGCGGAGGAAGAAATGAAGACTATTTTGGTAGCCGGAGGAGCCGGCTTTATCGGAAGCAATTTTATAAGAATGATGGTAAATACGTATTCGGACTATCTTGTAATTAATGTCGATGCATTAACCTATGCCGGCAACTTGGATAACTTACGGGATGTGGAGAAGAACGAGCATTATCGCTTTATTAAGGCCGATATCCGAGATCGAGAAAAAATCGAGGCTATTTTTGACGCCTATGACATTGATTGGGTGGTGAATTTTGCAGCGGAGTCCCATGTAGATCGAAGCATAGAAGAGCCGACCGTTTTTTTAACCACGAATATTTTGGGCACGCAAACCTTGCTGGACGTTGCTAAAGACCATTGGAAAGTCAGTAGCGAAAACAAGTGCCAGCCATATAAAGAAGGGGTCAAGTACTTGCAGGTCTCAACCGACGAGGTGTATGGTGCCTTAGGTGAAAAAGGCAAGTTCATTGAAATCATGCCCCTGTTGCCCAACAATCCATATTCGGCATCAAAAGCGAGTGCGGATCTGATTGTGCGTGCCTACCATAAGACCTTTGGCATGCCGGTGAATATTACCCGTTGCAGCAATAATTATGGGCCTTATCAGTTTCCTGAAAAACTCATTCCCTTCATGATTCAGCAGTGCATAAAAGAGGAAGCCATGCCTCTATATGGGGATGGGATGCAGGTTAGAGATTGGCTGCATGTATGGGACCATTGTTCTGCTCTTGACCTAGTTTTGCACCAAGGAAAAGTGGGGGAGATCTATAATATTGGCGGAAATAATGAAAAAACAAATATAGAGATCTGTAAGTTAATTATCGAAGGCTTGGGGAAAAGCGAAGAGTTGATTCACTTTGTTGAAGACCGACCGGGACATGATCGACGATATGCCATCGATAATAGTAAAATTGCAAGTCAGTTGGCCTGGCAACCTAGCTATAGCTTTGAGCAAGGCATGAAAGAAACCATTCAATGGTATGTTGATCATGCTGAATGGATGAGACGCCTTGTATCGGGGGATGATGAAACCTAGGATAAAAGCATGCTCACCTAGGAAAAAGACTGTTGGTTTTTCGCTGCATTGTGCGAGCAGGTATTTTGATCCAAGGAGGGTGAGTAAAGAAACATGGGTAGATCATTGAAAGAGCGATTGAGGAAAAATGAATGGCTCGTTATAAGTTATGATTATTTGCGGGAATTGCCTTATCGGGTATATAAGAATGATGAAAAATGGATAAAAAAATGGTTTGTAAAAAAGACAGGAAGAAGCCTTGATCTTGAGAATCCGCTTTACTACAATGACAAGCTGCAATGGTTAAAATTGAATTGGCGTGATCCGGATGCAAAAATAGCGGTTGATAAGTATAAGGTAAGAGAATTTGTAGAAAATAAGATTGGGTCCAAATACCTAAACGAGTTGATTGATGTTTATGGTGACGTAAAAGAGATCGAGATTGATGTGTTACCCAAAAAGTTTGTGCTTAAAGGAACGCATGGGTCGGGCTTTAATCTCATTTGCAAGGACAAAAAGGAAATAGATTGGCCACAAGCCCGTAAAGAAATGAGAAGATGGATGCGCACCAATTATTATCTATATAACCGAGAGTGGGTATATAAAGATATTCGTCCTAGAATTATTTGCGAGGCATTTTTGCAAGATGCGGCTGGCAAGCCACCCATGGACTACAAAATATTTTGTTTTAATGGAGAGCCGAAGTTTGTTCAAGTGGATATCGATCGATTTGGACAACATAAACAAAATTTCTATGATACAAATTGGGATATTCTTGATATCGAAATTTGGTGTGACAAAGACATGGAAATGGTGATAGAAAAGCCCAAGAACTTTGATGAAATGTTGAGAATCAGCAGAATACTCTCTGCGCAATTTCCTCATGTGCGTGTGGATTTATACAATTTGGACGGAAAAATCATTTTTGGCGAACTAACTTTCTTTCATCTGAGTGGAATGGCTAAATTTAGAAATGCCGAATTTGAAAGTCAAATGGGTGCTTGGTTGGATTTGAAGGTTGATGGAAAATGATTGTGAAAAGAAGCGAGTAAAAAAAGAAGGTAGAGAGATGAAGAAGGTCCTTTTTGTTGCAACTGTTGTAAAAACACATATTATGCCTTTCCACATTCCCTACTTGGAATGGTTTAAAAGGAAGGGTTATGAAGTGCATGTCTGCGCGAGAAATGATTATGAAAATCGAGAGGACTGTGTGATTCCTTATTGTGATCACTTCCATGAGATTCCTTTTAGCCGGTCTCCTTTTAAGCCCAACAATCTACTTTCCTATTTAAAACTAAAGCGGATTATGGATAGAAATGATTATGAAATTATTCACTGCCACACGCCTATGGGCGGGGTATTGGGTCGATTGGCGGGAAGAAAGGCCCATAGACGGGGCACAAAGATGGTTTATACAGCCCATGGTTTTCATTTCTTTAAAGGGGCCAAATGGATTAATTGGAAGCTTTATTACCCCATAGAAAAGTACTTGGCTCATTTAACGGACTGTCTAATTACCATTAATCAAGAAGATTATAGAAATGCGGTGAATCGAGGATTTAAGGCCAAGAAAATTGTATATGTGCCCGGGGTGGGTGTAGACTTCAACCGTTTTACTTGGCAAACGCCCGACAAGAAAGCTGGCTTGCGTCGGCAATATGGCTTTGAGGATGAAGCTTTTATTTTAGTCTATGCAGGCGAGTTCACGTATCGAAAGCATCAAGACCTGCTTATAAAGGCTGCAAATGAATTGAAGAGTCAAATTCCCAAGCTGGTGATCTTATTGGCTGGAAGAGGTCAGTTACAGTCTGAATATGAAAAAATGATTGCTGATTTGGGTGTTGATGATCAAGTGAAGATTTTAGGCTTTCGTGATGATGTCGACAAGCTGATGCTTTTAGCAGATGTTGCTGTATCTGCATCAAGACAAGAAGGTTTGCCTGTCAATGTAATGGAGGCCATGGCGACGGCTTTGCCCTTGGTTGTAACTGACTGCAGGGGAAACCGCGATTTGGTAACAGATGGTGAGAATGGTTATGTTTGTGACATTGATGACGTCGATTGTTTTGTCACTGCAATTGAAAACTTGCATGCCTCTTCAGACCTATGCAGGCAGTTTGGTTTGCAAAATTTGAGTCGGGTACAACAATACAGCCTAGCTGTTATCGTCGATTCTATGGAAAAGGTTTACTTGGATTGTTTGATGGGTCAAGATGATCAAGGATTGAAATAAAGAGGTGAAGAATGATAGGTAAGATATTCAAGTGGCCAAGTAAAGCTCGTATGCTGGTTAATTTGGCATTTCAAAATCCCTTGTTCCGATTGATGTCAGATGAAAGCTATTTAAAAATCAAATACCGATTGAAAGTTGGAAAAAAATTAAATTTGAATGATCCAAAAGGATTTAATGAAAAAATACAATGGTTGAAGATTCATGAGCATAACAAGCTTCATACGCAATTGGTGGACAAGTATGAGGTGAGATCTTGGGTTGCGGATAAAATTGGTTCGGAGTATTTGGTGCCGCTCATTGGGGTTTATGAGGCCCTTGATCAAATCGATTTTGATGCCTTGCCAGATCAATATGTACTGAAGTGTAGCCATGATTCCGGTGGTGTATTTATTTGTCACTCTAGACAAAGTTTCGACACAAAAAAGGTAAGCAAGAAGTTAAAGAGAAGCTTGAAAAGAAACTACTATTACGGCGGAAGAGAGTGGCAGTACAAACATGTTCAGCCGCGCCTTATTTGTGAAAGGCTCTTGATTGAACCCCATACGGATTCTGTGCCTGATTACAAGTTCATGTGTTTCAATGGAAAGGTTAAATGTTCCTTTGTCTGCTCAGAACGAAAGCAGGCAAGTGGTTTGAAAGTCGATTTTTTTGATCTCGATTGGAATCGGATGCCATTTGAACGTCACTATAAGAATAGCAATGCTATCATTGAAAAACCAAAAAATTACTTGGCGATGATCCGTTTGGCAGAAATTTTGGCGGAAGGTTTTCGCTTTGTGCGTGTCGATTTTTATGAAGTGAGTGGCCGAATTTATTTTGGCGAGTTAACCTTTCACCCTGGATCTGGCTTTGAACGTTTTAGTCCCGAATATTATGATGAATTGTTGGGAAGTTGGATCAAGTTGTAAGCAAATGAAAGACCGGAATAAGTGGATGAAGTTGTTGGCACTTGAAGAGATTGGAGAAAAGAATGAAGGTTGCGATATTACTTACAAGTGTTAGGGTTGGCGGTGCCGAGATGCAAGTCTACCGAATTCTATCCATGCTCAATAGAGAGAAAATAGAAGTCATTGTGATTTCAATGCGTCCCTTTGATGAAGTGGGCGCATTGATTGAATCATTGGGGATACAGGTCTATTATTTGAATATGACAAAAGGAATATCTTATTTCCGAGGAACGTACCGCTTGTATCGCATATTATGCGAATTTCAACCGGACTTGCTGTCTACATTTTTGTATCATGCAAATATCCTTGGACGATTTGTTGGCCATATGGCTGGCGTCCCACGTATCATTTCTTCCATTCGCAATATTCATTTTGGTGGAAAGAGAAGGGAATGGTTGGTAAAAACCACGGATGGCTTGGTTGATTTGTCAATTATGAACAGCCGCATCTCTGCAGAACGTATGGTGAAAGACAAACTCTTGAAGCCACAAAAGGCGGGGGTCATTGTTAATGGGATTGACCCAACAGGCTTTTATAAAAGAAGTGGCGAGTCACGACAAGTGCTACGCGAAAAATTGGGCCTTTCGATTGATAACTTTGTATGGATATCGATTGGGCGTTTTGACCCCCAGAAAAACTTTATGGGGCTTTTGGAAAATTTCCGACTTGTGGTTGAGAATCAGCCAAGGGCACGACTGCTTCTTGCGGGGGATGGTCCTCTACGTCAATTGTGTGAAAGTTATGTGCTTGAGCATGGGCTCAGCAAGTATGTGGAATTTCTTGGAATTCGTAAAGATATTGCAGATCTTTTAAGCTTAGTAGATGGCTACGTACTTTCCTCTTTATGGGAAGGGCTGCCCAATGTGTTAATGGAGGCTGCATGTGCTGAATTGCCTGTTGTTGCCATGGATGTTGGCGGTGTGGCAGAATTGATCAAAGAGGAAGAATATGGTTTTTTGGTCTCGAATTCCAAGCAGCTTAGCGCATCCATGATTCGAATGATGGCGGTTCCCCTCGAGTTACGGGAAGAAATGGGTAGAAAATCACGTCAGCATGTAGTTGGAAATTATTCACTTTCCGCCATTGTAAACCAGTGGGAATCCCTTTATCTTGAAGAATAAATGGAGAGGAGCGTTCAGAATGAATCAATTGTTTTACAAACAGTTTCGGTATGCCGTTCGCAAGCTCCCCTTTGTTGAAGTCTTTTATCGGCGGTTTATCGAGAAACAAAGACATACGGTTGAGACGGAAAGAAAACTGCTTATGACTGCGCCAGATCTTTTGATGGATTGGCCCCAAGGAATGAAGAAGCCGCGTGTTGCTTTGGTTAAAGAACTAGGCGAGTCGTTTGAAGTATATATGTATTGGCCAAAATTTGAACGCTTTCTGAAGAATAATAAAATTCCCTATGGTTTTCTTGATATCTACAGTTCCAACTTTATGGAAGAAGCCAAGGGCTTTGATCTTTTACTATGGCGTACACTAAATACGCCTTCCAGCCAATGGGAGGCCGAAACAAAGATTCGGCTTTTGGAAGAGCGGGGTATGCTTTGTTTCCCTTCTAGCAATCATGTATGGTGGTACGAGAATAAGGAAAGGCAGTATTACTTGCTAAAAGAGAAGGGGCTGCCTGTGATTGAAACCTTTATTAGCCATAATCGAGCGGAGGCATTGGCCTATGTTGAGCATTGCGAATACCCCTTTGTTTCTAAAATTAGTATTGGGTCCGGCTCTCTTGGGGTGAAACAGATAAGCAGTAAACGAGCCGCGAGGCATCTGTGTAAACAGGTTTTTGCTAGAGGAAAGTCAACCTATTGGTCCTACTTGAAGCAGAAGGACTATGTTTATTTTCAGCGGATGGTGGAAAGTAAGGGTGTGGACCTGCGGATTATTAATATGGGTGACAATTATTTTGGCTATTACCGTCATGCCAATGAAGGTGATTTTCGCGCCTCGGGTACAGGGAAGGTTGAAAAAAGCCAATTACCACTTGCTGCATTGGAATTGGCACGGCAGACCAAACGCTCTTTACATGCGAGAGAAATGATAGCGGTTGATTTTTTGTATGATGAGCTTTCTGGTCAATATTTAATTATAGAAATTTCGATTTTTGTGCAAACAATGACATCGATTACTGCCATGGAGAATGGTGTGCCAGGTGTATATCGCTATAGGGATGGAAAATTTCATTTCGAGCCAGGTCGCTTCTGGGTACAGGAATTGGCTTGTGAGCAATTGATGAAGGAATGGATTGAAGGGAAAGAAAATGATGGCAAGCAGTGAAGGCGGAATGAAGAAACGAGTTGCAATTCTTATACCAAATTTACGTAATGGTGGCGCTGAGCGAGTGGCATCTAATTTGTCATACACCTTGGCCAAAGACTATGAGGTCTATATGGTGGTATACGATGGATCCAATCCGGATTATCATCATGGAGGAAGCCTGATCAATTTGCATTCTGAGCCAACAGCTAACCCAGTGAAGAAATTGTGGAAGTTGCTTGATCGGGTTCGAAGGCTCAAACAAATAAAAAAGACCCACCAAATTCATGCAACCATCAGTTTTATGGAGGGACCCAATGTCGTAAACATACTGTCTCGCGCGGATGACCGCATTATCGTTTCGGTACGCATATTCAAGACCTTGAGCGTGGGTGGCTTTTATGTTTCTTTGCAAAAACAATTGATGAAAAAATGGTATAATCGAGCCGATTTGGTCGTAGCGGTATCTGAAATCATAAAAAAAGATTTGATCGAGAATTTTGCTATTCGAGCGGAAAAAGTCAGGTCGATTTATAATGCATATGATGTTTCAGCGATTCAAAAGCTTGGGTCCATGCCGCTTGAATCAGAGTATGAAGACATTTTTTTGCACCCTGTTTTGATCAACGCAGGCCGTTTGACCACGCAAAAGGCACAATGGCACTTGATAAGAGCATTTAAAAGGGTTAAGGAAGAGGTGAAAGATGCACAATTGGTGATTCTGGGTGATGGTGGCTTAAACACCTATTTGCAAGAATTGGCTATGGGGTTGGGACTTGAAGAATCTGTCCATCTGCTTGGTTTTCAACGAAATCCCTTTCGGTTTTTGTGTAAGGCTAGTGCTTTTGTGTTTCCTTCTATGTTCGAAGGTTTTCCCAATGCCTTATGTGAAGCCATGGCGTGTGGACTGCCAGTGATTGCATCGGACTGTAAGTCTGGGCCTAGGGAAATTTTGGCGCCGACGAGTTGTTTGGATAGGGTCTGCAAGGAAGTTGAGATCGCTGAATTTGGGATATTGGTTCCGCTGTGTGATGGGACCAGATATGAGGCAGAGGATGTTTTGACAAAGGAAGAGGAAGGCTTGGCAGAGGCGATGATTGATATTCTGACAAATAAGATGTTACAAGAAAAACTGAAAGAAGCATCTTTGGTACGAGCAAAAGAGTTAAGTGTAGAAGATATCTACAAAGAATGGCTTGCAGTGATTGAAAATCATGAGGGGCTTGTGTACGAGTGACCTCAAATTTGATTCGAGGACCTTATCGTGGATGACTATACTCAAATATTTGTAGCTTATTTGAAAGTAAAATCAAGAATAGGTTGTAAACACAAGGATTAAGTGGAAAAGGAGTTAGGGATGCAAGTGAAAATCAGTGTAATTGTGCCAGTTTATAACGTAGAGCAATATTTGGAAAAGTGTATCGAGTCTATTTTGGCACAAACGATTAAAGATCTTGAAGTTATTTTAGTCGACGATGGTTCGCGTGATCGCAGTGGCATGATTTGCGATACATATCAAGCCTTGGATGAGCGTATAATTGTGATTCATCAAAACAATCAAGGATTAAGCTGTGCCAGGAATAGGGGACTTGAAATTGCAAAGGGAGAATTTGTTGGATTTGTAGACAGCGATGACTGGGTCGATGAAGATATGTATCAGACGCTGTTAGTTGAGTTTGAACAGGCGGGGATTGATATTGTTCAATGCGGCATAAAGAGCATTTATCATGATCGTATTGAGAAGGTAAGGAATGAAAGCAGCAGGGTCTTGTCCAATGAAGAGGCTCTATACATGCATATGCAGAACAAGCAATACAGCCCTTCTGTTTGGAATAAATTGTTCCGGCATGAAGTGATTACCGACATTCGATTTCAAGCAGGAAAAATACATGAAGACTACTATTTTCAATATCGGGCTTTGCTGAAGACGGATCAGGTCGTTCTATTAGAGACTTGCAAATACAACCATATACATACAAATGAGAATAGTATTACAAGTGGTGCCTTTAGTCCCAAGGATTTTCATAAGCTTGAAGCCTTTGAAGAGCGAATGAGGTTCTTGAATCATCATCAAAATCCACGATTGGCTGAGGAGGCAGAGAAAGCCTATTACAAATTAGCCATGGATTTTTATTATCGATGTGTAAAGGTGGGGATGGTAGATGAAGCACAAACACTTAAGCGTATTATTTTTAGCAAGCGAAAGTCGGTGGTAGGGCTTCAAGAAACTGCTTTAGAAAAGTTGCGGGTGCAATTGTTTTTACTCCACCCACAACTGCATAATTACATGTTAAAAGCCTATCATCATGCAAAGGGGATCTCATAAGTTTGCTATGCATGTATGGGTACGGTTTTTTAAGGTAAAAAGAAAGCAGGTAAACAATGAGCAGTGGAGAGAATCAAAAGGTATTAGTTACGGGTGCAGCTGGCTTTATCGGCTACCATTTGGCAAAGCGCTTACTTGCGGATGGAGCAGAGGTAATTGGGATCGATAATCTGAATGACTACTATGATCCGCAGTTGAAGAAAGCGCGGGTGGAGTGCTTGAAGCAGTATGAGAAATTCTCCTTCTTTCGCTTGGATTTGAAAGACAAGGAAGGCATTGACTGTTTGTTTGACAGTCACAAGCCCGCGCTTGTTGTGAATCTTGCAGCACAAGCGGGTGTGCGGTATTCCATTGAAAATCCCTATGCTTACGTGGACTCGAATTTGATTGGCTTTGTCAATATCTTGGAGGCTTGTCGTCATTACCCGGTGAAACACCTGGTCTATGCGTCTTCCAGTTCGGTGTATGGTGGGAATAGGGTGGTTCCATTTTCTACGGAACACCAGGTGGATCATCCGGTTTCTCTCTATGCAGCCACCAAGAAGGCCAATGAATTGATGGCTCATAGCTATAGTCATTTGTATGGGATTCCAACCACAGGCTTGCGATTCTTTACGGTATATGGTCCCTGGGGCCGACCAGATATGGCCTATTACTCCTTTACGCAGCGGATCTTAAAGGGGCAAGCAATTAAGGTGTTTAACTTTGGCAAAATGGAACGGGATTTCACCTATATAGATGATATTATTGAAGGGATTGTCCGCTTACTTGACCTGCCGCCTCAAGTTAATGCTGATTGGGACGAGGAGTCTGGCTTACTGAGTGAAAGCACAGCACCCTATAAGATTTATAATATTGGGAATAACCAGCCGGTTAAGTTGGAAAGCTTTATCAGGGCTTTGGAATTGGCATTGGGTAAAGATGCTGAGAAGATCTACATGGAGATGCAGCCTGGCGATGTCTTGAGAACTTATGCAGATGTGGCAGATTTGGAAGATGCGATTGGCTTTAAGCCGCAAACAAGTATCGAAGAAGGGTTAAGAAAATTTGTTGAATGGTATCGAGATTACCATCAAAGAGATGATAATAGCGAGGGTCAAAGGCTCTTGTAAAATAGAGCGAGGGGACCTATATGTACAAAAAATTGAAGAAATTATTTAATATTGAAGTGGATCCAATAAAATCATTCAAGTCATTTTTTGTTTATTGGGTGTGTAAGAATATTTCTGATGAAAGGTATCTGAAATTCAAGTTTCGCATGATCATGCGAAGAAAGCTGGACATCAAGCAGCCGAAAACCTTTAACGAGAAGATTCAATGGCTGAAATTATATGACAGAAAAGCCAAGTATGTAGAGCTGGTGGATAAGTATGAAGTGAGAAAACACGTTAAAGCACTGATCGGAGAAGAGTATTTGATTCCTTTATTGGGCGTATGGCCGACCTTCCAAGAGATTGACTTCAGTAAATTACCCAATCGCTTTGTTCTTAAGTGTACTCATGATTCAGGTGGCGTTGTCGTTTGCCAAGACAAAGGGCGCTTAGATTGGGACAAGATAGGAAAAAAAATGGACAAGCAGTTGGCTAAAAATTATTATTATTCGGGCAGAGAATGGCCTTACAAAAACATCAAGCCACGAATTATTTGCGAAGATTTGATTGAAAGCGAGTCAGGCGGTTTACCGAATGACTATAAGTTTCATTGTTTTAATGGGAAGGCAAAGAACGTTATGATTTGTACAGATCGACTCAAAGGACAAACACAATACTATTTTTTTGATCGACAGTGGAAATACTTGCCTTGTTTAGTGGAGGGGTGGAATGCACCAGAGGGTTTTACTTTACCAAAGCCGGAAAAGTTAGATGAAATGTTTGCTCTTGCTGAGACCATGGCCAAAGGCTTTGCTTTTGTTCGCGTAGATTTGTATTGTGAAAAGGGAAAAATTTATTTTGGTGAGTTAACCTTGTATCCAGAAAGTGGCTTTGATGATGTTATTTTGCCCGAAACAGATGCGGCTTGGGGAAGGGATTTGCAACTTCCGGATGTTGAAAGTTGCAAAGTCCAATGATAAGACTATAGAGAAAAGGGGAGATCAAGGCGACTCGAGGTGAATGCTTAAAGCTTCGAAATATGCCTTGCCGATTTCCAGATATTCTTGATGAAACTTTCACCGAATCGATCATAAAGAAAGAGATAGGTATCTCTATAGTGGTTGGATATAATTTTTTCATAGGCCAGGGTGTCGAATTTTTGCGGGGCTTGGCCCTCATTTACTTTTTCCATATAGTTGCCTTTTGAAAAATCTACTCCCAGAAAATCCGTTAATCGTTTTATGCTTTCATCTGTAAACAAAGTTTCATAAAAACCATAGAAGATATCCTTTGAGTCAAAAACATTTTCAAGTTTTTTTATGGTTATTTCATACTGCGTTCTAAATTCACACCCACGTGTTGCAAAATGCTTCAGCAAGGATTCCTGTTCTAAATATGGATTCTCTTTGTAGCTGAGTTTTCTATTTCGAATATCTTTTCGACAATAAGAGAAAACCCGTTCAAAAGGATCTCGCATTAAGAAGACGACTTTCACTGTGACGCCCCTTTTCTCAAAGCCATCTTTAATGGCATGGAGTGCATGTTCCGGAAGGGCTGCATAAGAGGGCGTAATGTCAGCTGTGAATTGTTTGCCGCTTTTTTCCAGTAGATGGGTAAAATAATCAAAATAGGCTTGACTGTCTTCAATAAAGCGAGCACGAAGTTTTGAATTTCTATCTGTTTTTGCATTTTTCACAGCATTGAGATACCAATTGCTGCATTCAGGCACATAAAGCGCATCAAAAACATGGTACTCTTTCATGATGCCTAATTGTGAAGAAGGATGAAGTCGTAAATAATGGTTTAACCAACTCGTCCCTCCCTTTTGACATCCAACGCCTAATATAAAAATTTTGTTATTCAAAGCCATATGTGTCTCCTCTTAGTGGATCTGGTTATTTTTGGGTATCATTAATATGGGTTCAGCTTTAATTAGAATAACATTAGTATAACAGATGGAAAGAAATTGAGAGATAATTCTTGAAAATCGAATCGGCAAAAAAACGTTCCTTTTCCAAATATTTTTATTATGATAAAATGAAAATTAATGGTAGATTTCTGATATTTTCGGAGTCGTTTATTAAGAGCTATGCTCATCAATAGCAAATTTAAGGAGAATTTTATAGATGGATATGAAGGTGAATGCAAGAGAAAAAATGTTTTCAGTTATTGTAACCGCCTATAATTGTGAGAAATATATCCTAGAGACCTTGGAAAGCATAGATGCGCAAAGTTTTAATGATTATCAGGTTATCATTATTGAAGATTGTTCATTGGATTCAACGCCGGATCTTATCAAGGAGTACATTGCAGGAAAAGAAGCTTGGAAAATGTATAAAAATGAAAGAAATCGTGGAGTAGGCTATTCGAGAAATCGGGCATTTTCATTGGCTAGCGGTAGATTTGTTGCTATTCTTGATAGTGATGACGTGTGGCTAGAAAACAAATTGGATCAGCAATATCAAGTCTTAAAAGATGGCGACATTGATTTGTGTTATTCTTCCTATGCCTACATTGATGCAGATTCCAATGATTTGCACTTTACCTATCGGACCAAATCCCAGGTGACGTATCAATCACTCTTAAAAGAAAACTATATTGGCTGCTCAACGGCAGTCATATCTAATCAGATTGCTAAAACCAACAAAATGAAAGAAAATATGCTCAATGAAGATTTTTTCTTTTGGCTTCAAGTACTGAAACAAGGATATGTTGGCAAAGGCATTTTACAGCCCTTGGTAAAATATAGAATCCATGATAAAGGCAGATCCTACAACAAATTTAAAGCTGCTTATAATCGGTATTTTATTTATCGTCAAAATGAAGAACTCTCTTTAGCTTGTCGCATTTTCTATTTTATAAACTATGCATTTCGAGCGACAAGAAAGTTTTCAAGGGTATATTTGCACGCCCTACTCAATCGAAACAACAATAAACATTAAGTGTATAAATAATCGTAAGTTTATTTTAAATGAAATGGAGAAAGAAAAAATGCTAAAAATCGTAAAAATCCGCCATAAATTAATGGAAAATTCTGACTAAGGGGATCGATGATGTTTGAATTATCAATTATAGTTCCTGTGTACAATATCAAAGATTATATTTTTCGATGTATTAAAAGTATGGTAGATCAGATGGATGATCGGGTGCAGATTATTATTGTTGATGATGGAAGTAAAGATGCTGGAATAGAGACCATTTTAGACTTGTGTAGGGGCTATGAGAATATTGAAATATACCAAAAAGAAAACGGTGGCTTATCTTCTGCTAGGAATTATGGGATTGAAAAAGCTGTGGGCAAATATGTATATTTTGTTGATGGGGATGATTTTTTGGTGGATGGTGTTTTATCAGACTTAGTGGAGCATTTGATGAGAAGCCAAGAGGCTTGCTATGCTTTTAAGCATGTAACCCAAGATGAAATGGACAAAGTTTCCTTGAAAGAAAATAAGGCGGTATCGCTTTCTGTGATATCGACCAAAGACTATTTGAAGAATTACCGCAACCCCATCACCAATGTATGGAAAATGATTATCCGGCGACAATTGATCATGGAGGAGAAGCTTTTCTTTCGACCGGGAGTACTCTGTGAAGACGTTGAGTGGATGACTAAACTTTTTTTGAAGGTGGAAGAAATAGCATGGATCGATCGATTTGTCTATGTTTATGACAATACAAGGTCCGACAGCATTATGAATGTATTGTCGACCAAAAGAATTGTTGATCTGGATCAGAATATATATCAGACCAAACACGTGGTTGATGAAATTGAGGATATTGAAAAGAGAGTGATATTAAAAAAATTGCTTTTTATTGAATGGTGCATGAACTTATCTTTTTATTCCAGACTTTCAGTTGGCAACAAAAGCGCTGCAAAGATCCAAGATTGTTTCAGCAAGGATGAAGATCATTATTTGTTTAAGGCATTCGGTCTAGCAAAAGGAATTTTTGGTTTAAATTTTCTAGCGAATTGTTTATATGCCTTAAAACGCATGAGAAAACAAACGAGACAAATCAACTTCTTTAATGGAATAAAGAAACAAATTATGGAATAAATCTATGTTGGGTGGGCGAATGGAGAAAAAAATTTCAGTCATTATTCCGGTATACGGAACAGAAAAGTATTTGAAAAAATGTATCAATTCTGTCTTGAATCAATCCTATAGGAATATCGAAATAATCATAGTCAATGATTGCTCACCGGATGATTCGCAAACGATTATCGATGCCTATATGGACAAGCATGAGCAGATTAAATGCGTGAAGCTGGAAAAAAACGGGGGACTGTTTCATGCACGCTTAGCGGGATTCGATTGCGCAAGTGGTGACTATATCGCATTTTTAGATAGTGATGACTATCTTGCCGTGGATGCCTATCGATCCATGATCGATAAGGCTGAATCTACTCAGTCGGATATTGTTTTTGGGAATATCGTGATTGAGTGGGAAGCGGACGGCAGGCTGGAAACCCATACGTATAATGAGCCCTTCTTTGAAAAATTAGAGGGCCGTCAAATTGTAGAAAGGTATCTTGAGCAAGAGGGGTATACCTTTTTTTGGTATGCGGTGTGGAATAAAATATTTTCAAAAGAATTGTTTGATCAGGCTAGACCCTATTTTGACAGAATTACGGAACATACCATTATGGCGGAGGATGTTGCCTTTTGCAGTGTTCTATTGGGGATGGCAGACCGAGTCACCTGTGTAGATTATTATAGCAATTTCTATTTGCAGTCAGCCACATCGTCGACAAGTAGGAGCACCAGCCAGGCAAAATACATCAAGAATATAAAGGACATGTGCAGGGTGATGGACTTTGTAGAAGACTTTATCTTTGAATATCCTGGCTATGCAGGCGTTCAAGACAAGTTTGCAAGATTCAAGGAAGTCTTTGTATTATATTGGAAGTCGAGTATTAGCCGAGCCATGTTCAGTAAGAGGAAGAAAAAAGAGTGCCGGGCAATTTTATTAAAGGAAGCGAAGCTTACGACTTTTCCTGATCATGAGCGAGAGGGAGCAAGAAGCTTGACCTATGGTGTGGATCGTTCTTTTATCTATAGTCAGTTAGCTGTCTTTAATCCTGCTTATGAGGAAACGATTGAGCAGATTGTCAGCAAGGCGACCGACTCGGTAGTATTTCCTTTCGATGAAATTCTATTTCACAAAAATGTGATCGATGACGAGGCTTTCCTTTGGCTTTTAAAGCAATCCTACAAGAAACAATGCCCGGCGGAATCTGTTGAGGCATATATGGCTCTACGAAAATCATTCGAGGGCGGGGAGGTCACCCTGTCCATCGATGAGATTTATTATGCAATGAATAATTTGGAAACGGATGCTAGCTTATGTGAGCGCTTAAAGCATGAAGAAATTATTTTGCTTAAGCAACTCTATTCAAAAAGGAAGAGTGTAAAACAACTTTTTGATTTAGCTCTTTACTTGGGCAAGCAGATCATCATTGAGCTTGAACCATATATGAGCGAGACGATTGTGAAGGAGATTCTGCACGAAAACGGATATGAGGGCTATCACTTCATTTGTTTTGATCAAGATTATCGGTTTTTCAACCATGATGAGTCAGTCATGGTTTATTTGCAGTCAACCGAAAAGGAAGAAAAGCCAGTTTATGAAAATCATCTCATTCGAATGGCTTATCCCAAATCAATGAGTGTCTTACGTAATAAATGTGAGCTGTTTGACTATTTGAAAAAATCGAAGCAGATTGAAGAATCTTTTTTTAGTAATATCCTCAATCAAGCATGTGTGTTGAATGCAGCCAATCTGTATTTTGACAATCCATTTCGTCCTTTTGATGGAAAAACGGATTTTAATCGGGATGCTTATTTGATAGGTTTACTTCCACTGGCTATGTTTGTTATGACGGTAACTCGATGGGCCATTGACAAAGAACCATACAAGGAAATTTATTTTGATAAGTCCAATCACTTGATGAAAGCAGTTTTTGATCAATATTTAAGCCTGACAAGTCATGAAAAAACCAGCAAAGAGGTTGAATTCAGTCACTTGCAGGTAGGGGACGTCGACCAAGAAAAATTGCTGGAATCTGCATTGCTAGCGATAAAAAGCGGCCCTCGCTTACAAGAGATGTCAACCAACAAGCTATATGTCTATGGGGACAGGGAAGATAAAGGCGATCAGTCAGATTCCTTGCATCTTTTCTTGAATAAGAGCTTCCCTACAATTGTGGCCTATTTATTGGGCAGCTTGGATGATAAACACTTCAATTATTATAGTGAGAAATTAATCAAGGACCTTATGCATCAAGGTGTCTTGGATTTTACAAATCGAATGTCTGGCATTTATGGCAAGGATGTAATGGATATGCAGGTCAACCACCAGTCCATGTCTTATCCT
Organism: Gottschalkiaceae bacterium SANA; assembly: GCA_036323355.1. Taxonomy (GTDB): domain Bacteria; phylum Bacillota; class Clostridia; order Tissierellales; family GPF-1; genus GPF-1. The sequence goes on along the minus strand of AP028876.1, from coordinate 3,027,301 downwards.
TTTGAGTATTTATTGAAGCATTCAAAATTCAAGGACATCGGTTTATTTGATTATTGTAGTCTTTACTTTGAAAAAAACAAGGGATATGAAGAGATCAGTGTATTTAATTATTGGATGCAAGTGAGTCTTTCCAAAGCTGATATTATGAGCGGTAAGGTGGACGTCGGCAGCCGTGGATTTGGTTATTATCCTTTCTTGCAAAATAGATCGACTGTGGCAAAAACTCTGTTTTTCTTGTTCTTTGACCAAGAGACACTTTTTGAAAAGTTATATATTCGATTTGGTTCCAATCAAAGAGTATATAAGCTTATTACGGTATTTGAGCGATTGCTAGTAAAAGGAAAAGATGAAGGTGGAGAGGCCAGTGACGAAAATAAATAAGCTTATTCTACATATTGGCGTGCATAAAACAGGGACGACAGCGATACAGACCTTTCTGTATGAAAATAGAGAGGTACTTCAAAGACAGGGCTTCTATCTGCCTGTTTTTTTGTATGGAAGTAAACCGAAAGCGACAGTATTACGATCATCAATCATAAAAAAGAGGAAAAATAAGACCCGGGTCTATTTACGTGATATTGTTGCTCATGCAAAAGAAAATTTCTGTGATACCGTGGTTATTTCGGATGAAGACTATTCTAAAACGAATGAGTATGACCTGAGTAATGTTAAAATTTTCAGTGAATTTTTTGAGCAGATTGAAGTATTGATGTATTGTAGAAGACCGGATCGTCAATCGGAATCGGGATATGCCTTTTGTGTGATGTGGGAGGCGACCCAATATAATAAATCGCCAGAGGAATGGTACCGGGATAACCCTGGAAATGAGTATTATCGGCATGCCATGTTTTATAAACAGGCAATACCGGCTTGCGAGATCAAGGTAATGAGTTACGATTTAAATGTAAATCGATTGATTCCTAGTTTTGTTGAGAGTTGTGGCATGCAAGACGGACCCTATATTTTGCCAAAAAAGGAAGAGTCCAATATCTCAGCCAACAAGTATATGGTGGAAGTCATGAATGATATCAATCAGTTTGCTATGTCAGATCGGGTATTTCTTCAAGTGAAAGGCGATGTTGTGAACCATGAAAAATTGCAAAGGGGACCAGTCGCCATCTTTTTTTCTGAGGAGCAACGGAGTTTGAATCAAAGTCGAATTGAAGAAATCACCAAGAAATTCATTGATGAATTTCATGATGGACAGCCACTTTTTGAAGCATACAAGCCGATCCAAGTGCCTAAGGGGCTTGATGAGGAAACCAAAGAAATGATTATTACTGGTATCGTAAAGAAGTATCACCTAAAGATAAAGAAAACATCGGGTTTTATTGTAAGACTGAAGCGATATTTAAAACGCATATGGGAAAGGCATCGTTACTGATCGTGAGTGATGAGGCTGAAGAATTCGGAGTAGGATTGGCTAAATAAACATAAAATGGAGAACAAATAGATGAAATGTAAAAAACTGATATTGCATATTGGTGTTCATAAGACAGGAACGACAGCCATACAGACATTTATTTATGAGAATCGACAAGCACTCAATAAACAGGGTTTTTATATGCCTGCTTTTCTGTTTTGTGAGGAACACAAGCCAGCAGAATTGCGGTATTCAATCTTAAAGCAAGATGAAAATAAAACTAGAGCCTATTTGAAGGAGATTGTGGAACATGCAAAGAGTGAATCATGCGAGACTGTGATTATTTCTGACGAGGACTTCTGCGAAGTTAGTAAAGATGATTTGAGTCATGTAAAGATTTTTAATGAATTTTTCGAGCAAGTTGAGGTGTTGATGTACTGCAGAAGACCTGACCGGCAATCTGAATCAGCCTATGCATTTTGTGTCATGTGGAAGACAAGTAAATATAGTGGTTCACCAGAACGATGGTTTATGGATCACGCAGGGAAGGAATACTACGATTATGCTAGTTTTTATCAGACTGCCATTCCGGACTGTAAGATTAGGCCGATGAGTTATGATTTTAATGCCCATAAATTAATAGGGTCCTTTATTGATGTTTGTGGCATGGAAAAGATAGACTATCTCTTGCCAAAAAAAGAAGCCTCGAATGTATCAGCCAATAAATTCATGATCGAAGTGATGAACGAGATTAATAAATATCAACTGTCTGATAAAATGTTTTTAGAGATTAAGGATTATGTGTTGCATCATGCCGACTTGCAAAAGGGTCCAAAAGCCATCTTTTTTTCAAATGAGCAGCGGAAAGAGAATCAGAACTTGCTTGCAAATAAGATGAAGAAATTTGTAGATGAATTTTATGGAGGAAAAGCAATTTTTGATGAACTTGTGCCGATTCGAGTACCAAATGGACTTGAAAGAGAAGTAAAAACAAAAATCGTCAATGAAATTGTCGAAAAATATGGCCTTGAGGGTGAAAAACAAGTGGGTGCAATTGTCAGATTTAAAAAGACTTTAAAGCCACATCAATCAATTGCAGCCGCTGATATTTATCGAGAGATTGCACTCGTATGTGCGGATTTGGACTTGAATCATTCAGCATATCGATTTATGAATCTGGCACAAATTAATCGACCTGAAGGTCCGACAATAAGAAAAAAATTGGCAGACTATAAAGAAAAACAGGGAGTTGAAGTTGAAGAAGACGAAGGCTCCATTCGAAATAGATACATGAATGCCTTGTTTGTTGAGCAATCATTTACAAGTGAAAACAAAGCTAATGAAATTTTAGTGGCTTTTCAAAGGAAACTACGGATATCAAAAGCGGTTGAAGATTTTGAACTGCTCCGAGAGTTGGCGTCGTTTTGTGAGCGTTACAATGAAAGAGAAGCCGCCTATTGGTTTTTGACTATGGCTAAAAGTAGGAAGCCCAATGACAAAATAATTGGGGATCAATACACACGACTTATGAAGACATTTGGGGATGATGAAAATCAAAAAAGACCCATTGTATATTTGCATGTGGGGGCAAATAAGACAGCGTCCACTAGTATACAATGCAGCTTAGTTTCAAATCGTGAACGATTGAAAAAATATGGGGATGGGTATTTGTTTCCCAAGGCTTGGGGTGCAAATAAATCCAGGTCGTTTAAGTATTTATGCTTTGATAATAAGAGCGAGTTAAAAGGTCGATTTAAAAAAATATTTGGTGAAAAAAGTGTTGAAGAGTATAATCGTGAGATATTAGATACTATGATTACAGAATTGAAGGACTTCAATGGACAGAATTATATTTTTTCCGGTGAAGATTTACATCACCTAATACGTCGAAATATGGCTCGAACGAGAGAATTACTAGAGTTGCTGGTGCCCAATTGCGAAATTCGGGTAATCTTTGTGATTCGAAATTATCGATCTTTTATGAACTCCAATACCCAGCAAACAGCCATTGGTGGGAAATCCGAGAAAAAAGTATTACTTTATATGTACAGAAAAGGGGAATTCTTCAGAAAAGCCATAAGACATTTACGATTGGTATATGGTGCTGAAAATCTAAAGCTCTTCACTTTTGAAGACTCTCTTCAACATAAACTGGGACCGGTTGGTTTTTTTCTAGAACAGATTGGTGTGGAAGAAGAGGATATTGGCGATTTTAAAATTGAAAGAAAAAATGAATCAATGTCGAATCGAGCGACAAAAATGGTTTTTTGGATCAATGAGAAAACTGCCAAATTAGATCTTGTTGGTTATAGGGACGAGAAGGCTTTACGGAAATTCAATAAGCGATTTAGAAGTATATCGGGTAGTGATCGCTATACTTTGGATAAAAAAATTCTAAGATTGTTTTATCCCCAGATGAAAAAAGAAGGAACTTGGCTGAAGCATGAATTTGGAATTGACTATATGGATTATAAGAAAAAAGAGGCGGATGTTCCTGTTGTATTTGAGGATGTTTTTATGCGAGAAATGATGGATTTGTATGAAACTATTGGACCAGCTAAAAAACATCTCGTGTATCGAGTCTTTGTGGACCGATCAAGAAGTTGGCGGATGGATAGAAAGAGCCGATCGACATTTGCTTCGCTTGTTAAATGGTGTGAAAATACGTATCCCGAAATAACGGATAAAAATTTTTTAAAGACCTTGGATCGAAGGGGTGTGTAGCAATTCATGGATCTGTTTTTTGCTTATGCCGATTCTAAGCAAGTAGGGTTTGAAAAGATAATAAAATGCATAGCTGAACGGGTGAAAAATTGAGGGGCGACCTATGTTTAAAATGATTAATCGTACATTTAAAAAGTTTAAAAAGGAAATGATCTTTATCATATTCTTGTCAGTTGTTAATTCATTGATCTCTGGAATCAATATCGTGATATTGATTCCAATACTAGAGTTGATGGAAATTGGCGGAGATTCTAATCTAGGTGTATTTTCTTTTGCTGTACATATTTTCGATGGGATGTCTTATTCAATGCGACTGCTTGTTATTCTTTCGGTTTTTGTTGTGCTGATGATATCAAAAGCGTTATTGACTCGATTTATAAAAATATACAATACAAAATTTGTTCAAAAATACATCAAAGAAATGAGACAAAGAGTTTACGATGCTGTAATTGATTCGAATTGGGAACTTTTCTCTGCACAAAAACACGATGATTTATTGAATTCCTTTACCAGTGAGATTTTAAAAACAAGCAATGCAATAACAACGTTCACGAGTTTGATTTCGGTTGTGCTGACATCCATTACGCAAATCGCTATTGCATTCGCTATCAATGTCCCGCTCACGATCTTAATTCTCATTGTCGGAAGCATCCTGTTCTTTGCTTTAAAGAACTTTTTTGCCATTGCCAAGAAAAATGGGGAGCGTATGCGTCTTGCCAATCGGAGCTATTTACACGAGATCAGAAGCCAACTGAATAGCGTTAAAGAAATAAAAAGTTATGGTGTAGAAAATTACCACAAAGAGATTCTAGATGAAGTTTTGGGTGAGTACCAAGCTGCTAACATAAAGAAGGTGGAGATGTCATCCTTACCCTCTTTAATTTATTCGACCAGTTCTACAATCATCGTTGCTTTATTGATTTATATTTCGAATGTCGTTTTAGAAATCGATATGATGAACCTGATCTTGATCGTATATATCTTTGCTAAAATCTGGCCGGTTTTCAAAAAATTCCACAACCAAATTCAAACCTTGGTATCTTGTGCGCCTTCCTTTGAAAACTTGGAAAGAACCTTAAGTAATTTAAAATCTTCGATTAAGGAGACTGATTTTGAAGAAATTACAATTGCTTTGAAGGAAAAAATTACATTTAACCATGTCACTTTTACCTATTTGAATTCTTCTGAAAGGGTGATCAACGACATCAATTTCTCCATTAAGGCCAATGAAATCACAGCTTTGAAAGGCAAATCGGGCATAGGTAAGAGTACCATTGTGAATCTCTTAATGGGTCTCTTGATTCCTGTTGAAGGAGAGATTCTTGTCGATGGTCTTGCTTTGAATGAAAACAATATTCGTGCCTGGCGAAAGTCGATTGGCTATATGCCACAAGACCCCATTATCTTAAATAAATCAATTCGGGAGAATATTACCCGTTTTAATCCTGGTGTGACGGACGAGGAAATCTATATGGCTTTAGAAAAAGCACAAGCCCTAGAATTTGTCGGAAAACTGCCCCATGGATTGGATACTTTAATGGGCAATAAAGGGGTTCGGCTATCAGGTGGTGAAAAGCAAAGAATCGTTTTAGCAAGAGCGCTAGCCAGTCACCCAAGTGTTTTAATACTCGATGAAGCGACCAGTGCTTTGGACAATGAGAATGAGCGAAATATTCAAGAAACCATTCAGACCTTAAAAGATAGAATCACCATTATATCGATTGCTCACAGGCAAAGCACCATTGATGGGGCAGATCATGTGATACATATTCAAAACAATGGAGAGATTATTGTTGAAAACAATCAGATCACATGCGAATTGGACCGGGGAAATGATGTAGGATAGGTTGTTCAATGTGCAATATAACAGAAAAATTTGTAATATAACATTAACGATGATATATTTAAATTAATGAATGTTATATTTGGAGGTAGTTGACTTGGCTATGATAGTGGAATCTTACTTGAAAGAGAATATCGACGAGGGAATAACAATAAAGCCTTGGATTGAAAAGAAAAAAATGCCAATATTTTTGAGAAGTAGTTACAATTTTTATGTCATGACGATTCTTACAACGCAATGTATTATTATCGAAGCAGTCAGTGAGCCGCCTGGAATTGATGGACTTCAAAAGCATATTAAACAGATTGAGAAATACACAAATCGTCAAATTGTATTATTCTATAAAGAAATTACAAGATATAGAAGAAAAAGCCTCATTCAAAATCATATTCCATTTGTGATTGAAGATGGACAAATGTATTTGCCGTTTTTGGGTCTTGATTTGAAGAAAGCACAAGAGCATGCTGATAAAGAAGAGAAGGATTTTACCATATCGGCACAGGTTGCTTACTTATATTTCTTGTATCATAAGTACGATGTCGTGAATGTGACTGAGTTTGCGGAGAAGTTGGGATTTACTACAATGACAGCTTCTAGAGCTTTGAATGATCTATACCATGCTCATCTTATTACCTATAAAATTGGTGGTAAGACAGGGCGGAGTAAAGAATATAAGAGGATCCCAGACCCGGATTATTTTCTCAAGGGACGAGATTACATGAAATCTCCGGTGAAAAAAACAGTTTATACAAAGACGAAACCGCAGGGCCTTTTGACAGCTGGGTTAGAAGCTCTGGCTGGATTATCGATGATTAATTCACCAGATCATCTAGTATTTGCGCTGGATAAAAATCAATTCGATGAGCAAAAGTTTGAAACTGTTAAAAACAGAGATGTAATCAAAGATACACAACTAATTGAGATTCAGTTATGGGGTTATGATCCGAAATTGTTTTCTAATAACCGGTATGTGGATTTACTGTCTTTATATGCATCTTTGAAAGAAGAAGCGGATGAGAGGGTTGAGCAGGCGTTGGAAGAGGTCTTGCGGGGTGAACCATGGTACATGGATTAGTAAAATTCAAAGAATATTTTGGAAACCATACAAATCAATATGTTCTAATCGGAGGGACGGCTTGTGACATTCTTATGGATGAATTAGGTGTTCCATTTCGAGCAACAAAGGATTTGGACATGGTACTCATCATTGAAGCTCTTGATGTATATTTTGGAGATGTTTTTTGGAAATTCATTGAAGATGGTGGCTATAAGCAGCGTGAAAGAAGCGCTGGTGGCAATCAATTTTATCGGTTTATTGAACCAATGGACCCGTCTTTCCCTAAGATGATTGAGCTTTTTAGCAGGCAGCCAAACAACTTGGAATTGAAATTCACTTCTGGGCTAACACCAATTCACATCGATGATAGCATTGCTAGTCTTTCTGCAATTCTATTAAATGACGTCTATTACGAAACATTAGTAAAAGGGAAATGTATAGTGGATGGTTTTTCACTCATTGAAATTGAAACTGTAATCCTATTTAAAATCAAGGCTTGGCTGGATATGAGAGAAAGAAAAGAAGCTGGTGAACAGATTGATTCCAAGAATATAAAGAAGCATAAAAATGATATTTTTAGGCTTTTGGCGAATGTAGCACCTTCAACTAGGATTGAGACAGCGAAAGAAATTCAGAATGATATTATTCAATTTCTAGAACTCATTAATGACGATAAACCAGACTTAAAGAATTTAGGGATAAGAAACATAGGTCTTGACGAAATGCTGGAGATCTTAAAGAGTATCTTTTTTGATGAAGCAGAAGTTTAATGAAAACTCAGAGATATTGGAGCGGGAAAGGACGTAGGACAGGATGAAAGAATTCGAGATTAATCACTTGAAAGAGCTCGCAATTGAAGCAGGCCAAGCCATTATGAAGATCTACCAAACGGATTTTGATGTGGCCTATAAAGGGGATCAGTCACCGTTAACATTGGCGGACCAAGAAGCAAATGGAATTATTGTTGACGGATTGGAAAAATATTATCCTAATTATGCAATTCTTTCGGAAGAAGTGGCTGATGATAAGAGCCGCATGGAAAATGCCTATTGTTTTATTGTGGACCCCTTGGATGGAACCAAAGAGTTTGTTAATCGAAATGGCGAGTTTACTGTGAATATCGCTCTTGTCTATCAAGGAAAACCCATAGTTGGTGTGATCTATGTACCTGTTAGCAAACAGCTATATTATTCGGTCAAGGGCGAGGGTACTTATCGGGAGCAAGTGGATTCAGGTCTTGTGGAAGAGCTGAGGGTTTCTAAAAAAGTCAGTCAACTGACCTGGATTGGGAGCAAGTCCCATTCCTCTGAAAAGGAAGAAAATTTGATTGCAGACCACCGTGATTTGATTAAAGAATCTATTGTTGCCGGCTCTTCTTTAAAGGGTTGCAGGGTGGCAGAAGGCCAAGCGGATGTCTACTATCGGTTTGGTTTAACCTGTGAGTGGGATACGGCAGCCATGCAATGCATTGTTGAAGAAGCGGGCGGCATATTTAGGCAAATGGATGGCTCTGAAATGCTATATAACAGGGAAAATACTTTGAATGAGAAAGGCTTCTATGTGGTGAATCAAAGAGAAAACATTTGGGTCTGAAGAGGAGGGGAAGAGATGAAAAATGAATTAACACACTTGGATCAGTTGGAAGCGGAAGCAATCTACATTATTCGAGAAGTGGCAGCAGAATGTGAGAAACCTGTGATGTTGTACAGTGTAGGTAAAGACTCTTCTGTTATGCTACATTTGGCCTTGAAGGCCTTTTATCCAGAAAAACCACCCTTTCCCTTTATGCATATCGACACGACGTGGAAATTTAAAGAAATGATTGACTTTCGGGATAAAAAAGCAGAGGAGCTAGGCATTGAAATGCTGGTTTACACCAATCTGCAAGGCGTTAAAGACGGGATTAATCCATTTGATCACGGTCCTGCTTATACCGATATCATGAAAACAGAAGCCTTGAAAGCCGCTTTGGATAAATATGAATTTACGGCGGCTTTTGGTGGTGGGCGACGGGATGAAGAGAAGTCGCGGGCTAAGGAACGGATTTTTTCTTTCCGAAACAGCAAACATGCTTGGGATCCTAAGAATCAACGACCTGAAATGTGGAAACTCTTTAACACCCAAATCAATAAAGGGGAGAGCATGCGTGTATTCCCCATTTCCAATTGGACGGAAAAAGACATTTGGCAGTATATTCAACGAGAGAAAATTGATATCGTCCCCCTCTACTTTGCAAAAGAAAGGCCGGTTGTTGTTCGAGAAGGGAATATTATTCTGGTGGATGATGACCGATTGAAACTAATGCCAGGTGAAAGAATTGAGAACTTGAAAGTGCGTTTTCGCACCCTGGGATGTTATCCCTTAACTGGAGGAGCTGAATCGGAGGCAGATTCGTTAGATGCCATCATTAAGGAAACCCTAGGGGCGATTTCATCGGAGCGAACGAGTCGAGTGATTGACCAGGAAGCGGCAGCAAGTATGGAAAGGCGCAAACGAGAGGGGTATTTCTAGGATGAAGAGTTTACTGAAATTCATTACCTGTGGCAGCGTTGACGATGGAAAATCAACGCTGATTGGACATATGCTATATGATGCCAAGTTGCTGTTTGCCGACCAAAAAAGAGCTTTGGAGTTGGATAGCAAGGTTGGAAGCCGCGGGGGAGAAATTGATTATTCTCTTCTCTTAGATGGCTTGATGGCAGAGCGGGAACAGGGGATTACCATTGATGTCGCCTATCGATACTTTACCACAGACCACCGTTCTTTTATTGTTGCGGATACGCCTGGCCACGAACAATATACCCGTAATATGGCAGTGGGGGCATCCTTTGCCGACTTGGCTATTATTTTAATTGATGCGACCCAAGGTGTTTTAATGCAGACCAAGCGTCATGCTAGAATTTGTGCCTTGATGGGTATTAAACATCTTGTTCTTGCTGTCAATAAGATGGACTTAATTCGTTACGACCAGCATCGCTTTGATGAAATTAAAAGAGAATTTAACCGATTTGTTGCTGACTATGACTTGAAAAGCATTCAGGTGATTCCCGTATCGGCAACCGCGGGAGATAATATTACAAAAAACTCTGCCCAGACACCTTGGTATGAAGGCTTGCCGTTATTGTCCTATTTAGAGCAAATCGATGTACAAAAAGAGGCGGGTAGTCAGGCTTTTGTCATGCCGGTTCAACGGGTATGCCGACCAAGCCATGCATTTCGAGGTTTTCAGGGACAAATCGAAGCCGGCACAATTGCGGTTGGAGATGAGATCGTCACCTTGCCTAGCCATGAAAAAGCCAAGGTGAAAAGTATTTTGGTGACTGATCAAGAAAGGGACTTAGCGGTACAGGGGCAGCCAGTCACCATACAATTGGACCGGGAAGTGGATGTATCACGCGGTTGCGTCCTTTCGAAAGAGGGCAAGTTGGAAATGGCTGACATGCTGACAACAACTCTTTTATGGATGGATGATACTGAGTTGGTTCCTGGCCGAAATTATTTAATTAAAATTGGAACCAAAATCGTACCCGGAATGGTTATGAGTTTAAAAAATAAGATCGATATCAATACGGGAAAGCATATTCAAGTCGATCAATTGTTCAAAAATGAAATGGCAACTTGCGATATTTCCTTGTCTGAAAAGATCGTTTTTGATAAATTTGACAACAATGAAAGTATGGGCGGCTTGATTCTCATCGATCGGGTGACAAATATGACTTCGGCCTGCGGAACAATCAATCACGCTCTTCGACGGTCAACCAATGTGGTTTGGCAAGATTCCGAAGTGACACGAGAATTGAGAGCCAAACAAAAGGGACAAAAGCCATTTACCATTTGGTTTACGGGCTTATCGGGCTCGGGCAAGTCCACCTTAGCCAATGAAGTCGAAAAGCGATTGCTGGCCTTAGGCAAACATACCATGTTGCTTGATGGTGATAATGTCCGCCATGGACTCAATAAAAATCTTGGTTTCAAAGAAGTAGACCGTGTAGAAAATATTCGACGGATTGCAGAGGTGGCGAATTTGATGAATGAAGCGGGTTTGATCGCCATTGCCTCCTTTATTTCACCTTACGAGCGAGACCGCGAAAATGCGAGAGATATTGTTGGAAAGGATTTTATTGAAGTGTATGTGAACACACCTCTTGAAGAATGTGAAAAAAGAGATATAAAAGGTCTGTATAAAAAGGCCCGAAGTGGTGAAATTCCAAATTTCACAGGGGTGTCGAGTCCTTACGAGCCACCAAAGAACCCACAGATCACCATCGATACAAGTCGATATTCGGTGGAAGAGGCTAGCGAATTGATCATTAAGAAAATTTTGGCGATCATGGAGTAGGAAAAACAGGATAAAGTATGAATTGAGGCAGCCTTCGGGCTGCTTTTTATATCGCTTGATTGATGTAAATTGCGGTAATAATTCTGATCAGTATAGGCTGGAAACAGCTTTAAATCTATGGTTTAGGCATTGTGGGTCAGTAATTGACAAGCCAATTGGCAAATGGTAAAATTCTTCTATTATAATCTTTGCATAACAAGTATGCATGGTTGATTTGCCCATGAAGTATGATGTGAGAATGAATGAATGCTGACCTGTAAAATTGCAGTATTTGCTTGATGATAATGAGAACAAAGGTTGAGGGAAAGAGGACTTTATGGAATTGCAGAAAATATGGATTATGCAAGGGATCTTGTTTATGCTGATTGTCATCGGCATAGCAGTAAATCGGTTGAATATTGTAAGAAGCGAGGATAAAAGGGTGCTGACAGATTTGGTGATTGGACTTTTTTTGCCGGCCAGCATCATCAATTCCTTTCAGGTGAGTTTTGACAGTGAAGTGGTTAAAACGTTTGGCGTATTGCTCGGCTTGTCTACTCTTTCCATGGTGATCAGTTATGCGATCGGTGCATTTGTATTCGCAAAACGCGACCATAAGCAAAAAGCAGCGCTGAGATTTGGTACCCTAATATCCAATGGCGGATTTGTTGGCATGCCTGTTGCTGAAAGCTTTTATGGCAGCCTGGGTCTTATGTACGCATCCATTTATATTGTGCCTATTCGAATTGCCCTTTGGACGGTTGGCTTGTCGTTTTTCACAAAGGAAAAGGATGTTGTGGCAGGGATCAAGAAGGTGGCGGTCCATCCATGTCTGGTCGCTGCATATATAGGCTTGGGCATGCTGGTTCTGGGGCTTCGCTTTGTTGAGCCGGTCGGTAAAACCATTGCCATGGTCGGTAAGTGTACAACACCAGTCGCTATGATATTGATTGGAGTCATGATTGGGGAAGTTAAGGATTTGAAAAGCATATTTAGCGGACTTGTTCTGCGTTACTCTATTATTCGCGTTATTGTGATTCCAGGTATTATGTACGGGATTGGATCCTTCTTGCATTTGGATCCCCTTGTCACCGGGATCGCGGTTGTTATGGCGGCTATGCCGGCAGCTACGACAACCCCAATTTTGGCTGCAAAGTATGAGGGCGATTATATTTTAGGTATGGAGATGGTTGTTATGTCAACCTTGATATCCTTGTTTACGATACCGATCTGGCGGATGATTCTTTAAAAGTGATCAAGGAGAAACAAGGAAAAAAGGACTAGAGTTTGTGATGGGTGGGTTTTTCTTGAATTCTGACTTGTATGAAGGGCAATAAATAGAATCGTGGGTATGTAAATGAAATACCCTTGGCGTATAAAAAGTCCCTGTGCATTTGCACGGGACTTTTTGTTTTATTGGAATATGTATGTTAAAAGTTATGGAGTTATTACATCTTCGATAGTCAGATTTGCTAGCTCATCAAGTGATACAAGTGACAAATGAAATGCCGATGCGCAGTGTATTCAAAGGCAAAGTGAGAACCTGTAGATTAGAAAAAGAGAATGCAGAAGGGTTTTTTGTAATAACGGAAATTGTAAGAAAGAGTAAGACTAGCCCTGTTAAATTATTGATATAATAAAAGAAAATGGAAGAGGAGAATGGCATGAAGAGACTAGGGCTAGGTCTATTAATCATCTGTATTTTTTTTGGAAGCGGGATTGGATTTTCGATGAGTAAACCAGAGGAGGAACCTGTTCCTACAGCGTTGGACGAGCGAGTCAGTGAATTTTATGTAGGTGATTTTTTTCCAGGAGATGTGAAGTATCTGTCCGATGGGAATGTAGTAATTCAAACCGCAGGGGGATTAGACGGTTTACAAATGAAAGTATTGAAGGTGGATGAACAAGGTAATCCAGTGGCGGGAAAAAGTATAGAAAAGCGTTGGTTGATTGATCAATCGCCTCGTATCCCCTTATTTACCAATTTTTTGATTGAGGACATCAAGGGAAATATCTATACCCTAGCTGAAGATCGGGTCATGGAGATATCGGCAGATTTTTTGAGTACGACCACTTATAAAAGAATGCCGGCATTTTGGTTTGATGTGGAGAGCAAGGGCAGAACCATGGTCAATATGATACGGGGATTTGATGGTGAAGAAAATATACTATTGGCTGCATTAACCTATGAGGAAGGCGAATCTCCTGCGGAATTCAACAAGATGGGAATCGTTTCATATGAGGGTGTTTTAGCGTCTTTAAATATTGAGAACGGAAGTTTAGCTGGTGTTGATTTTGGTCAGTTGGAAAATGAGCTTTATCTTCTTGTGAGTATTGAAGAAGGAGAGTCAAAAAGCTGGATTATAATCAAGACATCATTAGCAAAGGTGCAGATGCCCCCAGACTTTGAGGGGAAAGTACAGTATACTCTGGAACTCGAAGAGACGATTGCCTTAGATAAAGCATTTGATGGATACATGCTTATTGGGATGGAATATACAGGAAATGGATTCCACATTACTGGGGTGCCAGGTAGAGAAAAACAGACAGAGATCCACAGAGTGGATATGGATGGTTCGATTCAGGAATCTGTGGATTTACCGGGTCAGGTCTTGTACTTTGATTCCAAGGGCAGTGAAACCATTGTTTCTGTCACGCAGTCTTTTGAACCAAGCGGAATAAAGAACGGTTATTATAAAGTTGAATGGGATAAGAAGTCTTCCACAGGGTCTCCAAATCGATTGATTCGTGAACGCTCTTTCGGTGGAAAAACCACAGCTGTTTTTTGTGATGGTGGATATGGATTGTTCCAAAAAGATATAGATGAAAGCGGTGCAATTGATTATTTGGCACCATTGAGAACGAAGGAGTCTGAAGTCCGACTTCGTATGCCACTTTGTGATGTATTGGCAAAGCTTAACGATTCGGCAAGAAATCTTGAGATTCTTTTTGGGGAAGATCGCATTCTAATTCCAATGACAGCGTTAGCCGTTGAGGATCTGTTGGCACAGATGCCATGCGAGACGGATGCAACGGTTGAGATTCATTTAATACGTGGAGAAGATGGAACGATCACCGTAAGGGCAGACTTGTTCGTTGTTGAACAGGTGGATGGCATGACAAAGCTTGTTCATCGCAGAGCGATACAATTGCCATAAATGAAAATGGAATGGAGCCAGCGTTTGAGCTGGCTCTTTTTTTGATCTTTTTTAAGATGACATCTTTGTTTACTTGCAAGCTGTTTTTTTATTTTTGAGAAATCTATCTAGCTGTTGAATAAGCAGAATGTAGGTGTGATTTGTCTTGGGAACGGGTATTTATATAGTGCTTTTGGTGTATCTGAAAGATACAGAAATGGAGTATGGTTTTGAGTGACGATGATACTGTAGTATAATAAAGCTTATACGTTTGATATAATGGGAAAGTTTAATGAAATTTACTGACGGGTCTTGGTCGAAGGCATCGTTTCAAAAGGAGGATGTATGGAGTTGCGAAAGAAATTGGCTAGTGAGGATCAAATTAAATATATCAATTTTAAACTGGCATCATTGGGCCTGCCGATCTATGAACCTGAGGACGATGTAGAGGAATCGGGCACTTACTTTATTGATTTGTTTGACGGTATTATCAAGGACTACAAAGAGAAAATTCGACGCGTAGATGCCAGTGAAATTGGGATCAACCGACGGGTCAATGCATTTTTTGATGATTATTTCGGTGATGAGTTTGGTACCCTTAGAGTGGTTGATGAATTTTTTTCCTTGGATCAAAAGGGATTAGCACGAGAGATGTCTCTTCCACCAGATGGGGATGTTTTTATCAATGACTATTTATCCAGCTACCGCATCAAACAGGGAATTCTAAGTAATCCAGTCCATGACCGCCGAACCACGGAAGGTTCTTTTCATATTGTTGAAGGGGGATTTGCAATTCCTTACGATAAGAAGGCTGTGCCCAAAGAGGCCTTTGCAAAGCTTTATCAAGCTGCAATTAACCCACCAGAAGCAATGAAGATTTTACCCTTTACCTCTAAACAGAAAAAAAAGGCGAAAACCTTTGTGTCGCTATATGTAAAGCCGATTGTTTCTCCGGGTGTGCCGGGTGTTTCGCTAGAGAAGACCATGGAAGTTCTTTTTGTCGTTCCTGGGTCTTTGGTCACAAACTTGGATTTTGTTGAATCAGTTTTTGGGAATGCCGGTGACCCGTCATCTCACTTGAATGACGCGGGAATCGAAGTGAAAAGCTGGTCTGGCCATACGGGCTATATTGTTCTGGCACCACATTTGACGCAAATGAAAAAGAAGGACTTAGGCTTGCCTCATATCAGCCAAGCAACAGAGCGGCAGAAAAGGGACGGCATGTGTTATACAGATGAGAATGAATTGTACAACAACGGGTCTGCATACAAAATTACCTGCCGCAATCATCACGGTGTGTGTATCACCTTGATTGCAGATAATTATTTCGGTTATTCCAAGAAAGAGATCAAAACCCAGTTGAGTTTTGCTGCTAACCTTTACGGTAATGTCGAAGAGGAACATGCCGGGGGTACCATCGCATTTCCGCGGAAAAATGTTGGCGAATACTATACTTCATTGGAAAATTCCAGTCTGGAGGGGTATAGCTTTGAAGAGATTAAGAAGATGTATCACTCAATGATGGACGTGCATGCGGACAATTATGGGGTAGATAAAAAGAACCCTAGTGTGATCTATCTTCCTGAAAATGTTGAAATTGATCTGCATCGAACGAAGATCAGATGGCTCTACCAGGGGACTGAGCGGACCTTGAAGCTTTCGCCTACCTATATCTATATTTTACCAAATGGCAATAAAATGCATATGGAAAAGCACCCTTCGGCACCAGCCTGGAAGCTGATCGAGACAACGGCGGAAGGTACTTTCTGTCACAAACCCTGTACCGTGTCCGGCGGTGGCAAGTCCGAAATTTCCAAATCTCTGAGCAACTCCATTATGTACGGGAGCTATTATGTTCATAATCTAGAAGAGGATTTGGATGTTGTAGAAGAACTGATCAATCGAGATTACAAGAGCCGTTGGAAGGAAGATCCCCATCGGACAAGACCGTCTCGCCCCATCCTTTCGGAGGGGAGAACTTTGGGATCGGTGGTTAAACTATTAACCCCTTCCGATGCCTATACCGACACATTTAATGAATATCTTGAAGAGCTTCCGAATCATATCAAGGCCTTGGTATTTATGGTGAAGCGCTTCTATCAAAGTTCTTGGAATGGCGATTGGAGAAGTCATTTTTCTGTCGATATTATCAATGGCAAGCCCGGCAATGAAATTAAGTTCGACAATCGAAAGATCAGACCGAGCTTTTTGCGGGTAGGTTTCGATCAGGAACATGCATGGCGGGTCTTTAAAGTGAGAATGGATTTTATGCCATCTGCCAAATTGCAGATGGAGGATGATATTACTGCATCAATTACCGTTCCTGCCAGCCAATTGAAACATATGAACCCTGAATATAGCAATTCCAGTTTCAAATTTGCAACAAATTGCGAGCTTCGATTTTTCCAAAGACCAGATGAAGCCATTGAAAAAGGCTATGACAAAAAGGCAGAAGCCGATTTGTCGTCAGACAATCTTTTTGTCACCAATTATCAGCCATTAACCAAGGACGATGTTCAGAAAATCAAGGATGATGTGATGGGCTATATCTCCTATACCGATGCGGTCAAAAAACATATCGACGACTTTTTGGAAAGCGACTTTAAATATTGTATCGTATCTTCGGAGCCTAGAATGGTAGATGGCAAGCCGAGCAAGAATCCAAGGTATTTAGAAAATCGTTTGGATTTCACTGAACCTTTAAATAACTATGTAGCTGATGTAGGTGTGCGACTAGCCAGAAAAATTCCCATAAACAAACCAGTCATTCATCCGGTTAATGCGATTTTAGCGGGCAGAAGAAATAATCCACCGGGAATGGAGAAGGGCAAAAAGATCTTGCCCCTAAGTGTATATAACCCTCTTCATTATCAGGAATTACCAGAATTATTTATGGACTTTATTTCTAGCTTGACGGGAAAATCACCGTCGACTACGGGTGCCGGGTCCGAAGGTGCCTTGACTAAGAGTCCCTTTAATATGCTGTTACCGATTTATGATTTGAATAATGCGTTACTTTCTTATGTTCTGGGCGATTATCATGTTTTTACAACCCCTGCGGGACATATTGGTCCCAAGGTGAGGGTTGATCATGATATTTCAATTTTGATTCCAGAGATTTGGGCAAGGCTTTCTGAAAAAGATCGAAATCCAAAAGACTTGATCCAATGTGGAGCCCTAGAAAAAATGGAAGATTTTGAGTATCAAGGGAAGCTGATTCCGGCTAGCCGTTTGGGCTATCGGATCACGGATGTTTTCTCTTTTCGCTATCTGGGGAAGATTTTTGATGAGCCTCAAACAGTATTCTCGGAAGGCATGTTGCGACCTGAAACACAGAGCCTTGAAGCCTTTGTGGACGGCATGTTAAATATTGCGGAAGGGCATCGAAAAGCGGCAAGCTTCTACTTTAAAGATGGCAGCATCGATGAAGCGGTTCCGCCATTAAAAGCGGTGCTTTCTATCATGGCTTTTGGAGAGTATGAAGGCAAGGGGATCGATGACCCCCAGATCAGACGTTTGTTTGCCAAGGATGTAATTCTGGAAAGTGATTGGTACAAGCAAAGACTGAAAAATAAACAGGCAGTAGAAATTAGGTTGATTGAGAAGAAAATTGAGAGCCTGAAGATCTTTATTGCTAATCCGCTGAATGCTTCAGTTATTGAAGAGTTTAAGCACGATGAAAAGCTTGAAAGGGCTGAAGAAATTTTGGTTAATTGCAAGACTGAGGCATACCTTAAGTCTTTAGTTGGAACCTTGGGCGCAGAGAATTTATCATTGAGGTAAAGAGGCAAAGATGTAAAGAGATGAACAATGGTGTCAATCATTTGATTGGCACCAATCTTTTTGTACTTGTTTTGGCCCTGTTTATGGAAATCGATGGTCTACTTTTCGACTTATGCTGCAGGGAATAATGTAGCGCTAGGAGGCTAAAAGAAAGCTTACGGTTTCTTACAGATATTGAAATTCACTTCATAAACGAATATAATAAATATAACAAAATATAGTAAAATATCTGCTAAACTCAATAAAACATAAAAAAGATGTTTTACGGAATCGGGCAAACCTGTTGTGAAGCAGGGACGCAAAACTTTAGGGTCTCTTTGAGATAGCCAGTTGTGTGATGTTGCCGACAATTCTGTCGGTTTTTTTATTTCCAAAAAAAGTCAGGGAGGGGAATAAGGGTGAAAAAAAGAGCAGGAATTTTAGTATTAGTTTGGTTTCTAATTGTTGGAATGGTGATACCGACATTTGCAGTGGAAACTATGTCAGCGACGCAAAAAATAGCCGGCATTCAACTACAAGGAAAAGTAGTTGATCGTGAAGGCAATGCCATGGGGTCTTACCCTATTCAGTTGTTTAAAATTGAAACGGTCGAGGAGGCAGCGGCTGAAGAACCAGCGGTAGAAGAGCCAGCGGTTGAAGAGCCAGTGGTTGAAGAGCCAGCGGCTGAGGAACCAGTAGTTGAGGAACCAGTAGTTGAGGAACCAGTAGTTGAGGAACCAGCGGCTGAGGAACCAGCGGCTGAGGAACCAGTAGTTGAGGAACCAGCGGTAGAAGAGCCAGCGGTTGAGGAACCCGCAGTTGAGGAACCAGCGGTAGAAGAACCCGCAGCTGAGGAACCAGCGGTTGAGGAACCAGCGGCTGAAGAGCCAGCGGTTGAGGAACCCGCAGTTGAGGAACCAGCGGCTGAAGAGCCAGCGGTTGAAGAGCCAGCGGTTGAGGAACCCGCAGTTGAGGAACCCGCAGTTGAGGAACCCGCAGTTGAGGAACCAGCGGTTGAAGAACCAGCGGTTGAAGAACCAGCGGTTGAAGAACCAGTGGTTGAAGAGCCAGTGGTTGAAGAACCAGTGGTTGAAGAACCAGTGGTTGAAGAGCCAGCGGCTGAAGAGCCAGCGGTTGAAGAGCCAGCGGCTGAGGAACCAGTAGTTGAGGAACCAGTGGTTGAAGAACCAGTAGTTGAGGAACCAGTGGTTGAAGAACCAGCGGCTGAAGAACCCACAGTTGAGCAACCAGCGGCTGAGGAACCCGCAGTTGAGGAACCCGCAGTTGAAGAACCCGCAGTTGAAGAACCAGCGGTTGAAGAACCAGCGGTTGAAGAACCCGCAGTTGAAGAGCCAGCAGCTGAACAAACAGAGACAGAGTTAGTCTTGGTTGCTCAACAGATCACGGATGCGGAAGGTCATTATTGTTTCTTGGATTTGGCACCTGGCTTTTATCAAGTAACCTTATTGGTGGAAGAAGAGTGGCTTTTGTTATCTGAATTTAAGCTCGTAGAAGATCAAATGGTTGTTAGTGAATGTAGTGTTTCCCTTGTGCCGGAAGACTGGTACCAAGATTTTGGTGTGTTAACCGACGGGAAAACAGGGGAAGGGATTGCTCATCCTGAAATTCGCTTTACGGAACTAGATACCTTTAAAAAATATTGGTTTACTGGGGACGAAAATGGACGGTTTGATTTCCGTGTTCCTGCAGGGCATTATGAAGTATTGATCCATTGTGAAGGATACTTTTCTACTGCACAAGAGCTTTGGTTAGGTGTAGAGGAGGCAATGGATGAAGAATAGTAGAATGATGAAAAGGATGGTTCTTTTTGTTTGCTTATGCATGATTGTTACCATGCCTAGTTTTGCGATTGGATTTGAATTTGAAGCCACAGCACAATCTGATTTGTCCATGCAATTGGTTCAACGTCCGGGTGTGGATGTTGTATTAACTGTTGGAAATTCGGGTCAAGATATTTCCGAATTTGAAGCGGATTTGCTTGCAAGGCTAGAGGAATTGAATATTGATCCGGAGAGCGTGAATATTCAAGCGATCGAGACGACAACTGTATCCACCAATGGAGTGGGTGCCAAAGCAATTTTCGATTCGTGGTATAACTACCCAAATAGCAATGGCGGTTGGTTATACAATGTGAGTACAAAAAGTGTTGGTTCCAAGGTGAATACATCTTGGACAGGTTTTTGGAAAGATGAAGTGACAGAAGGCATCACCATGGAATGTGACCTAGGCCAGTTGGATGCTTTAAATGGTGACTGGGTAGACAATGATTCCATGGGTTTGACTTTTAGAATGAATTATGGTGGAAATGTTGACTATAAGCAGGCCAAAGAAGATGGATATGTAGCAAATACGAATTTGTCTGATTACAGCTATTATGTTTATGTGACAGATGGGGGCGGATATATTAGTCCAGGTCTATATAAAAACATTAAAGGACAAAGTAATCAGGGTATAATGTTGGCTCCTGATAACTGGATCCGAAAAGATGGCAAATGGTATTCGATAAAAATCGAAGTCAATGGTGCCAATATTGTGGTATATAAAAAAGATACAGCAACAGGTGAATATGTAGAACAGATTAATTATACAGACCCCGATCCGTTGCCAGCAGGGGGATATGGCGTATTTACCTCATCCCAGGCCAATGGAAACTTTAAGAATTTTTCTATTGTGAGTGAAAGTTTCAAGCGTTTTTCAGAGGTTATTCGGGAGCCATCATGGCGGGATTCGGCAGAACGTTTTGTTGTGAATGTCGATGATAAGTTGATTGGTGATTTTGAAGATAAGATGACCTTAAGTGAGATTCTTTACCGAACATTAAATGAAGACATCCATTATATTGGCTGGGGAAATAACGAAAACCAAAGCCAAGCCAATGCCTTTATTGCGGACAACAATAGCATGGGAACCTTTGTTAACCGAGATCAGACAAGTTATACGGATGCCATCGATCATATTGCCACTTATATCGCAGGCAAGGTTGAGGCGAAAACCAAGACATCCGGACCCTTCGATCCAAACAATCCGCAGGCTGTAGGTAATTTTATTGCGGGCCAACCGGTTTCAATTGAAGTGGATCCGTCTGACCTTAAGAGCAACACAGTGACAACGGAGTATCCCAACGGTCGCTGGAGAGTCAATCAGAATCCGAGTTTTTATGCCAATCCTATGGGTACCATGTGGTGGGACAATTCGGATCAAGATGATTTGCCAGAAGCCTATACCAAGCCGGGGGCATATGATTTTTATTTTGAAGACACCTTGGTGTCTATGATGAATTTCCATCGTCAGCCAGTGGCGGACTTTTCCTATAATCCAGCAACCAATGTCATTACAGATAAATCTTATGACTTGGATAGTCCGGATTTGGATGAGAATGGCTATGGTGATGTGGTTGTCCACGCCTGGAAATGGAAAGAAGTAACCGCGGCCTCCTCGACGGAAGTATCGGACCGGGCATGGATTTTTACAGAACCGAAACCAGAGAATTTCCTTGCAGGCAAGGAGTATATTGTTCAATTACGCGTTTTGGATGCTCAGGGTTCTTGGAGTCGTACAACTTCGAAATACATTTCGACAACAGTGACAACGCCGACGACGGTTTCTGTGCCCATTGCCGACTTTTCCATGTCGACAGACTATCTACAAAAGCATTTGGAAACCTCTGTTATCTTGACAGATAAGTCGTATGACCCCAAGGGGGCTTCGATTACCGCTTGGGATTGGACCGTTTCGGGACCGGACGGTAGGGTTTCATACAATACGGAAAATGTGACCCTTGATTTCACTACAGCGACACAAGGCGATTACACCATTCAGTTGCTAGTGACAAACTCAGAGGGAACCGATTCGAAAATTTACACCAAGTCATTGACTGTAGTCGATGACCTGATTAACCCAACGGTTAGGGTTGATTCGGCAGAGGGATCTACCTTACTCAATCCGTTTGAAGTGACTCTCAACTTTGCGGATGAAGGCGGCAGTGGCTTTAAGCGTCAGTTGGTCACCTTGGTCAATACTACGACAGAGGAAACGACTTCTTTGGGCTGGTCCAGTGCCAAGGAAAAGACTGTGACGCTTGATAAGGATGGGATTTGGAACCTCGTTGTAGCTGCAGAGGATCAAAAAGGCAATACAACAAATGTGACCTATCGGGGTTACACTGTCGATGCAACAGCGCCAAGCACTCCTGTAATTACAGGGGACCCAAACGGTTGGACGGTGAACAATGTAACGGTAACCATAAGCGGCAGTGTGGATGCGAGTGCAATCACATACAAGTATGCGATCTCCGCGGAAACACCAAATGATGGAGATTGGGTGACGGGAACAAGCAAAAGCATGACCAGCACTGGGGCTTTCCATATTTGGGCACGGGCTATTGATGCCGTGGGTAATGTGTCGGATACGGCGGATACATGGGTGTATATCGACAAGACCGCACCGGTATTTACAAGTGTCCCTACTGGTCGATCCATGAATATCTATGATCCATACAGTCAGGATATTGCTACTGCAAATGATCCGGAAAGTGGATTGAACGGCGGTGTGACAGCCAATGCGGATGCGGTAAAAACGGGTGTGATTGGTCGCTATCCAGTCATTTATTCAGCAACCAATATGGTTGGACTTACGACAACAGATCTTCAATACATCACAGTTGAAGATCAAAAGAAACCGGTCTTAGCCTTAAAGGGTCAATCTAGTGTGGATGTTGAGGTTAATACAAGTTATGCCGATGCAGGAGCTACAGCGACAGATAACTACGAGGCGGATGCCCTTATTAGCGGAAAGATTGTAGCCAGTAACAACATCAATCTTGGTAAAGTAGGTCCTTACACGGTAACTTATAATGTCAGCGATGCTAGTGGCAATGCGGCTTTACCAATTACACGTACAGTAGAGGTCGTGGATACGACAATTCCAGTGCTTTCCTTGAAAGGTCAGTTGTCAGTAGATGTGGAAGTGCATACGAGCTACACCGATGCAGGAGCATCTGCCACGGATAATTACGATGATGATACGGCTATTTCAGCCACCATCACTTCAACAAATGACATCAACCTTGATAAGGTAGGTCCTTATACGGTGACGTATGGGGTAACGGATATAAATGGGAATGCAGCTAAACCTATCACAAGAACTGTGAATGTAGTTGACACAACCGTACCAGTCATCATAGTTGAAGGAGACAATCCGGTAGATACGGAAGTTCATCTTCCATATGTGGATGCGGGTGCAACAGCAAGAGACAATTATGATGGGGCAAGTGCCATTACTGCGGCGATCCAGGCTAGCGATAACTTGAACTTGCATATTGTAGGACCCTACACGGTGACTTATCAAGTGACGGATTTGAACAATAACATTGCACAAGCAAAGACTAGAACCGTAAATGTTGTGGATACAACCAAACCAATTTTGTCTCTGAATGGTTTCCCTTCTGTTGATGTAGAGGTTCATGGGACTTATCAGGATGCGGGTGCTAGTGCAAGCGATAATTATGATGATGATGCACTTCTTACAGCAAAAATTGTTGCAAGTGACAACATCAAATTGGATACAGTTGCTCCATATTCGGTAACGTATAAGGTAAGCGACATGGCTAGCAATGCAGCGGTTTCCATTAAAAGAGTGGTGAATGTTGTGGATACGACGAAACCAATACTATCTCTTACTGGCGAAGCTGAAATTTTTATGGATCAAGGGGATGCATACCTTGACGCAGGTGCAACAGCAAGTGACAATTATGATTCAGCTGGTGTAATTACAGCAGCGATTCAGCTGACAAATCCATTGAAAAATGATGAAATCGGTCGTTATACGTTGAAATATACAGTGACTGACCTCAATGGAAATGAAGCGGATCCAATTGAGCGCATCATTCATGTGGTCCATCCATTGGCAGTATCAAGTGGCGAAGCAGAGAAAGTAGGCACTACGCAAGCTACTTTTACAGGAGCCATTGATCACTTGGGTGTAAAAGCTGTTTTGGAACATGGATTTGTTTTTAATGAAAATGAGAAAAAAGTGAATCTGCAAGAGGCACAAGGTGTCTTGAAATTGGGTAAGGCAACTTCTGCGGCTGGATTTAAGACAACTGTAGAACTGAGCCCAGGAACAAGCTATTATGTACGTGCTTACGCAGTGAAAGAAGAAGGCGTTGTTTATGGGGACCTTGTGAAGGTGGTAACCTCGATGCTTCCGTCGCGACCACTTGCAACGCAAACCTTTGGTGACACAAGTATTCATCGATTGAATCCAGATTTATTAAAAGGAAGAATTCAAACGGATGAATCAGGTGTGACTTCATTGGCTATTGAAAGTGAAGGGGAAACACGGACCCATCAATTCCAATTGCCATTATCAGCAATCGATCAGATTAATGGAAGAGCAGGCCTCGATGATGGAAAACCGATGGTTAAAATTGAAACAAAAATCGGAAGTATGAACCTACCGACGGGTGAACTGGGATCTCCATCCTTGATTTCTGAAGATTTTACTGGGGATGCAGCAAGTGCAAGACTTCACGTTACAATTGAAAAAGTAGATGAAGAGAAGAGAAAAGCGATGGAAGAAGCCAGCGGTATTGTGGGGCTTGTTGCCCCAATGAAGTTTGATTTGTCTTTAAAGGTTGATCATATGATTGATGAAAAGACAAGCCGAGTGGAAACAACACCGATTGCTGAACTTGATCATGTTGTTGGTCGATCCATTGCAGCACCAGAAACCGATCTACCTTTGATGGCCATGACATTTGATGAAGAGGCCCAGGAATGGGTGCCAGTTTTGTCAAGAACGGTTGTTGATGAAAATGGTAAGAAGCGTGTTGAAATTTTGCATCGTGAAATGGGAACCTACACCTTGGTTGAGCGAAAGCCTGTCGAAGTTTTGGGTCTTGAAGGATCGGATGCAAAAGAGTCCATTGAAAGCTTGGTAAGCATGGGTGTATTGCCATACGAGGCAGGCAGTGAGTATCAAGCCAATATCGGTATTACTCGAGCGGAGATGGCTTATACGATGATTCGTTTGATGGGTATTACTCAATCACAAGCTGATGCCTTGAACTATCCGGATGTTGAAAAGCATCGCTATGAGCGAGAAATTAAATTAGCGACTCAAGTAGGGATCTTTACCGGTTACGGTGATGGAAGCTTCCGGGGTGATCAAATCATTACACGGGAAGAATTGGCTGCGGTTGTTGAGCGGGCAGTGGAATACGTGGAGATGACTGCTGGTTTAGATGAAACAAAGGCTCATCAGTTTAACGATGCTCATTTAATTGGTTTCTGGTCGATTGATTCCATTGGACGTTTGACCGATGCTCAAGTGATTGAAGCGGAGGAAGGCGACCATTATCGTCCGCAAGATCAGGCGAAGAAATCTGAAGCGGCAATCATGTTGATGAACTTTTTGAATTTGTTGGATATGAAATAAATAAAGAAACCAGGATAATGAATCAAACACCCTCAGTACAGAGTTTTTTGTGCTGGGGGTGTTTCTTTGTATGGCTTGTTAGGTGTCAACTTTTCGCTGGATTCGGACCATCTACAGGAGAATCACTAAAGCTTTCACTTTCATGGGGAAATCGACTTGTTTCTTCCTATAAGAGAATTGTAAGGATACTTGATGAGGAGGAGAAGAATATGAAAATAAAGAATTTGCTTGTACTTGCATTGCTGGTGTGTCTGTTGACGTCATCTGTAGGATTTGCCGCACTGGGCCAGGGAACTTCTGGAGATGAGGTGGCAAGCATGCAAGCCAAGCTGAACAAATTGGGCTATGGCCTGGAGGTAGATGGAAAATTTGGTCCTGCAACGAAAGAGGTTATTCTTGATTTTCAGTTTCGCAGGGGATTGGAGATGGATGGATGGGTTGGGAATTTGACGAATGCCGAGCTGGATGAAGCGGTAAAAGAAGGCTGGAATCTGATGGATCTGGCTTCTATCCCAAAAAATATTTCTTATGGATATAACAAGAATGGCGGCAGTGGTGTCAACGGAATTCAAACCACTCTTAATCGTTTAGGCTATGAGTTGGCAGTCGATTCTCTTTATGGTCCAAAGACCCGAGTGGCAGTGAAGGATTTTCAAGAGCGAAGGGGATTGATTGCTGATGGGTATGCGGGATACCTTACCCGGCTAGAATTAGAAGCAGCAAGCGATGAAGGCTGGGTGAAGATGGAAAGGGATCAGCGGATTGATATGGCCAAAGGCATAAATGAAGTTGACGGGGTGTTTACTGGATTGAACATTGCAGAAAAAATGGTGAGTGGCCGTACGGACAGTATTAGCGAGAGAGTCAAGATTGCCCTTGCTTATGGGTCTAGTGAAAATATCAATGTCCTTTTGGATCAATTGATTCCGCCTTATCGAGAAAATAAAATTCAGTCTCGTTTTTATGAGGAAACCTTGGAGATGGTGATTGGCCAGCTCATTCAGGACGGCGCCTATCAAGTCGCAGTAACAAATGATCTTTATCGGGAATTCACTGACGCAGTTACCTTGCAGGCAAATGGAACGATAGCCTTTGAAAACTTTTTGGATCTAGCATGGAGACAGCGATATGGGGTGGGGCGTTCTTTTCCCTTAAGTGAAACAGCCCTGGGGTCAGCCAAGGAATTGTTGGAGCTTGGTACGATTGGAATCGATCTGTTGACTCGCTTGTCTGCTGATAGCAGCAAGACTGTGGAGATGATCGACCATATGAAAATAGTTTTACCTGATTGCACAGATGAGAAATTGATGGCAACAATGGCTGCCTATCGGGATGCAGCATTGAAGAAGTCTCAGCTTGCCTTTGAAAAAGCACTGGTTGAAACAGGGAAATTTTCGGTAGGGGAAATCGCCACCTATGGGTTTGGACCGGTGATGGGGGCGGTTAAGGGTGTTAGCTTTTTTAGCTCCATTGTACTGGGTGGTACCAAGCGAACCAATGCGATTTTACGTGGATTGCATTTGAATTTACTAGCCGGAACCCTGAATCATGGCATGCTGCAAGCGCAGACAGAAGCCATAAAAAATCCGACCCGTGCTAACATTCAGCGGGTAGAAGATGCCTTTTATGTCTACAAGAATACCTTGATTGCTGCCAACAAAAACGCCATGGATATGAAACCATCTTCGGAGGAACGGCTTCAGTTGAGAGAAGCTAATCAGGCATTGGAAGAGATGGAATTTGAGATGGAATTATATGGCATATTTGCCAGCAGATATTAGTTGGAATAGGGATTGTGAAGCCCGAAGATGCGGTCTCTTGTTGTTGACTAAATAAGATTGTGTTTGATAAAGGCTTTATAAAGACCATCATTTGCTGGGGTGTCAGTAACATCATCGGCAATTTTCTTTAATTGGTCGACCCCATTGCCCATGCAGATGCCCGTATGCGTGAGTTCAAGCATTTCTAGGTCGTTGAGGCTATCACCAAAACTGATGGTTTTTTCCATGGGTTCAGCAAGATGAGACATCATCATTTCAATTCCGCTGGCCTTGGTTACGCCAGATACGGTGATTTCTCCATTGATCAAATCGCCTTCAACTTTCTTATGGGTGAAAGCTGTAACTCCAGAACAGTTTTCAAGCTTCAATTCGAATTGCTGAGCCTGTTCAAGGTCATGGGCGAAAAAGGCAATCTTATAAACCTTTGAGCTAACTTGCTGATATTCGATGACTGGCCGAAAGACGCGTTCATCCAAGTTACGGTTTTTGATCAACTCATTTATATCAATGTGCTGAGTAAACGTTTGATTATAGTAGGAATGATGGTATCCTTCCAGGATAAATCCAATGTGGTTCTCTTCCATAGCATGGATTAAATCAACAACCATATTAGGGTCCATTTCTTGTTTTCGTATGGTTTTTTTGTTAATTTCCACAACAGCACCAGCAGAAAAGATATATCCATCAAAATTCAACTCGCGGATAGATGGAATTACACCTTTGTTGGATCGGCCAGTGGCAACGACAAGCTTATGTCCATTTTCTTTTGCCAGGTGAATGGCTTTTCTAGCCGAGTCGGGAATTGATTTATCATTGTTTAACAAGGTGCCATCGAGATCCAAGAAAATATACTTACTCATTGTTAACTCTCCTTAATAAAACGCAAATGAATATAGATCTAGTATGCCCTTATATTATATACAACTGCGCTAAAAAGTACACCACATAAGAGTAATTTTTTTCTTAGTAGAATGAATTTGGAAGGGGAAAGGTGGTAGACGCGGCTTCTAGAGAGGGCTTATTCTGGTATAATATGAGTATTAAGAACATGCGGAGGACAATATGAAAATCGCAATAGCGGGGACAGGATATGTAGGAATGGCCAATGCAGTTTTATTGGCACAGCATAATGAAGTTGTGGCTCTGGATATTCATCAGGAGAAGGTCGACTTGATCAATACCAAAAAGTCGCCGATCATTGACACTGAGATTGAAGACTACTTGGCCAACAAAAACTTGAATTTATTTGCAACCCTAGATCCAAAGCAGGCTTTTGTTGGTGCGGATTATATCATTATCTCAACGCCAACGAATTATGACCCGGTGAAGAACTATTTCGACACAAGTACGGTGGAGACTGTGATTGAACAGGTAAAGCAAATTGAGCCTAATGCAGTGATGGTGATTAAATCCACGGTACCGGTGGGTTATGTGGAATCGATGCGAAAACGCTTTAAAACGGAGAACATCCTATTTTCACCTGAATTTTTACGGGAAGGCAAGGCATTGTACGACAATTTGTATCCGTCGCGGATTATTGTGGGGGAAGAATCGGAACGTGCAAAACAGTTTGCGGCTCTCTTGGTCAAAGGGGCAGTAAAAAAGGATATTGAGGTTTTGTTTACCAATTCTTCGGAAGCGGAAGCCATTAAGCTCTTTGCCAATACCTATTTGGCTATGCGGGTTGCCTACTTTAATGAGCTGGATACCTATGCTGAACTGAGGGGATTGAACACCAAGCAGATCGTTGAAGGGGTGTGTTTGGATCCTAGAATTGGAAATCATTACAACAATCCGTCGTTCGGCTATGGGGGCTATTGCCTGCCCAAGGATACCAAGCAATTGCTTGCTAACTATGAAAATGTGCCGAATAACATAATGGCAGCCATCGTGGATGCCAATCGAACTCGAAAAGATCATATTTCTGAAATGATTCTGGCACGAAAGCCGTCTGTGGTGGGTATTTATCGTTTAACCATGAAAACCAATTCCGACAACTTTCGGCATTCTTCTATTCAAGGGATCATGAAACGAATCAAGGCTAAGGGGATTGAAGTGGTGGTCTATGAGCCTGCCCTTGCTGACGCGAGTTTCTTTAATTCGCGTGTTGTATCTGACTTGGCTGAATTTAAGTCTCTTGCCGATGTGATTGTTGTCAATCGCATGGAGGATGCCTTGCAGGATGTTGTTGAAAAGGTCTATACACGAGATCTGTATCAAAGAGACTAATTTCCTTTATCAGGTGATTGTCGTTGAAAGAAATTTTATCAAAGAAACGTAGACAAGACAATGGAGTATACCGGTGATGTCAGTTTAAGGGGCATCACTTTTTTTATTGCAAAAAGCTGTTTTAGCTTATAAACAGAATCATTTGATACAGCTTTCAGTTTGCATAGTAAAAAATCTAATGATACAAGTAATTTTTTTGAAAATTGAAGCAAATTAAAGGTCATGTAATGATAAACTATTAGGGTGAATGTTTATAAAGAGGGAGTCATAATTTTTGTTGAATGGGTGAGGGAAAGCCATGAGAGAATTAGGGGTGTTACTGCCAAAAGAATATGGATGGACCAGTGCAGACTGTTTAAACGCTGGATATGTTGAATTGGCAAAAAGAAAAAGTTTTGAAGTCATTGAGCACACTGCAGATGGGGTTGAATTGTTTACATATCTGAAAGTTTCCATCCTTGAACAAAATCCTGGGCGGAGTATCTTTTGGTTCTCTTGGCAAACTGAGAGTCAAATGGAGGAGTGGATCCGTCATTTAGGATTGGAAAAAATGATGGAAAGTGGATTGGGCGGCATTGAAAGCTTTCAGCGATTGGCAGATCCACAGATGAAAAATTCTGGTGAGCGTAAGAATGAGCCATGCAAGAAAAATGAGCTTTTTGGCTTGGGGTCTTGGGCGAGCCAGGTTGATTTTCATACGCGAGAGGGTTATCTTGCTTTTGAATTAATGATGATTTATGTACTTCTTCATCGGAATGAGGAGAAGTTGCTGCAAGCTTGGTTAACTTTATTTACCTTGCATACCGAGCAAAAATATGTAGATTTATATTTGCTAGTTCACTTGGAATTGGCAGTTCGCTTGGGGAAAAAAGAGGAAGCCAATGATCTATTTCAACAACTTGAGAGTCGTTTTTCTGCATCGGATGGGTTAATAACACCAGATATGCTTTTTTGCGCTTCCCTGCAATCTTTTGTTCGCATCGAGATTATCGGCTTTATGTGTTTTGGGAGTCAGATTAGGACGAATATTCGACGCTTTATTGGTCTTGCCAATCAAAAAGAAGAGGCGGGGGTTCGCATCGACTGGTCTAAGGTGTTTCAAGCGCCTATGCTATTGGAGGAAGCCATTCGCTTATATGGTGAAGAAGCCCTTTTGATTCGCCTTCCAGAAATGGCGAATTGGATTGAATGGATGGCTGATTGGCAGGTTGGAGACTACCAATCGGTTATTGAATTAATGGATGAAATGGAAGGTCAGGCGTCCAATAACGCTCAAAGTAAATCAATTTCAGTTATCAAGGAAAGACTGTTCTATGTAAGGGGCGGTGAAGGGGATGTTCCCCCTGATTTTGGATTTGATCAAAACGGGCTTAATCGAATCGGGTCAGATTTACAGCAAGGCACAGAAATAGAATTGCTAAAATACTATTTGGGCAGTGAAAGAAATATTCGAACGGCACCTTGGTATGGGTCACAATTAGCAGGTGGTATGTCTACGGCCAAGGGGAGCACTTGCTTTGAGAATTACTTGGATGGGGAGTATGGATGGATCCAAGAGGATGAAATGAGAGGAAGAAGAGCTTGTCATCGTGTAGAACAAAGTGACTGGTATTTTCCCTGGTTTTTGGGTCGTATTTATGATTTTGAAGGAGAATGGGGCCAATCCATTGAGGCTTACCTTCAATTAAAAAAGAACTTGAAGGACGTTTATCCAGGACATTTTTTGCATGGAGAGGTGGAGGGACGTTTGGCTTGGGCTTACTTTTCATTGGGTCAGATTGATGAAGGTTTACTGGCCTTGGACCAGATGGCAAACTATATTGAAAACTATGCAATTGAAAATCAGATGCTTTTGTATAAGTATGATCGATTGCTTGCAAAGGCACATTTTTTAACCGGTTGGTATGAAAATGCCTTGACGCTGTATCAAAAGCTGATTGGCAAACGGCGATGGGGAAATCGGCTTGATCGGGAAGGTGGATGGCTTCTTTATGAATTGGTTTCTGTTTGGTTAGAGATGGGTCATCTGACAAAGGCGAAAGAAGAAATTGATCGAAGTGTTGGTGAATTTTCTGAGTGGGAACTTTATAAGTCGATACTCGAGTTGAAATGGGCGGCCTTAGCTGGTGAGAAGCAGCTATACTTACAAGGCAAAAAAACTTTAATGGGAAAAGGCATGCTCGAAAAGCCTGGACAGAATCGGTTTTTGAAAACATGGGAGCAAGAAGAACTGCTGGCTTTTGTAATCGAGACGGATCTTCGGCTGGGCATACTCAATAAAGATGATTTGGAATTGATTCGTGATCAGCATTTAAAAGAGTCGGCAAGGAGTATTTACCATTTTGGACTTTGGCTGTCTTGGATAAATGCACAGATTGTTTTGGGCAATGAGGTAGAAGATGATCTGTGGCTAGCACGGAGTCAGGATGTGGTCCTTTTCTCGAATAGCCTGCCCTTGCAAGTGAAGTGGCTGCAGGTAGAGGCAAAACGAGTGGAAAAACCGGTTGACTTATTGAAATCGGCCTATGAACTTCTTGTGAAATTCAAGGGCAAAGGTTCAATGGATGCCATAGAGGCCAAGGTAGCTTGGTTGGAAGCGGAAGAGAATCAAGAGGTTTTTCTTGTGGAACTCCCCTTTATTTGTAAGCAAGTGATGCATGCGGTAAAGGAACGACTAGGCGTATTGCCTTCCGAACGGCAACTTTTAGCTATGAAACAGTTGGTTGGCATGTATGAGAAAATTCTTCTTCGGGCACTCAAAAATTTGCAGGGGATTGACCTTAATCATCTGCTGCGTTTGACTTATGCCTTAAAGAATATAAATATGAGGATCCATCAGATTACGGCCCTATTGTTGCGAGAAGAAAAACAGACAGATTTATTGGAAAAGTTTGCTTTGCTGTCTCAGCAGATTGTGGAAGTGCCAGTTTTGTCGGATTCTGATCAGAAACGACATGAGCAATGGGTGAGAGAACGAGATCGGCTAGCGGTTTCCATGAATAAATATCGGGAGAGCGCCATCGATGAAGTTCAGGAATTTGTGGTTCCTGACTTGCCTCTTGGCAAGTGTTATGTGGAATTGGTCGCAACGGATAACTATGTTTTTCGATGGCTGAAAACCGATGAAGGGTGGCGTTTGGAGAATCTAGGCACAATGGTTTTGTGGGAGAAACGCTTAAGGCAATTTCGAAAGAAGTTGATGCGTGGCCAAGGGGTATTTGCAACTTTGTCGAAGGAATTATTTGCTGGGATCAATCGAAATCGACCGGTACGACTTGCACCTGATGGCTTGTTTTTTAGTTTGCCTTGGTTCGAACTTGCACGTGATGCGGCTGTTTTTGATTTTGAAGTGTGGCCTAACTTAAGCTTCTTTGCAGAAGGACGAGAAGTCTACCGCGTGTATAAGGGCAATGCAGTTTTTGTACCGGAATTTGAAGGCAAGTCCTCTTTGCCCTGGGTCAAACAGGAAGAATTTTCGTGTTGGCTGGATGGAATGGAAGTGATGGATGGGGAAATCGATGAAACCCCATTGCTTGATTTGCCGGATATTCTTCATTTTTCTGGACATGGGCAGATCCTTAAACCCATGGCTGAGGGTATCTTACGGAATCCATTTGTGGAAGCTCAGCTCTGCATGCCGAAGAATAAGGTTGTTACGGCCCTAGACTTGGCCCTGCGAGACTGGTCGTGGACCCGGTTTGTCTATGTCAATGCCTGTGAAACTTCGGCGGGTGAATACGTGCCCATGGAAGGGGTCTTGGGGATTAGCTACGCTTTATTTTTAGGTGGAGCACATTCGATTCTTGTGACATTATACCCGGTGCAGGATGAAGTGGCAGCACAATTTTCTCTTTCTTTCTATGGGAATTTACAAAAAACAAGAAGTAGAAGAGATGCATTTGTATTGACGAAAGCAGAGTTGGCTGATCGATATTCTCAAAAAGCCTTGGCAGCTTTCCAACTGATGGGAACCGGGGACGAGTTGCTGGAAACCGTATTTTCGCGATTGGTGCGATTTGGCCGAAGATGGGCAAGAAAGCATAAAAAATAGACAAGTGACAAGAGGAGTAGAGGATGAAGCTAGTGGAAAAAATAATGCGTTTATCAAATGAATTGGAAGCACATACACTTGAGATCCGGCGGGCCATTCATAGGCAGCCTGAATTGGCTTTTCAGGAGTTTGAGACAAGCAAACTCGTTTGCAAAGAACTAGACCGAATCGGCATTCCTTATGAAAAAAGTCTATGTGAGCCTGGGGTGATCGGTGTTATTGACAGTGGAAAACCAGGCAAATTATTGATGTTGCGAGCGGATATGGACGCCTTGCCTCTACAAGAACAAACGGGATTGGACTATGCCTCACAAGTGCCTAATGTTATGCATGCCTGTGGTCATGATGTACATACTTCGAATTTGTTGGCGGTTGGGGAAATTTTGAATTGCACCAAAGACGATTGGAGTGGCAAGGTAAAACTGGTGTTTCAACCCGCCGAGGAAGTCGGCGGCGATAGTGGTGGCAAGCAGATGATCCGCTATGGCTTGATGGACCAAGTGCCGGATGCTTGTTTTGCCCTTCATGTGGACAACAACCAACCCGGAGAGATTGTTGCAAGTAGCGGATATATTTCAGCCTATACAGATTCGTATCACATTGCCATTCAGGGTAAGGCTGCCCATTCTTCAGCTCCCCAAGAAGGGGTTGATGCCATCAATATTGCGGCAGCGGTCATTACAGGATTGAATGGAATCGTCTCAAAAAATATTAGTCCAATGGCAAACTCAACCTTAAATATTGGGGTCATTCGCGGAGGGACCGCAGAGAATATTGTGGCAGACCATGTGGACATGCAATGCATGTTCAGAAACCTAACACCGGATGCAAGAACAGCGATGATTGAGCGCATTGAAGGACTTTGTAAGGGCATTTCTATGGCAATGGGTGGTAGCTGTGATCTGAAATTAACAGAAGGATATCCTTCCGTTCTCAATAACGAGTTATTCACAAAATTTGTTGCAAGGACCATTAAAAGCCATGCAAACGAGTTATATAAAGGGATTACCCAGGGGGTGCCAGAAGGCTACTTGGTGACCGGTCAACGGCCTCTTCTGGCTGGAGAAGACTTTGGGTTTTACTCACAGATTGCACCGTCTTGCTTAATTTGGGTTAGTAGCGGAGGGCAGGTGTCGAAGCATAATCCCGAATTTTTTGTGGATGAAAAGTATATCAAGCTTTGTACAAGAACCATGGCTATGGTGGCGGTGGATTTCTTAAAGTAAGAGAAGTATGAGGCTGGTTTGCCCATGCTTTATCCGGTCTTTAACGAACCATTTCATGGCCTGTAAATCCCTATATCCCACGATTATGCAGAGTGAGCGATGCAAGTATGCAAGCAAGAAGGGGAGTGGAACCATGAACACGATTCTAAGGACAAAAGAAGTCATTGAGGCATTACAGGACTTGGACTTTAATACGATAGAGACAAAAGAGATGGCCAAGTGCCGCAGTGAATTGAGAGGCTATATGGAAGACTTTGCAGACGAAATCAATCAAGCAAACAAGCAGAATGATTTGATTCAATTGGCAGAGTTAGAAGAAGCGAGACAGGAAATTAGGGCACTTTATGAGAAGACGGATACGAAGTCTGTGAGAGAGTATGAGCGATTCAATAAGATGATCATGACAATTGTGGTCCTTGTGGTGCTTGCGGTTATGGTATTGCTTGGTCTTGTAGGCTCTAGGCTCCTTGATGGCGGGGCGGTTGAAGGTGCTAGCATATTGCCTTCAGAAGAAGCCGGTGAGTTCGTTGACGAGTTTCCTTACTTACACTTTACGTTTGAAGAAGTCGTTAATGAATTTGGCCATGAATATGAGGTCGTGAATCATGAAGGCGGATTGTTTATGGTGTATGAAGATGAATTGATCCCTTACGCCTTTGGTTTTGTTTCCCTTGAAGCAAATAGTCAAGTCATAACAATTATCTTACATAAGGGCGCACAATACGGGGATGTTCGAATTGGAATGGCATTGCCTGTTGTGATTGATATGCTTGGGGAGCCTGATTCAGCAGCTGTCAATGAAATGGATGGCGGTTATACGACAAAATATGTGCATGAGGATTATACGATTGAATTTATCAGTGATGATGAAAAGTCTCTTGTAGATGCGGCTGTGATTCGAAAATTCAGCTTCAAATAGCTTGAGAATCTGTTATTATAAGAGAGTTAATGAGTATGTAGTGGAGGTAAGAGATGGAAAGTGAATTGATTCTGCGTTCCTCCATCGTGCATTTATGCGATGAGGAATTACAAGAACCTGTGATTGGAGATAGGCTTCAAACCGATGAATTGGCTATGGCTTATTTTGAGAAACATGCCAAGAAAGTATTGGCGGATTCGAATCTGCGACTGGGTCGTGGAAATGGCGAAAATTTGATTGTGAAGAAATATATGGAGGAAGGGGACCTACTTGCTTTTAGTGCTTTTTATGCAAAGAAAGCCCATAAACTCTATGCGGACAATGGAATTCGTGGCGGAGATCTTGTTTTCTTTGATGGCACTTGTGACGGTGCCGAGATTGTCGGTATGATTAAATTGGATTATAAAAAGGGATACATCCATCAGATTGAGTATTCGGATGAGGGGATTGCGACCAGTGTGCATTTACATCAAAGCATTCTTCCCAGTCCGAGTCAAAAAGTTTCTGATGGAATCATCTTTTATTTAGAAGCGGGGATTGCGAGTTTGATTTCGAGCAGTGCCATGCTTTCTGGGGAGAAGGACACGGTAATCGACAAGATCTTTGATCTGGAGATGGAATCGTCTTTGTCCGAGAAGGTGCAGCAAATCGAGGATGCGGTGTCCGAAGTGGTCCATTATTATTATGACGATGATATTCGAAAAAATAACGAAGTGGAGAAAGCCATCTCTGAAATCATTGAGGAAACCGGATCAATTGATTTGGAAAAGGTTGTGGAACGAGGCTTTATGGATAAACCGGTGGCCCAAAAGGCCTTTAAGGAAAAGATGGAAGAGACCGGCATGCAAAAGTCGGTGGTTGTGAATAAAAAGGTGGAACGGAAATTCTCGAAAAAGCGTGTGATTGTAGCCGATAATGGGATTGAAATTCATGTTCCCATGGAACGGGTCAATCAAGATGATTTTATTGAGTTCCAAACAACAGCCGATGGCATGATACAAATTGTGCTGAAGAATATTGAAAAGTTGGAAGGCAAATAGGATGGAATTATGGTTGGAGCTCTGCAAAATGCAGGGCTCTTTTGTTTTGGAAAGAGTTGAATTGTAGAGAAAAAGGAAGGATAGCGGAGGAGCGTATTATAAAATGGGTAATAATTTTAATGAAATCTAGTAAAGGAGGGATATGAATGGATGCGGCAATAAGGGTTGAAAATTTGATTAAGAGTTATGGTCAGAATACGGTCATAAAAGAGATTTCATTTGAGGTGAAGAAGGGTGAATCATTTGCGCTTTTGGGTGCCAATGGTGCAGGAAAAACGACGACACTGGAATGCATTGAAGGCTTAAGGCGGTATGAAAGTGGGAAAATTTTTCTTGATGGTTCAATCGGTGTTCAGTTACAGTCCTCTTCGTTGCAAGCCAATATGAAAGCCATAGAGGCGTTTACCTTGTTCAGCAAGTGGAATCGGGAAAAAGTTGACTTGGAACTTTTTTCAAAGTTGGGATTAAAAACACTGAAGAATAAGCAATATGGTCAGATGTCAACGGGACAAAAGCGGCGGTTGCATCTTGCACTCGCATTGATCGGCAGCCCAGATATTATATTTTTAGATGAGCCTACGGCAGGACTTGATGTGGAGGGCCGAGTTGTTTTGCATGAACATATCAATTGGTTGAAAGCCAGAGGAAAAACCATTATGCTAGCCAGCCATGACATGGCAGAAGTAGAAAGTCTTTGTGATCGTATTGCAATCCTCAAAGATGGAAAAATTGCTTTTTCCGGTGGGCCAAAGGAATTGACCAGCGTGATGGGCACCCAGTGTCAGATTTATGTAAAGACACGGGATCCTTTGCAGAATCATCAAATTGACCAAGGCTATTTTGTTTTTCAATCTTCAAATATTGCAGATACCTTGTATGAGGTTCTTGAAAATTGCAGAAAGACACAAAATACCGTTCTTGATGTGAAGATTGAAAGAGCCACATTGGAGCAACGGTTTATGGATATTGCAAGGGAGGAAAAATAATGAATGCTTTTTTGTTTGGTGTTGCCTTGCAGTGGAAAATTGATTTGCGAAACCGGGGGATTTTGCTTACATATTACCTGGTGCCCCTGGTGTTTTTTGCCTTTATGAGTGGCATTTTTTCCTCTATTAATCCGGCGGCGAAAGAGACCCTGATCCAGTCTATGACTATTTTTGGGGTGACAATGGGTGCAATTTTGGGCGCGTCGGCTCCCTTGGTTGACTTGTATGGAAGCGAGATTAAAAAGGCCTACAAGATGGGAGGCATCCCTTTGTGGGTGGCAACGGTTAATAACCTGATCTCTGCATTTATTCATCTCTACATCATGAGTTTAATCATCTTTTTTTTAGCGCCCATCTTTTTTGATGCACGCTTGCCAGTTGAGCTTGGGGTGTATTTTATTTCGCTTGCACTTTTTATTCTTGCAAGCCTTGGCGTTGGAACGGTATTGGGGCTTTTAGTGAAAAGCACCTCTCGATTAACCCTGGTAGCACAATTCGTTTTTCTTCCGTCCATTATGCTGGGTGGTATTATGTTTCCATCGGATCTACTACCCAAAGCATTTACGGCTGCAAGCCTAGTTTTTCCCGCAACGTGGGGATTTAAGTTGATGACGAGCCGCGTTTTAGACTTTCAATTCATCCTGCCATTGCTGGTGATTCTTGTTGTTTCGGGGCTTGTGATTGGCATTCGATTAAAGAGAATTGGTTTAGATTAAATAAATAGAAATGAGTCGCTAGTGCCTCGTTCTGAAGAATTTAAAATCGGAACGGGGTTTTTTTGTGCAAAAAAGTTCTTGGAATTGGATGGCGATGGGAGTGGATTTTAAAAAACTTGTTTTTATTAAAATTTTTTTAGTTAAATTATTGACAAACGAAAATAAAAGTAGTAGTATGCAAGTGGTTACATACATTGGCTAATCCAAGGAGGATAATATGAGCTATACATTTGACCAAATGACAATTGGACAAGAAGCAAAACGTTCGCGTACCGTAACGGAAACAGATGTTGTACTTTATGGTGGAATCAGTGGTGACTTGAACCCTGCTCACTTTAATGAAGAAGAGAGCAAGAAGGGCATGTTCGGGGGAAGAATTGTGCATGGCATGTTGACAGCTGGCTATATTTCTGCCGTATTAGGGATGCAGTTGCCTGGACCGGGAACCATTTATTTGAAGCAATCTTTAAAATTTACGGCTCCTGTGCGTTTTGGCGATACCATTACCGCGACTGTTACGGTAATTGAATTGGATGAAAAGAGAAAACGAGCAACATTGAAGACAGAGTGCAGCAATCAAAATGGAGATTTGGTGTTAAAAGGTGAAGCGGTTGTTATTCCACCCGCTCAATAACAAGAGGAGGACAAAATGGATTTTCAATTAACGGAACAAAACAAGATGATGAAAATGTTGTTTCAGGCATTTGCTGAAAATGAAGTGAAGCCTATGGCAGCTGAGATAGATGAAGAAGAAAAATTCCCAATTGAGAACGTGAAAAAGATGGCCAAAAATGGCATGTTGGGAATACCTTTTCCAGAGCAATATGGGGGCGCTGGCGGCGATATTTTGGATTATGTGCTATGCGTGGAAGAATTATCAAAGGTTTGCGCAACAACAGGTGTTGTTGTCAGTGCCCATACCTCCCTTTGTTCGGCTCCGATTTTTGAATACGGAACCGAGGCACAAAAGGTCAAGTATTTGCCTGCTTTGATGTCTGGTGAGAAGTTGGGTGCCTTTGCATTAACGGAACCCGCTGCAGGAACCGATGCTGGTTCGCAACAGACCAAGGCCGCAAAGGTTGAAGGCGGTTATGTATTAAACGGGTCCAA
Source organism: Gottschalkiaceae bacterium SANA (assembly GCA_036323355.1). Classification (GTDB taxonomy): domain Bacteria; phylum Bacillota; class Clostridia; order Tissierellales; family GPF-1; genus GPF-1. The sequence continues at coordinate 2,987,581 of AP028876.1, read as the reverse complement.
AATTTTTATTACCAACGCACAATACGCAGACCTATATGTTGTGATGGCAATGACGGACAAAGCAAAGGGAACACGCGGGATCAGTGCCTTTTTGGTAGAAAGAGAGATGCCAGGTTTCCGCATTGGAAAGAAAGAGAAGAAAATGGGGATTCGAGGATCGGCTACATGTGAACTGATTTTTGAAGATGTCTTTGTGCCGGATGAAAATTTGTTGGGCAAGGAAGGCAAAGGATTCTCTCTTGCCATGAAAACATTGGATGGTGGACGGATTGGTATCGCAGCGCAAGCCTTGGGAATTGCAGAAGGTGCCTTGGAAGAAACCGTTCGTTATACCAAGGAACGCAAGCAGTTTGGTCGATCTATTTCTAAATTCCAAAATACGCAATTTGTTTTGGCGGATATGGCGACAAAAATTGAAGCAGCGCGTTTCCTCGTTTATCGTGCGGCATCCTTGAAGGGTGAAAACAAGCCGTATACGGTTGAGGCTGCACAGGCAAAACTTTTTGCGGCAGAGGTTGCCATGGATGTGACAACCAAAGCGGTTCAATTGCACGGTGGTTACGGATATACCCGAGAATATCCAGTTGAAAGAATGATGCGAGATGCAAAAATCACGGAGATCTATGAAGGAACAAGTGAAGTGCAACGCATGGTGGTCGCTGGAAGTCTATTGAGATAAGGGGAGTGAGAACAATGAAAATTATCGTATGTGTCAAACAAGTGCCTGATACAACAGAGGTACGAATCAATCAAGAAACAGGAACGCTAATTCGTGATGGCGTGCCAAGCATTATGAACCCAGATGATAAAGCGGCAATGGAATTGGCGCTTCGCATGAAGGATGAAAAACCAGAAATTTGTGTGCATGTATTAACCATGGGACCCAAGCAGGCAGAAGGCGTATTGATTGAAGCCTTGTGCATGGGTGCTGACCAAGCGACACTATTGTCGGATCGAAAATTTGCAGGAGCAGATACCTGGGCGACATCGACTGCTTTAGCTGGTGCGATCAAAGAAATTGGAGCAGATATCGTCTTGTGCGGTAGACAAGCGATCGATGGAGATACGGCACAAGTTGGTCCACAAATTGCCGAGCATTTAAATCTTGCTCAAGCAACCTATGTGAGCCATGCAGTTCTTGGTGGAGAGGGTGTTTTGGCGACTCGAAAGTTTGAAGATGGCGACTATAAATTGGAATTGCCTCTACCTTGTTTGTTGACAACCTTGTCGGAAGAAATTGAAGTGCGATATATGCATACACATCATATTGTGACAACCATGAAGGACCGTAAAATCCATATGATGACGGCAGATGATTTGAAGGTTGATCAGCGGGAACTTGGCTTGAAAGGATCGCCGACACGCGTGAAAAAATCTGTAACAAAAAGCGCAAAATCTGCGGGAACTCGCTATATCGAGAACCCTGAGGTTGGTCTTGAGAAAATTGTAGATTATGTGAAGGGTTTAAATATCCTATAGAAAGGAAAATGAAAATGGCGAAAGACATTGCGATATATATTGAGCAACGGGAAGGCGTAATTCAGCCGGTTGCATTTGAATTGATCTCTGAAGCAAAACGATTGGCTGCATGCCAAGAAAACAAACAGGTAGTGGGGGTATTGATTGGGAGCCAGTTGGAGGATTCTATAGCAGAACTTGAGTTGTATGGACTTGATCGTGTGATCTTGTGCGATGACGAAAAATTTCAGCTGTATCATACAGAATTGTATACCGAAGTACTAACTTCGTTTATTCGTGCAGAGGATCCAGATATCCTGTTGATTGGAGCAAGTTCAATTGGCCGAGATTTGGCACCGCGTTGTTCGGCAGCTGTGAAGACAGGGTTGACGGCAGATTGTACGAAATTAGAAATTGATGAGACGACTGGCAAATTATTGATGACACGTCCAGCCTTTGGCGGAAATATCATGGCAACAATTATTTGTGAAAATCATCGGCCTCAAATGGCAACGGTTCGACCTGGAGTGATGGAAGTTGTCCGTGAAAAGGGCGATCACAGAATGAAGGTTGAGAAAATGGATCTTAGCAAGCTTGATCTAACCATGAGAGTGAAGATTTTGGAAGTCGTAAAATCGGTAAAATCCCATGTGGATATCGGATCGGCACGGGTATTGGTTGCTGGTGGACGTGGAGTTGGATCCAAGGAGAATTTTGAAATTTTGGGTGGATTTGCAGATACTTTAAGCGGTGAATTAGCGGCATCTCGTGCAGCAGTCGATGAGGGATGGATTGAAAAATCTCGACAAGTGGGTCAAACCGGAACCACTGTACGACCTGAATTGTATATTGCATGCGGGATATCTGGAGCGATTCAACATATTGCAGGGATGGAAAACTCGAGCTTTATTGTGGCAATTAACAAAGATCCAGATGCGCCGATTTTCGAATATGCAGATGTTGGCCTTGTTGGTGACTTTAAAACGATCCTTCCTTTACTGAGCAAAGAATTGGCTGTCTAAGTAAATTTGAAAGGCAAACACAAATAAATTGGAAGCCTAAAAAAAAGTTGTTGACAAGGAAAGCGTTTTTCCTTTAAAATGTCAGTAAGTACTTACATTAAAAAATAAGGAGGAGTCAATATGAGGTTAGAAGGAAAAGTAGCAGTAGTAACTGGCGCGGCAAAAGGAATCGGTGAACAAATCACAAGAAAGTTTGTTTCAGAGGGAGCCAAGGTGGTTGCTGTGGATCTAACGGAATTGTCTTATGAGTTGGAAGGCGTAGCCGGCTATCAGCTGAACATCACGAATCGGGAAGCGTGCAAGGCATTTGCAGATTACTTACAAGAAAGCTACGGGCAAGTTGATATTCTTGTAAACAATGCTGGAATTACCAAAGATGCTTTGTTGCAGAAGATGACAGATGAGATGTGGGATCAGGTAATTAACGTGAATCTGACCGGTGTTTACAACCTGTCTAAACATATTGCTCCAATGATGATTACAGCAGGTAAGGGTTCTGTGATTAACATCGCCTCAGTCGTAGGAGAATTTGGAAACATTGGTCAATCCAACTATGCGGCAACAAAAGCTGGAGTTTACGGCTTGACCAAAACATGGGCGAAAGAGTTTGCACGTAAAGGAGCGGCGGTACGCGTCAATGCGATTTCTCCAGGATATGTCATGACGGATATGATGCAGACGGTTCCAGAAAAACTATTGGAAAAATTTGCAGGTATGACTATGTTGGGTCGATTGGGCCAGCCTGAAGAAATCGCGAATGCGGCATGCTTCTTGGCAAGTGATGAAGCCTCTTATGTAACGGGTCATAATTTGAGTGTCAACGGTGGAATGAGGCTATAGGAAAACAAATTAATAAGTAAAGGTCGGGTGAAAAATATGAAAGAAAATGTTGGAATTGCAGCAGTCGGAATTTATGTTCCTGAAAGTCGGATGTCGGCAGCGGAGATATCAGTTAAGACAAAAGGTGTATGGTCGGAAGAAGCAATACGTGAGAAATTGGGCATTGTTGAAAAGAGCATTCCAGGCGTGAACGATGGTACCCAAGAAATGGGCGTTAAGGCAGCCCTTGCTGCCATTGAAGAGTACAAGATCGACCCCAAAGAAATTGATGTGGTTTTGTGCATGGGTGAGGAATGGAAGGAATATCCACTTACAACATCTGCTCTTTATATCCAAGATAAAATTGGAGCGGTGAATGCTTGGGGCATTGATGTTCAGAATCGATGCTGTACCACAGTATCCGCAATGAAGATCGCAAAAGATATGCTGATTGCTGATGATGAGATTCATACAGTCATGGTTGTTGGTGGTTACCGCAATGGCGACTTTGTCGATTTTGAAGACAAGTCCATGTCAATGATGTACAACCTTTCAGCAGGTGCTGGTGCGATTGTACTAAAAGACGGAATGACCAAGAACTTGCTTTTGGGTTCACATATTATGGCGGACGGCTCATTGAGCCGGGATGCGGGTGTAGAGATTGGCGGAATCAATCAACCCATTACCAAAGAAAATTTGGATCGAGCATACAAATCATTGACATTGATGAATCCAGGACCTATGAAAGCACGATTGAATGAAGTATCTATGAAAAACTGGATGACATGTATTGATCGTTCGCTCGAAAAATCTGGAATTGACAGAGATGGAATTGATTATTTGGCCGTTTTGCACTTTAAGAAATCCATGCACAAGTTTATGTTGGGCGAGCTTGGTTTAACGGAAGAACAATCCATTTACCTTGAACATTATGGACATATGGGCCAAGTGGACCAGATCTTGTCTTTGAAGCTCGGCTTGGATGCAGGCAAGGTCAAAGACGGTGACTATGTTTTGATGATTGCGGCCGGCATTGGATATGTATGGGCAGCAAATGTTGTGAAATGGGGGGAGGCATAATATGTCAACCTTTTTGCAAATACTCTTTAGCTCATTAGAGACGGGGAGTGTATACGCGCTGGCCAGTTTGGGAATTATTATTATTTTCCAGACCAGCCGCATGCAGAACTTTGCACAGGGTTCAGTCGGGATGCTTAATGCATTTGTGGCAACATTCTTTTTAATCAATACAGGCGCTTCCCCATATCTTGCAGCACTTGTGGGCATGTTAAGTGCGTTTGTTACGGGTGTTTTGGTTGACTTCGTCATTATGCGAAATGCCAAGCATGTTGGAGCAATTGGTAAGGAAATTATTACCTTTGGCTTGATCATGTTTTTTCTGGGGATCGCGCCGATGATCTTTGGCACGAGTCCCCTATCATTTCCCCGATTCATTCAAGACGGTACCTATCAAATTATGGGAGCCAGTGTAACCTATAATGCCGTTTTAAATATTGTGGTCGGCTTGTCATTGATGACTGTTTTATTTCTGTTTTTGCAGAAGACAAAATGGGGATTGGCAGTTCGAGTAACTGCTTCTAGTGAAAAAACGGCACAGTTGATGGGCGTGCCAACCAAATTGATTACTATGGGTGCTTGGGCTGTAGCCGCTTCATTAGGCGCGCTGTCTGCTTTAATGTTGGCACCGGCAATCACTGTCAATGTTTCTATGATGGACAGTGTTCAGATCAGTGCATTGGTTGCCTGCGTATTGGGTGGTTTCCAAACCTTTTATGGACCTGTTATCGGCGCTTATATCATTGGACTTAGCAAGAACTTGTTGAGTTTCTATGTGTCTTCCACTTGGGGAGAAGCCTTGATGTATTTATTGATCTTAATCTTTATCATCTTCAGACCAAACGGTTTGATTGGTAAGAAGAAGATCAAGAAGGTATAACCCATGCGAAAGTTTCCTAAAGAGCGACGAGAAATTGACGGAAAGAAACAAGGAGGATCAGATGTGAATGGGATAGAAAAAAAGGAAAAAGGTCAGAAGGTGATCGAGAAAAAACCGCCCTATAAGGCATACCTTCTTTTTGGATTGTTTTTGATTTTGCTGCCGACTGTACAAAAAATGGGATTGATTGGATCTGCGACCATTACGGTTTTGGGCACTGTGATTTTTTATGCCATTGTTGGAATTGGCATGAATGTCTTGCTGGGCTACAGTGGTTTGATTTCACTGGGAACGGCAGGATTTATGGGAATGGGTGCATATTTGTCTGCTTATTTAACAGCAGATTTGAATCTGCCGTTTCTTTTGTCTGTGATCGTCTCAGTTGGAATTCCATTAATCATCGGCTTGGTGATTGGATTAATCTCTTTACGATTAGCAGGATACTATCTGGCGATTGCAACCCTTGCTGTTTCAGAAATTTTTAGACAGGTTTTTATTGAATGGGATGCCGTAACCAATGGATTTTCTGGGAAAAACGCCTCCTATCCAAAGCTGTTTGGTGTGATTCAGTTTGATCGACAATTGACGTTTATTTTTATGGTTGTCGTGCTGATTGGATTGATGATTTTCACCTATAACTTTATTCATTCGAGAACTGGGCGGGCTTTATTGACCATGAGAGGCAGTGAAGCGGCGGCACAAGCCATGGGCATCAACTTACTTCGATATAAGTTGACTGCATTTGGGATTGCAACTGCTTATGCGGCGATTGGCGGCGTCTTGTATGTGCATTTTATTCGATTTGCCTATCCATCGGGATGGAATCTGATGCTTTCGCTGCAAATTTTAGCTGTGATTGTTATTGGTGGCATGCAGACGATTGAAGGTCCGATTCTGGGCTCGTTTGTGGTATTTGGCGTACCGGAATTGATTTTAAAGCAACTTCCGGTCATTGGAAATGTGGATGGTTTGGCCTATGTGTTTACAGGGGTCTTGATCGTTGTCGTGATCATGTTTTATCCAAGTGGAATGATTTATCTAGGGAACGACATCAAAAAATTCTGGAAGAAAGGAAGAAAACATGGAAAAGAACAATTGCCTGCAAGTGAATGACTTATCGATTGCATTTGGCGGGATTAAAGCCATTGATCATCTTTCTTTCACCGTGAATCAAGGAGAAATATATGGTTTAATCGGTCCCAATGGGGCTGGTAAAACAACCGTGTTTAACTGCATTACGCAGTTTTACAAAGCGGATCATGGCGAGATTATGTTTTCAAATAGACATGGAGAAACTGTAAATCTCAACAACAAGGTTACCCACCAGATCATTTATGAAGGATTGGTTCGGTCTTTTCAAAATATCGAATTGATCAAGGATATGACTTTGATCGACAATTTGTTGGTCGGGGGTCATATTGAATATAAAACAGGATTTATTGCAACTGGCTTTCGAACAAAAAAAGCAAAACGTGAAGAAGCCGAGCAAAGAGAAAAAGCCATTAAGATCTTGAGATTCTTAAAGATTGAAGACAAAGCCAACGAACATATTGGTGGGCAGCCCTATGGTGTACTAAAGAAGGTTGAGCTGGGAAGAACGCTGATGAGCGAACCCAAGTTGATTTTATTGGATGAACCTGCTGCGGGTCTTAATGAGAATGAAACGGCCGATATGTCGAACTTGCTGAGAGAAATTCGAGACGAATACAAATGTGCGATTCTATTGGTTGAACATGATATGCGGCTGGTGATGGATGTCTGCGATCGGATTTGCGCAATTTCCTTTGGCAAGAAGCTTGGTGAAGGAACTGCGTTGGAAATACAGAAAAACAAGGATGTTCAAGAGGCCTATCTCGGGAAAGGAGACTGATAGTATGGTGGCGTTACAGATTGAAAAGTTACATGTCTCTTACGGCAGCATTGCAGCTCTTAAGGGCATCGATCTCTCTGTTGAAAAGGGAAAAATTGTGGCCTTGCTCGGAAGTAATGGAGCAGGAAAAACAACGACACTGAAAACGATATCGGGGTTGATTGAACCTCAGTCCGGCTCAATTACAGTGAGCGGTGAATCTATTGTTGGCTTGAATCCTGCAAAAATCAATCGACTGGGTGTGGTTCAATCTCCCGAAGGGAGACAGATTTTTCCAGAATTAACCGTTGAGGAAAATTTGAGAATTGGTGGGTTTACCCTGAAAACCCGTGCGCAGTTAAAAAGTAACTTTGAACGAGTCTATGGTTACTTTCCTGTATTAAAAGAGAGAAAGAAGCAAGTTGCGGGAACCCTATCGGGCGGGGAACAGCAGATGCTGGCAATCGCTCGTGCCTTGATGGCAAGCCCGGATGTCTTGTTGTTGGATGAGCCTTCCCTTGGGCTAGCTCCTCTGATTGTTCAAGATATCTTCAGAATTCTAAAAGAGATTAATAAAGAAGGAATGACCATATTGATTGTGGAACAAAATGCGCTGCAGACCTTAAAAATATCAGACTATGCTTATGTTTTGGAAGTTGGGCATGTAAGCATGGAGGGAGCGGCAGACGAGCTGATCAAAGACAAACGTTTGATTGAAGCTTATTTAGGCGGTAATGCATCATAGCATTTAAATACGAGGAGGAAGAAGAATGAAGCGTAGAAGAACAGCAGTTTTGGCACTGGTTTTGGCACTGGTACTTGCATTGACGGGTTGTGGCACCGCGGGCACCACGAGTGAGTCCGCACAAGGCGTTACTAAAGATTCTGTAAAAGTGGGCAACTCCATTGCGACTTCAGGTCCTTTGGCTCCCGTTGGCGTTCCCTTTAAAGCGGGCATCGAGGCGTATTTCTTGATGGTCAATGAAGCTGGCGGCGTTGATGGCAGACAGATTGAGTATGTTCATCAAGATGATGAATTTAATCCTGAAAAAGGCAAGGCAGCCATGGATAAGTTGATCAACGACGAAAAGATCTTTGCCTTGGTTGGACACTTTGGCACACCCATCGTAGGTGCAACCTTAAACGATATTAGAGAAATTGGAATTCCAGCGGTTTATTTCGCGACAGGAACCGGAATTTTATACAATGAAAAAGCACCAGATTCAGAGCGTTGCACATTCCCAGTTCAACCGGTTTATCCTATGGAAGGCCGTATTATGACTGCATGGGCTGTTGGCGAATTCGATGCGAAATCAATTGGCGTCATCTATACCAATGACGATGCCGGCAAAGATTTGCTAGGCGGAATTCAGAATGAAGCGGAAAAAGTAGGTGGCGTAACCGTTATTGCAGAACAAGTGCCTCCAAATGCAGAAGACGTTTCAGCAGCGGTAATCAAATTGAAAAATGAAGATGTAGATGTGGTTGTCATTGCGGCCATTCAGGGAACTTTCCCTCAAATCGCTAAAGAAATGGCGAAACAAGGCTTGAACAAAGACACACTTACAACCTATGTGAATTCCGATCAACGGATGACAGAAGCTGTAAAAGATACAGTAAACGGTCAGTTTGACATCTATTCAGACGCTTGGGTGGATATGACTAAACCAGCCATCAAAGACTACCGAGAATGGGTTGCAAAAACATCTGATGAAGACTTGTCTAGCAATGCTTACGCGATGACAGGATGGATTGCGGCTCACTTCTTTGTTGAAGGATTAAAAAATGTAGAGGGCGATTTAACTTGGGACTCTTATATTGCAGCCATGGAATCAGCACCGATTCAAAATCCATTTGGTGGGGCAATTGACTTCTCAGACGGCAAACGCTTGGGTACGCAAGAAATGGCATTGTTGCGCATGAACCCAGATGTAGCATCAGGTTGGGAAGGATTTATCGGATTCAAGAGCATCGATGACTTGATCGGCAAATAAGGGTACAGGACAATAAACGAGGTGAAGAAATGACGTATGCAGAGAAATTTATAACCGTAGAAGAAGCTTTATCACATATTCAATCGAATGATGTGGTTGTCAGCGGTCTTGCTGCTGCGGAGCCGAAAGCAATCTTGGAAAAACTCCACACGATCTATGATCGTGTGGAGAATGTACAAGTATCAACTTGCCTTCCCATCTGTATGGCAGACTATTTTATGAATGAAAACTATCGTGATCATTTTAAAATGAACGGATGGTTTTACACAGGTCCGTTAAGAAAAATGCACAAGCATGGGCGAATCTCTTATATCCCCAATCATTTGCATTTGGCGGCGACAAAACGACTGGATTATGAAAAACCAAATGTATATATCGGCAATGCGACACCGCCAGATAAACATGGATTCGTTTCCTTGTCACTAAGCAATGTTTACGAGAAACGTATGTTGGAAGCAGCAGATTTGGTGATTTTGGAAATTAACAAAAAACTGCCTCGAACCTTTGGCGACGTGGAAGTTCATGTGAGAGACATCGATTATATGGTTGAAGTGGATTATGATATTCCAACGGTACCCGATATAGAGCCGAATGAAAAGGATTTGGCAATCGGCAAGCTGGTTGCACAATACATCAAAGACGGTGATTGTATTCAATTGGGTATCGGAGGCATTCCCAATGCCGTAACGGCATCCCTTTATGGGAAAAAAGATTTGGGCGTGCATACAGAGATGATGACTTCTGGCATGGTTGATCTAGTTGAAGCGGGCGTGATCACTGGCAAGAAGAAGAATCTCAACCCGGGCAAGATTGTATGTGCCTTTGCCTATGGCAATCAAAAGCTCTATGATTTTCTAGACAACAATCCTTCCGTTATGATAATGGATGGACATTGGACCAATGATCCCTGCGTGATTGGTGAAAATGATAATCAGGTTTCCATCAATACTGCTATTGAGATTGATTTGACGGGCCAATGTGGATCAGAATCTTTGGGACACGTTCAGTTCTCTGGAACTGGCGGCCAAGCAGATACGGCGATTGGGGCGCAACGATCCAAAAATGGTCGTTCCTTTATTACCCTTTATTCAACGGCCAACATTCGAAACAAAGAAACGGGCGAGCGAAAAATGATCAGTAAAATTGTTCCATTTTTGAAGCCGGGCGCCGGCGTGACCTTGTCAAGAAATGACGTGGACTATGTGGTAACGGAATATGGGGTTGCTGCCTTGAAAGGTACCGATATTCGGGAACGTGTATTGCGTTTAATTGCCATTGCACATCCGGATTTTCGAGCAGAACTCGTTGAACGGGCACTGGAATATCACTATATTGCTCCAGAAGATGTAGAAAGGGTAGTGGAAGAAAAGAAAGCCGTAAACCTGTAGGCATTTGGGGCGGATTGAGGTAAACATATGGAAACATGTACTTGTAATGGAAAGTTAATTGCTTATGAGGTATTTGGACAACCGAATGGAAATTCGCCATTGATCATTTTGAATGGGATTATGATGAGCATGAATTCCTGGAAAAAATTCATACCTGAAATCACAAAAAATCGACAATTGATTTTAATGGATTTTTTTGATCAGGGTCAATCGGAGAGATGCCAAGGGCTTGCTTATGATCATGAGATACAAGTTGAAGCGGTTGCTGCGGTTATGGATGTGGTAGGAAGCGTGGACTATGACCTGTGTGGCGTGTCTTACGGGGCCCAGGTGGGACTGCAAGTAGCGCTTGCTCACCCAGGTCGAGTTCGTAAGCTGGCCTTATTTAATGTATCAGCGTATACAAGCCCATGGTTGAGCGATATTGGAGAGGCTTGGAATCGGACAGCAAGGTTGCATGATCCGGAAAGTTATTATTATGTGGCATTGCCCTATATTTATTCCAATATGTTCTATACAAAGAATATCCAATGGATGCAAGCAAGAAAAGCCTTATTGGTGGAGTTCTTTACCAATGAATTTTTGGATGCCATGATTAGATTGACGGACAGTTCAAAGAACTATGATATTCGCCAACGTCTAACAGAGATTGAATGCCCCGTACTTCTTGTTGGTGCGGATCATGATTATATTACGCCGATCAATGAAGCTAGATATCTGCATGAGCACTTAAAGCGAAGCGAGTTGGTTGAGCTGGAAGACTGTGGGCATGCGTCTATGTATGAAAAACCCCATGCGTTTTATCAACTTATGGAAGGCTTTTTAAGCCAAGAACATGATATAATTATCACATAAGCGTAAAAGAACTTGCATGGGTTGCAAGAATTCAATAGAGAAACGGGTGGAAATCATATGTCGAAAAAAGACGAAACGAGAACGAGGATTATGTCGACTGCTCTACAGTTATTTTCTGAGCAGGGATATACACGAGCGACAACCAAACAAATTGCGGAGAAATCGAATGTGAATGAAATTACTCTTTTTCGTCATTTTGGCAACAAGGAAACCTTATTTCAGGAGACTCTGGAGTATTACGTGGAAGAAATGCATTTGAATGATGAAATTGAGCGGCTGATCAGTCAGGATTTCGAAAAAAGCATGAGCGAAATCGCAGCAGATTATTTGGAATACTGTAAGAGAAACAAGAGCCTTTATCTGATTCAAATGAGGTTGCCGGACAATATGGAAAAATTCGTTAAACTGAAGATGTCTAGGGGATTTAAGAAGGGGATTATGCCCTATTTTATACACCTTGAGTCTGAAGGAATGATTAACGGAGATCCTGAAAAAATGGCGTCAACCTTCATCAATAGCATCTTGGGGGCTTACACCATTTATCTTCTGTCGAAAGATACCTTTAGTCGTTTTTCGATTGATGAATTGGTACAGGAACATGCGCGACAGTTTGTATCGTATTATCGTGTGTAAAATTAGATAATCCTTCTTTTCGCATTAAATGGGAGGGAAGTATGAAAAAAGTATATATTGTTGAGGCCAAGCGATCGCCAATCGGTAAATTTTTGGGAACCTTGAAAGACACCAATGCGGGTGATCTGGGCGGAGCTGTGCTTAAAGAAATGCTAAAAGATCATCAGGAATTGGTAGCCGAAGTAGATGAAGTTATTATTGGCAATGTATTATCTGCAGGCTTGAAGCAGGGGATTGCGCGGCAAGTCAGTTTGAATGCGGGATTTCCTGTAGAGACGCCCGCTTATTCCTTGAATATGGTTTGCGGAAGTGGGATGAAGGCTGTCATGAATGGCCTTGCCGGCATTCAAAGCGGAAGTGCAAACCTGGTAGTAGCAGGTGGTGTTGAGTTGATGAGCGCGGCCCCATTCCTGCTTTCTGGTAAAAATCGAACGGGAAGCAAATTGGGTAATTTAGCGGCAGTGGACTCCTTGATTGGAGACGGGCTGACCGATGTGTTCAACAATTATCATATGGGCATCACAGCGGAAAATATCGCGGCTAAGCATGGGATCAGCCGGGAAGAGCAGGATGCTTTTTCCTATGAGTCACAGAAAAGAGCCATTGCGGCGGTGGATTCGGGTCGATTTGACGATGAAATTGTACCGATTCTTATTAAAAAACGAAAAGAAGAATTTTGGTTTGGCGCGGACGAGCATATGAATCGAACCACCAATGAAGAAAAATTGGCACGCTTGCGCCCTGCTTTTAAGAAAGATGGCACCGTTACAGCAGGGAATGCATCGGGCATCAATGACGGTGCGAGTATGACCTTGCTTGCATCGGAAGAAGCGGTTGATCAATATTGGTTAAATCCACTCGTTGAAATTGTGGCGGTTGGTCAAGGTGGAGTTGATCCTTCTGTTATGGGATTGGGTCCTGTGCCAGCCATTCGCAATGTATTGAAAAATGCGAAGATGTCTTTGGCAGATATTGAGCTAATCGAGTTGAATGAAGCCTTTGCAGCACAATCTTTGGGTGTTTTGAAAGAACTATCCGAAGAGCATGGTGTTAGGGTAGATCATTTGTTGCCCATTACCAATGTGAATGGCGGAGCCATTGCTTTGGGTCACCCTTTGGGTGCTTCTGGCAATCGGATCTTAGTTACATTGATTCATGAAATGAAGAAAAGAAAACTTGAGTATGGTTTGGCCTCTCTCTGTATTGGGGGCGGCATGGGAACTGCGATTATTGTTAAGAATGTTGAATAGAAAACGAAAGACTACTTGAGGGGTGCGAAAAGCACCTCTCCCCCTTTTTTAAGCGTTGGTTTATGACCATGGACAAAAAATTGAATGGAGGAAACGGAAAATGCAAAAAGTGATGTTGCGATCGGTAGAACTTGAAAATGGTGAAAGAATCCATTACCGGGAGAGTGCTGCAGGGAAGATTCCTTTTATTATGCTTCATGGAAACATGACTTCAAGTGTGCATTTGGATGTTTTATTTGATCGAATGCCGAATGAAGTTCGGGTGATTGCACCTGACTTGCGGGGGTTTGGAGAATCGAGCTATAAGAATGGAATTAACAGCTTGGAAGATTTTGCTGATGATGTAATAGAAGTAATTAATCAATTAGGCATAGGTGAATTTTACCTGGGTGGCTGGTCAACGGGCGGGGGGATCGCCATGGAGATTGCTGCAAAACTGCCAAAACGCGTTCTAGGACTGGTGACCATTGAATCGGTGGGTATTCAAGGTTATGCAATGTTTAAAAAGGATGCACAAGGTCAGCCTATTGTTGGCGAGTTTATTCACACAAAGGACGAGATTGCGGCAGATCCTGTGCAGGTGATTCCTGTATTGCAGGCCTATGAACAAAAAAATAAAGATGTGATGCGTGCCATTTGGAATGCGGTGATTTACACCCAGAATCAACCGGATGAAGAACGATATGACATGTATTTGGACGACATGATGACCCAACGGAACTTGGTTGATGTCGACTATTCTTTGGTGCATTTCAATATTTCTCATAGCTATAATGGGGTTGTGGAAGGGAACGGGAGAATTGATCAGATTCAATGTCCGGTTCTGGTTTTCCAGGGAGACCGGGACTATGTTGTGCCACCGACTATGGGGGAAGGCATTCGGGATGCTCTTGGGGAAAAAGCGATCTATGTGCATGGCGATTGGGGGCATTCTCCTTTTATCGACGTGCCAGACATGCTATGTGAGCGCATTGTGTCTTTCTTAAAGATAATGAGTGAATAGATCACAAAGGCAAATGTACTGTCAAAGTCAGTTTATAGTAGGCATTGTGAATAAAAATGGATAGAGAAAAATGGGCAGAACAAATTATGTTCTGTCCATTCTTGTGCTTGTATTAAAGTGAAAAGATTAGCCTTTCAAAAATGGGCTGAGATCATAATCTTATTTATAGATGTTATTTCTAATTAACCCCTTTGAATTTTAGAAGTATGTAGGTTAGGCATTGTAAGAAATCGTAAGGTTTTCGAGGCGAAATTTTTTATAGAATAGAAAAAAGAGTGAGGAGGGGATATTTGATGGTGATCATGGAGTTGTTTGGAATGAATGGAGCGGGGAAGACGACGACGATCTTGGAATTAAAAAAACAGTGCAAAATCGAATTGCCTGTAGCTTCAATTGAAAAATATTCCTATTTGAGACGAAATGGACGGAAGGCGTTAAAAGTTTTGCTTGTTATTTCCCATGATCTTCCTTTTTCCATACGATTGTTAGCCATGATGTGGCGAAAGCATGGTTGGACTTGGGATACCCCCGCAACCTGGTTTAATATCTGTCACCGCGGTTATTTTTATCTTTTTGAAAAAAATCAAAGGAATGTTTTGGCTGGCGGAATGCTTCATAAGGTATGGGGAACCTATGGCTTGGTTCCCATCACCGATCGGGATCGAAAAGAGATTTTGACAATTCTCAAGCATTTTCATTGCAAGGGCGGTTATTACCTTGATGTATCCAAAGACGTGATTTTGGAGCGAAACACCAATCGGGGTAGGAACACTTTTTTAGAGCGAAGAATAGGTGAATTGGACTTTTTATATGAAAATTTCTATTCCTTTGTTGAAGTGGTTGAGAAGTCTGTTGAGATCTGTGCAGTACGAGAGAAATCACTACGGGGCAGGGTGGAATTTTTGTTGGATAATTGCCAAGAATTGAAAAGTTAAAGAGAGAGCCTTGAGGGATGAGAATTTCATCGTCACAAGGCTCTTTATGTTTATGATGTTGTTTTAAATAGCGAGGGGATTTTTAGCGTGTAGACGATGAGGAAGACCAATCCGTAGAGGATGGTGGGGATCCAGATCACCTGGTGGATCATGGTTAAGCTCTTGTCGAAGAGAAAGCCACTATAAGTGATGACTGCGGCAAGGGCGTAAAGAGCGGTTACAGTAAGCCGCCAAGTTTTACTGATAGGAAGCCCATACATTTGAGTAACGATAAACATGGTTGCAAAGCCGAAAAAGAACATGCTCCAAATGCCGGTTCCCTGTAGGATGGCCACGGTGGTGCCATGAAATAAGACGATGATCTCCAAGAGAAAGGTCCAGATTTTATTTTGGTGAAATTTCGTGCCGGCAAAGGACAATTGGGCAAAGAGTAAAAACATGTAGAAGAATCCGAAAAGATGACCCACTGTGCCTACCATGGGGTGATACCAGAAGGTGTAGGTGATGGCCCAGGCGATGTAGAAACCATGATAGTCGAATACCCGTTTAACGCCCTCTTTGGGGAGCTTTACTTTCTTTCCAAAAAAAAGCCCACGTCTTCCATTCTCCATAATTAAGACCAAGACGAGCATAAGGATCACCGAGTATTGAGAACTGGCTACGGAGACATCTTGTGCCAATCCATCGTACCAAATGAAGCTTTGAATGGCATGAAGAAGAATAAAACTTAGGTTTATGGCAATTAGTTGCTTATTGTACTTGGTGAGGGTTTTGCTGGGTGGTTGTTTATCTTTATGCATGTTCAGAATGACATACCAGAGGGCAAATTGATGAAGAAGATAGCCGCCCCAGGCTGTGAAACGAGTCCAAAATGTTGGACTCGGCAGTTTCCAATAGTACCAGCTGGCTCCTTGGTCGGGTGCTAAGGCCTGGCCCCGAAGAGAAAGGCTGATCCAAAACACCAAGAGGGTAAGGGCGGAGGCGATTGCTAGATTGATCCCAATTAACTTTCTTTCCTTATTCATATGAAACTCCCTTCAGTCGGTTGATTGGTTTGGTATAAAACCTATGAGTTTTGGATACCCGAGGTGGAAGGTGCGAAACATCACTCAACGGTTTTTCTCTGTACGAATAGATGGATGAAGGAGCTTATACATAGAAAACTGGAATGCCGAATATATATGCAGTGATCGACCTGAATGTAAATGGAGTGCTGCCATTATATTTATATTTGAGAATTGCTCTTTTCTTTCCTGTGAGTCGGTGAAAAGAGGGCTATTCTATGGTATGCTTAAAAGAAAAACAGGACGATTTTTAGAGTTGAGGACGAGATGAAGAAGATTGTAGTGGTAACGGATTTTAATGGTGATGTTCATTTAGAGATCGAACGGAATTTGCGGGAAGTGCTGGATCAGAAGGTGGAAATCGAGCACTTGTTTGTCAATTCCATGGATCATGAGAAGCCCATTCATGGTGATGTGGTTTTATTTATGATGCAAGATCGAGCGGAGCAATTTAAAGAAATGGCTGATCCCACTGCGCATATTGTTGTTGCATCACGAACCATTAAAGAGGATATGGCTTTTAAACTCTTAGATATGCCGGAAGGGTCCGAGATCTTGCTGGTCAATGACTGCATTGAAAATACCTTGGAAACTGTATCCTTGATTTATCGATTGCAGATCACAGGGCTGAAATTAACGCCTTATGATACCGATATGGATACCTCGCGGTTTAGTGTGGCAATTACGCCGGGAGAAAGCCGGCTGGTGCCGGTGGGCATTAAACGAATTATCGATGTCGGCAACCGTTGCTTAGATGCGGAAACCATGATTCATCTTATCAATCTCTTGGAGATGAATCGGTGGGAAATTAATAAGAAACTCTTAAAATATATCAATAGCACGGCCAACCTAGAAGAGGGGATTAAGGTGCAGTACCGAAGGACGAGTCTTCGAGAGGCTCAGCTTCGCACAGTCGTCAACATGGCACAGGAAGGATTTTTGCTGGTTTCAAAAGATGGTGTGATTTTAATGCACAATGATTTTGTGACCAAGGATTTGGGATGGGAGATCTTGGATGGTCAGACTACTTTAGCGCCATTTCTTGCAGGGACTGATCTTGCCAGCAAGGGAAATTTTACAGATGAGTTGGTAAAAATCAATGGAAAATGGGTGTTAGTCTCCAGTGAGAAGGTCAAGCATATGACTTCTGTTGATGAGTATATGATGTTGTTTCGAGATGTTACCTACATTCGAAAGTTAGAGAATTCTGTTTGGGAAAAGACCAAGGCCAAGGGGCAGCAGGCGGTTTATACCTTTGAAGACATTATTTCACAGTCACAGATCATGAGGCGGTGTATCGAGAAGGCAAAGCGATTCGCTAGAAATGATTTGACGGTGATGATTGAAGGAAAGAGCGGAACGGGCAAGGAATTGTTGGCTCAGTCGATTCACAATGAATCGGCTCGAAATATGGCACCTTTTATCGCAGTTAACTGTGCAGCGTTACCAAAAAGTTTGCTGGAAAGCGAGTTGTTTGGCTATGAAGCAGGGTCTTTTACAGGGGCGCGCAAGGAAGGCAAGCGAGGCTTATTTGAACTGGCCAACCGCGGAACCATCTTCTTGGATGAAATTGGTGATATGCCGATCAATTTGCAGTCTCGTCTGCTTCGGGTGATTCAAGAGAAACAGATTATGCGGATCGGCAGTGACCAGGTTATTGGGGTCGATGTGCGGGTTGTCGCAGCGACCAATAAAAATTTAAAAAAAGAAGTGGAACAGGGGCGGTTCAGAGAGGATCTTTATTATCGGATCAATGTGCTTCCTTTAGAAGTGCCCCCGCTGAATCAACGAAAGGAAGATATTCTTCTGCTCTTTAATCTATTTTTGGGAGAACCTGATTTTGTTTTACCTATAACCCTTAGACAGATTTTGATTGATCATGAGTGGGAAGGAAATGTACGGGAACTTGAGAATGTGGCGAATTACTTTAAATTAATGAAAAACACGGATGATCCTTATCCGGCCTATCTCTTGAATTCTGTAGTGATGGCACCAGATTATGTTGAACGCAATTTGGAAGAGGAAATTTTAATGATCTGTTATCGTGCTCATGCACAAGGCCAAAGTATCGGGCGGGAACGCTTGAAGGAGGAATTGGAGAAATCAAGCGGAACAGAGATTAGCGAATATAAGATTAGAAAGTTGTGTAAGCAAATTTCCGATAAGAATCTGATGAAGGTTCATCGAGGACGGCAAGGGTGCTGTTTAACTTCCGATGGATTGAAGTTGGTGGAAGAAATGGGATAAATGGACGACTTGCAAGGCTTAATTGGACGAAAGATAGCGTCCAGTTAAGCCTTTTATTTATTTGTTACAGAAACGTAATCGCATGATTTACATGCATTCCAGGATTTGATCTATTTGGCATGATACTTGCAATTAATTGCAAGTGTGAGACTGAATCAAAGGAGACGTGCGTTTATGGATAAAAAAGTGATTGGCATTGTGGGCAACACATTGGTATCAAATACTCCTTTTGGAGAGATGGAGCGAGCATATGTGAATAGCACCTATGTAAAGGGTGTACTTCGTGCAGGCGGTGTGCCTCTTATTATACCTTGTTTCGGAGAGCCAGACGTGATTAAGCGGCAAGTGGAAATATGTGATGCCTTTTTATTTTCTGGTGGTGGAGATATCGATCCGAGCCAGTACGGTGAAGAACCGGACTGCCGGTTGGGTGAAATTGATCCGGCGATTGATGCCTTTCAATTAAGCTTGTATGCGGAAGTGGAGAAATCCGGTAAACCTGTTCTAGGTATTTGCCGAGGTTTACAGATTATTAACACGGTAAGAGGAGGCAATTTGTATCAAGATATCAACAATCAGATTCCTGATTCCTATCAGCATATTCAAAGCGGGAAACGTACCCATAGCGTGCATAAAGTGGCGATTGAAGAAAACACAAAGCTCTATGGTATTCTTGGGGAAGCGGAGGTGGCGGTTAATAGTCTGCACCATCAAAGCATCCGAAAACTAGGCAAGGGTTTGCGTGTGAGCGCTAGAGCTGGAGATGGTGTGATTGAGGCGGTTGAGTCTGATTCAGAAGAAAAAATCATTGGGGTGCAGTGGCATCCAGAGGATATGATTGACACATCGGAAGTCATGAACAATCTTTTTCAATGGTTGGTGAAACAGTCATAAGGGTAATTTCGTAAGCTAGAGTATGCTTGCGTTTTATAGTAGAAAGCAGCATGTAACCTGAATAAGAGGAGGTAAAGGAATGAAAAAAAGATTAATTTTATTTATGGTTGTGATCCTAATGCTCACAACGATGTTGAGTGGTTGTGGTACAGAGACGCCGGAAGCGGCTCAACCGGCAGCGCCGGGTGAAGAAACAAGTGAGCCGGCAGCAGAGCCAACAGAAGATGATAAGTTCGGCGGAACTTTGATCCGTGCGTCTTGGAATCCGCCAAGCGGAAACTTCTTGAGCTTGATTACATCAACGGACAATGATTTTCTGGTAACTGATGTCGTATTCGAATCATTGATTAAGATTACAGATAAAAACGAATTGGTACCGGGATTGGCTGAAAGCTGGGAGATTGCTGATGATTCAAAAAGCATGATCTTCCATTTGCGCCAAGGCGTAAAATGGCATGACGGCGAAACCTTCGATGCTGAAGATGTTTTGTTCAACTGGAAATTTATCGCGAATCCTGGATACACAGGACCGCTTTATTCAAACTTTGCACCAATCGTAGGCATGGAAGCTTTCCATAATGGAGAAACAGAAGAGATTGAAGGGGTTGAAATCATTGATCCTTACACAATTAAAATTTCCTTCAACGACGTTTATGCCTCTGTATTGACAATGGTGGGAACCAAAGCCAACTTGATTCCAGAACATGTCTGGAAAGATATTGATGTTGCTGCAGCCAGTGAGCAAACAGAATTGTTGAGAAACCCAATTGGAACTGGCGCATTTATGATGGATGAATTTGCACCTGATCAATATGTTAGCCTAGTTGCATTTGAAGAGTATTGGGAAGGCCGCGCTTACTTGGATCGCATTATTATCAAAGCGACCAACCAAGATACAGCGCAAGCGGAATTGTTGAGTGGTCAGATTAACTACATGACGGTATCAGACTTTAATCCAGATGATATGGGCTTGTATGAAGACGAAGGCATTCAAGTGCTGACAACTGCAGGCGGTTCTTATCAGTTTATGGGTGTAAATCATTTGAACCCAGATTTCCAAGACATGAAAGTTCGACAAGCATTGATGTATGGTGTTGACCGACAAGGTTTAGTTGATAATTTGATGTATGGTTACGGCGAGATTTTGACGCAACCATTGCCAACATCAAGCTGGGCTCATCCAGGCGAAGATCTAGTTGAAAACTATGATTATAGCCCGGAAAAAGCCATCGCTTTGTTTGAAGAAGCAGGCTACGAATATAAAGATGGCATCATGTACCGACCAAACGGCGAGCCATTGAAATGGGTACTAAAATACCCATCAGGAAACAAAACACGTGAACGTTCAGCACCCGTTATCCAACAAAACTTGAAGGATATTGGTATTGAGCTTGAATTGCAAATTATGGAATTTGCAACCATGTTTGATCAATTGAACGCTGATGACTTCGAATTGTTCTTAATTGGTTTCGGTGCCGGCGTTGAACCGGATCAAAGCCGTTTCTGGAAGACGGGAGCAAAATACAACTTGATGAACTATGAAAGCGCTGAAAACGATCGTCTATTGGATAAAGGCATTTCATTTATCGAAAACGATGCGCGTGGGGAAGTTTATGCAGAGTGGGGCGTATTCTTGAACCAAGATCTGCCTTCAATTTTCTTGTATACACCAGAATTGGGTTGTGCAGTTAGCCCTAACTTAAGAGGTGCATCGGCACCAAACGTATTGTGGTATGATGCGAATCACTGGTACTACGAAAAATAGGCTTGTCCCCTTATTTGAGTAAGATATGATGCTAGCAGATGATCGTATAATGAACAAAGGAGAAGAATCGGATCTCGTTAATCGCCATTGAAATTCGGTTTTTCTCTTGTTCATGAATCCCGCAGATTCAATGCCCAAGGGTGGGTCTTGCTGTCTGCGGGCTTTATTCATTAAAGGAATCTAGGTAAACAGGTTGAAATTAGAAAAAGGAAAGGGGGAGAGCGATGAAAAATTATGTAATTCGACGCATTCTCTTAATGATCCCCGTTATGATCGGTATATCTATTATTGTTTTTTCTCTGATTCATTTGATGCCGGGCAATCCATATGCCTATCTGATTGAATCGGATGCACGCGCGGAAGATGTTGAGAGTATGTTGCAAGCCATAGGATATTATGATCCTCTACCAGTCCAGTATGTGAAATGGGTTGGGGGATTGATGCAAGGAAATTTGGGTTATTCCATTAAATTTAAAGAGCCGATTGCTGATATGATTGGCAGAAGAATCGGCAATACCTTGATGCTTTCAGGGGTAGCACTTTTATTAAGTATACTGGTGGCCATACCGCTGGGGGTGATATCTGCGACAAGGCAGTATTCAGTCTTCGACTATGTGGCCACGATCATCGCCTTTATCGGACTTTCGATACCGGCCTTCTTCTTTGCCCTCCTTTTGGTTAAGTTTTTTGCCATCGATCTGAAATTGTTCCCGATTTCGGGGATGGAAACACTGGCCAGCGGCTATACAGGGATGAAGAAGTTTATTGATTTGGCTTATCACTTGGCACTGCCGGTGATCGTGTTGAGTTTTATTCAAATGGCTTCCTTTATGCGCTATACAAGAACCGCACTTTTGGAAGTGATTCAGCAGGATTACATACGAACTGCCAGGGCCAAAGGGGTTAGTGAGCGAGTCGTTGTTTACAAGCATGCGCTTCGAAATGCCTTGATTCCTGTTGTCACCATCATTAGTTTGTCCTTGGGCCAGTTGATTTCGGGTGCTGTTTTGACCGAAACGATTTTTGTTTGGCCAGGCATGGGAACACTGATCTTTCAAGCTGTTATGAATCGCGATTATCCAGTGATTATGGATGCGACCATGGTGCTTGCCTTTATGATTTTAATGGCCAATCTCTTCGCGGATATCATGTACGCTTTGGTTGATCCGCGGATTCGATACAAATAAGGAGGAAGGAGATTTGAGTATGAGTACACAAGAACTTGATGCAAAGAGTCTTTCTCCCATGGGGATTGTCTATAAAAGACTTAGACGAAATAAAATGGCAGTTGCTGCCTTGTTCATCTTAATACTGTTAACGCTCATTGCAATTTTTGCACCCCTGTTGACGCCCTATGATCGGGATCAAATCGATATGGCTAACAGCTATCAAAAACCGAGCGCGGAACATTGGCTGGGAACCGATGACTTGGGACGTGACACCTTTACTCGCCTGGTCTATGGAGGACGGGTTTCTTTGAGTGTCGGTCTCGTATCAACGGCCATCTCCCTGATCATTGGTGTTTTATTGGGGGCAATTGCCGGCTATAATGGGGGTTGGATCGACAATTTGATTATGCGGATTGTGGATGTTTTTATGTGCTTCCCCTTCTTTGTCATTGCTATTGCTATTGCAGCGGTGCTGGGGCCGAGTATCTATAATGTTATGTTGATCTCGGGGGTTTTAAGTTGGACCAAGATTGCCCGCATCGTGCGGGCGGAAGTGATGGCGATCAAGGGACGAGAGTTTATTGAAGCGGCCATCTCCTTGGGTTTGGAAGCGCGTGAGATTATTATCAAACATATCTTGCCCAATGTTTTGGCGCCGATCATCGTCTATGCGACATTGGGAATTGCAGTTGGAATTCTTTCTGAAGCAGGCTTGAGTTTTCTTGGATTGGGTGTCAAGCAACCACAGCCAAGCTGGGGAAATATGCTGGCGGCAGCACAGAGCCTGAGATCGCTCAGACTTCATTGGTGGTTATGGATTCCGCCTGGAATGATGGTTCTTATGACCATTTTATCCATTAATATTCTTGGCGATGGGCTTCGGGATGCATTTGATCCGAAATTGAAACGATAGGGGGTGAGGATATGTCTGAAATTTTATTAGAAATGAAGGATCTGACAACCTCATTTCAAACGTCTGAAGGAAAATTGACAGCGGTTCAGCATGTCGATATTACCATTAGAAAGGGAAAAGTCCTGGGCGTGGTAGGCGAATCGGGTTGTGGCAAGAGTGTAACCAGCCTTTCCATTATGCGCTTGCTTCCCAAGAATCAGGGATTTATCGATACGGGTCAAGTGCTCTTTGAGGGAAAAGACCTGGTTCAGTTGGATGAACTTGATATGCAAAAAGTAAGAGGCAACGACATTGCTATGATTTTTCAGGAACCTATGACGGCTTTGAATCCCGTATTCACCATAGGCAACCAGATTGGAGAATCGCTAGCGACTCACCGGGGATTGAAGGGTGAAGAAAATCGAAAGGTATGTGTTGAGCTTTTAAAAAAGGTGAAAATTCCCAGAGCAGAACAGGTGATTAACGAGTACCCTCACCAGTTGAGTGGTGGCATGCGGCAGCGTGTCATGATTGCTATGGCTTTAAGCTGTGGTCCAAAACTCTTGATTGCTGATGAGCCAACAACGGCGCTGGATGTAACCATTCAAGCGCAGGTTCTGGATTTGATGAGAAATTTGACCAAGGAATCTGATATGTCTGTGATGTTCATTACCCATGATTTGGGCGTAATTGCCGAAATGGCGGATGACGTTGCGGTTATGTATGCGGGAAGAATTGTGGAAGAAGCGGACGCGGTGACTCTCTTTGACGAGATGAAGCATCCCTATACGAGGGGATTGTTTTCTTCTCGGGTGATGAATGTAAAAAAAGGCCAATCTCTTCAATGCATTCAGGGCATGGTTCCACCCTTAAACAATTTGCCAAAGGGTTGTGCGTTTGCACCGAGGTGCAAGCATTGCATGCCGATTTGCCAAGAACAAATGCCAGACTTGATAGATCTTGCACCCAATCACAAGGTGCGTTGTTGGCTATATGACGAGAGGAGGGAAAACAATGAGCAAACCATTGATTGAAGTCACCAATCTTAAAAAATATTTCCCGATTCACGGTGGCGTTTTTTCAAAGAAAGTTGGCGATGTGAAGGCTGTGGATGACATCACCTTTTCCATTGGCGAGGGAGAAATTTTTGGCCTAGTCGGTGAATCCGGATGCGGCAAGTCTTCGGCGGGTCGTGCGATTTCCAATCTCTACAAGCCAACTGCTGGCAAGGTAGTCTTTGACGGTCAAGTGATTTTTGATGTTGATAAGAAATACTTTATCGAAAAGAAAAAGATGCAAGAGATGCGACGAAATATTCAGATGATCTTTCAAGATCCCTTTGCTTCTTTGGATCCCCGCATGAGTATTGGCGCCATCGTATCGGAAGGCTTGATCAAACATAAGATTATGGGAAAAGAAGAAGCCTTGGAGCGAACCAAAGAACTCTTGGAAATCTGCGGATTGGACAAGAGTAATGTGACCAAGTACCCCCATGAGTTTTCGGGTGGCCAGCGACAGCGGATTGGCATTGCCAGATCCTTGGCCTTGAACCCTAAGTTTATTATTGCAGACGAGCCGACGGCGGCCTTGGATGTTTCCATTCAAGCCCAAGTGTTGACACTGATGCAAGAACTGAAAGAAAGCATGGGACTCACCTACTTGTTTATTTCTCACGACTTGAGTCTGGTTCGTTATTTTTGCGACCGTTTGGGGATTATGTATCTGGGCTCCTTTGTGGAAATCGGAACGTCGGAACAGCTTTTTAGCAATACCATGCATCCTTATTCCCAAGCTCTTCTCTCTGCGGTTCCGCGGTCTCATCCGTCGGAAGTCAAGGATCGGATTATATTGGAAGGCGATGTGCCGAGTCCGTCGAATCCACCAAAGGGTTGCAAATTCCATACAAGATGCCCACAAGCCATGCCGATTTGTTCACAAGTGGCTCCGGTCATGGTGGAAGTGGAGCCTGGGCATACGGTGTGGTGTCATTTGGTGAAGTAAGGAGACAAAATGAATTTCAAAGAGGAAGAGAATAATTCAATAGAGGAAGATGATAATCGAAAGGTTCTTGTGGGCTATAAGGATGTAATTGCCTTATCCATCGCGATCTACCGAATGGTTCTTCCAAAACTGATCATTACCCTTCTCGCGCTTTTTTTAGCGGGATTCATTATGATGAAGTTCTTAGGTGCTTAAGCGGCAAAGGAGCGAAATGTGATGTTGTTGATTAAAAATGGAAAAGTCATAACGGCTACAGATAGAAAGTATGAAAAGGGTTGCGTATTGATTGAAGGGTCGAAGATTAGAGCTGTTGGGGCAGAGATTGAAGCACCGGTTGGAGCCGATGTAATTGATGCCCAGGGTGCCTGGATCTTACCGGGTTTGGTCGATGCGCACTGCCATGTGGGTATTGTTGAGACGGGTGTCGGCTTTGCAGGGCTGGATGTCAATGAGAAGACTGACCCGGTGACTCCGCATTTGCGAGGAATCGATGGAATCAATGCTTTGGATCCAGCTTTCCGTGATGCCGTAGAGGGTGGAGTGACTAGTCTTGCTTCTGGCCCTGGATCTACCAATACCATCGGTGGTCAATTTTGTGTGATTAAGACCCATGGAGATTCGATTGACGAGATGATCGTCAAGGCTCCCTTGGCCATGAAGTGCGCCTTTGGAGAAAATATTAAGCGCACCTATGGTGACAAGGGCAAGAGCCCCATGACAAGGATGGGGAATGCCGCCGTGTTGAGGGAAACCCTGTTGAAGACATGTGAGTACGAAGAACGAATCCGATATGCAGGTGACGATCCCTTAAAGCGACCGCCGATTAATTTTAAATTAGAGGCCATGTTGCCTGTGATTCGTCGCCAGATTCCATTGAAGATTCATGCCCATCGTGCGGACGATATTTTAACAGCGATTCGCATTGCCAAGGAATTTGATTGCAAGTTGACCCTGGAACACTGCACAGAGGGCCATTTAATCGCTCGACATATTGCAGCAGCCGGCGTGGCGGCGATTACCGGGCCAAGCTTTGGATTCCAAGGCAAGATGGAGGTTGTCAATAAAAGTTTTGATACGCCCATGGTTCTTCAAGAGGCAGGGGTCTTGGTGGCGATTATGACAGACCATCCAGTTACGCCCATTCAGCGGTTGAACATGATGGCTGGCATGGCGGTAAAGGCTGGCGCTACTTTTGATGACGCCATAAAAATGATTACGATTAACCCGGCAAAAATTTTGGAATTGGATGATCGCATTGGTAGTTTGGAAGCCGGCAAAGATGCGGATGTGGTTGTGTGGAGTGGAAATCCTTTGGAAATGTCATCGGAGCCTCTGTTGACCATCATTGATGGTCAAGTGGTGTACGAAAAAGGAGGAGAAGCATGCAAGAAATAGGGGAAAGAGCGCAGGAACTCT
The DNA here is from genome assembly GCA_036323355.1 of Gottschalkiaceae bacterium SANA. Classification (GTDB taxonomy): domain Bacteria; phylum Bacillota; class Clostridia; order Tissierellales; family GPF-1; genus GPF-1. The sequence goes on along the minus strand of AP028876.1, from coordinate 2,960,970 downwards.
TTGAGGAATTGGTGGAGATTCGACGGGATTTCCATATGCATCCGGAAGTGAGCGGCAAGGAGTATCGAACCGCAAAGCAGATTGAAAAGCATTTGGATGCTTTGGGCATTGAACATACCCGTATTGCGGATACGGGCGTTGTGGGGATCATTCAAGGCAAGAAGGCGGGTATCGGCAAGGTCATTGGTATGCGAGCGGATATCGACGCTCTGCCCATTCAGGAAGTAAAAAAACGAGACTACCATTCACTCAACGATGGGGTGATGCACGCCTGCGGCCATGATATGCATGCTACTATTCTTTTAGGTGCCGCCAAGATATTAAAAGAAAGACAAGAAGATTTTTCGGGCGTGATCAAGCTCTTCTTTCAACCTGCTGAAGAAGCGGTTGGTGGGGCGAAACGGATGATTGCTGCAGGATGTATGGAAAATCCCAAGGTTGATCATGTCATTGGATTGCATGTTGAGCCCCATGTTGATACGGGTAAAATTGAAATGAAATATGGTGTTTTAACAGCGATCACCGACAAGTTGTTGATTACAGTAAAAGGCAAATCCGGTCACGCTGCTGTTCCGCAACTGGCGATTGATCCTATTGCGATTGCCGCACAGATTGTGACGGCCTTGCAAATGGTGGTGAGTCGAGCGGTGGGGCCATTGGATTCCGCGGTGTTAACCATTGGCTCCATTCACGGGGGAACGGCACCAAATATTATTCCGGACCAGGTGGAGATGACGGGCACCTTGCGCACCCTGAGTTGGGAAACTAGAAGCAAGGCGGAAAAGCTAATGAAGGATTTATCATCCTCCATTGCGGAAAGCTTTGGAGCAAGTGTTGATTTTGAGCTTAGAGCGGGTTATATCGGCGTGGTTAACGACCGAGAAGTTACGGATGTCATTAAGGGTCTTGCAAGTGATCTCTTAGGCGAAGAGAATATTGGATGGGTAGAATTTCCCAGTTTGGGAGGCGAAGACTTCGCTTATTTTGCCCAAGCAGTTCCATCATCCTTCTATCATCTGGGTTGCGGAAACGAAGCCAAGGGGACAAGGGTTTCTCTTCACAACAAGGGCTTTGATGCCGATGAGGACTGTATCCCGATTGGGGTTTCCTTGCAAGTGGAAAGTGCTTTGGCACTAATGAAAAAGTAGAGCTTGTCAATCGAAACAATATGACCAGCAAGTTGTTAAAGAGACTGCCTCACCATGGGTTGGTCTCTTTTTTTGATAGAAAATAAGGGGTATTCATCTTTTTTTAAGCGTATTTTGGGTCTTTAGCCTCAACGAATGGATAAAAGAGAATAAATGTTAGAAAAAAACATATTTTGTTTATTTATATAAGGTTGTTGTGATAAAATGGAATAAATTACTTGAGAAAAGTGAAATTTAGATGGTGAGGTGCAAGGATGTGTGAAGTCGATAAAATCAAAGAAGAAATCATAATTTCTACTCATTTTCCTGATGCGGTAATCTCCTTGGAGAGCGCCTTATACGTTTATAGATATATAGATGAAAAACCCTCTGCCTGGCAGCTTACAGTTGATCAAGACAGTGATCAGAGCCAATACTGTATCGACAATCTATTTATTGAGCCTATTTTTCAGGAAAAGAAGTTTTTGCATGTTGGATTGGTTACGATCAAGATTGAAGATGAACGGGTGAAGATTTTTGATCGGGAACGTGTGGTGTGTGATATTGTGAAATATCAAGATCGATTGGATGCGAATACTTTTGAGCATGCCATCCGGCGATACCTAAGAGACCCCAAAAATGATATGCGAAATTTATACGAATATGCAGATATTTTGGGTGTGACACAGAAGGTTCAAACACAGATTAGAAAGTGGATATAGAGTCACTTTTAGTAGAGCAAAAGTTAATGTTGTATCTCACTTAGTGTTGAAAATTCTGAAAAAAGTTTGACAAATAGACTAGTGGGGCGTATAGTGAAATTACAGTTACACGATTAACTGATAACGAGTTACAGGAAAATGAGGATGGTATATATGAGAGCAACGATTAAAGATGTTGCAAAACTAGCAGGCGTTTCCACCGCTTCGGTATCAAATGTGATCACTCGGAAGAAATATGTTAGTCCAGAGTTGATTGAAAAGATCACCAAGGCAATGGAGGAACTTGATTATTCACCCAATACAATTGCCAGGAGCTTAAAAGTAAACCGAAGCTTTCGTTTTGGGCTAATTGTACCGGATATTACAAACCCTTTCTTTGGCGAGATTGTGAAATATGCTGAGAAGGTAGCCAATAAAGAAAATTATCATATCACCTTGTGTGATTCCGATCAAAGTGTTGAGAAGGAACGAAAAATCATCAATACATTTATTGAGAATGGCGTGGATGGAATTATCAATGTTGCTCCTAGAATGAAAGATCGAGAGTTGAACAAAAAACGTCCGGTCCCCATGGTGATTGTTGACCGGCCCGCATTTGATACAGAAAAGAATATTGCTTTTGTTTTTGCAGATAACTATGAGGGCGGAACTCAGGTTGCCAAGCGGTTTATCGATCAGGGGTTCAAGAAATTTCTTTGCATGGCTGGTCCAGTGGACATCGTTCCCAATGCGAAAAAAAGATTGATGGGCTTTCAGGAATTTATTCTAGATCAAGGATTTTCAGACTCGGATCTTGAAATACTTCAGTGTGATTTTTCCTTTGAAGCAGGTTATGAAGTGATGAAAAAGTATTTAGAAAATTATAAGCAGGATCAACAGTTAGCCGCCTTTATAAGCAGTGACATTATGGCATGGGGCGCCATGGAAGCCATAAGGGATATGGGACTTCGAGTTCCGGCAGATATTGCAGTGATCGGGTATGACAATATCTTCTTTTCTAATTTTATTCACCCGCGATTAACCACCATCGATAATCCAACCAAGTCGTTGGGCGCTATGTCCACACAATTGTTGTTGGATGCAATCGAAGGCAAGGAAAGCTTAAAGGGAAATTATGTAGTATTAAATTCGAAACTAGTAGAACGGCAATCGGACGAACGGCTGCCGTTTTAATAGAAAACTTAGTTAATCGATTAACTAACTATAAGGAGGAAGAAATGAAAAGAACAGGAATTTATAACACGAAATTATCAGAAGTTGTTGCAAAGATGGGTCACGGGGATATGATCTTGATTGGTGATGTGGGATGCCCGTTTCCGCGACATGAAATGACGACAACCATTGATCTTGCTGTGACAGAAAATATTCCAGTCGTCAATGATGTTTTGCGGGTGGTTTTGGAAGAACTGGAAGTGGAGCAATATATCGTTTCTGAAGAAACAAAATCTGTCAGCCCTGCTACATATGCACAATTTAAAGAAACTATTGATGGTTTTCAAAACAAAGGGAATGCGTTGATAGAAAACGTTATCCCTCACGTGGAGATGAAAGATCTTTGGTTGAACGGATCATTGAATGGTGAAGAAGTGAAAGCCTTTGTGCGAACGGGTGAACGAACACCCTTTAGCTATATTATTCTGGTTGCTGGTGTGAATTTTTAAAAAGGAGTTTTGAGGGTGCAAATTAATACGATTTTTACGAACGAGAAACCGATTATCGGCATGGTACATTTGAGACCATTGCCTGGCTCCCCTCTTTATGATCCAACGGTAATGGATATGAGAAAGATCATATCCATTGCAGTTGAGGAAGCGAAGATTCTGGAAGCTGCTGGCGTAGATGGTATTCAGGTTGAAAACATGTGGGATATCCCTTATCTGAAAGGAGATCAAATTTCTTTTGAAACAACCGCAGCATTAGCGATAGGACTACATGAAGTTGTGAAACATGTATCGATTCCTGTTGGAGTCGAATGTCATATGAATGGTGCATTACCAGCATTGGCATGTGGTGTTGCAGGAAATGCAAAATGGATACGCGTGTTTGAATGGTGTAATGCATTTATCTCACAATCGGGTTACATTGAGGCCGTGGGAGGGCAGGCGGCACGCATGAGAAATCGTTTACGTGCTGAAGAAATTGCTTTCTTGTGTGATGTGAATGTAAAGCATGGCAGTCACTTTATTATCCATGATCGAAGCGTAGAGGAACAGGCTATGGATGTAGAAGCACAGGGTGGAGATGCCATTATTGTAACCGGGTTTGACACTGGAAAGCCACCATCCGTTGAGCGTGTTGAAAGCTGTAAAGCCGCAGTGAAACTGCCAATTTTGTTAGGCAGCGGTGTATCTACAGGGAATGCTAAAGAACTTTTGCGGGTTGCTGACGGTGCTATTGTAGGTAGCTGGTTTAAAGAAGAAGGGCAATGGAAAAATCCGATCAGCTTAGAGCGAACACAAGCCTTTATGAGGGAAGTGGAAAGTCTGCGAGGTGAAATTAAATGACGCAAACTTTAGGTAAACGGATATTATGCATGGGAAGCATCAATATCGATTTGGTTATGTTTATGCAGCAATTCCCCTCTCCTGGGGAAACGATTATGACGGACAATTTTCAAACCTTTCCTGGTGGAAAGGGTGGAAATCAGGCTGTAACCGCAGCTCGATTAGGTGGAGCAGTCTCGTATTTCACAAAGCTTGGAGACGATGGATTTAGTCAGGAATTGATCAGTAAGCAAAAAGAGGCTTCTGTTGATACCCATTCGATTCTGATTGAAGAAGGGTCGACCGCAGGGGTTGCTATGATTTGGGTGGATGAATCCGGACAGAATTCCATCAGTTTCACACCGGGTGCAAATCAGCTCTTGTCCCCAGCGGATGTACAAGCAAACGCTCATATATTTGATCAGGCGGATATTCTGTTGATTACGATGGAAATTCAAACGGAAACAGTCTATGAAGCCATTCGATTGGCAAAGAGCAAAGGTCTACTTGTAGTTTTAGATCCGGCACCCGCACCAGCAGGAGGGATCCCTGACGAGATTGCTGCTCTGGTTGATTATACAAAACCCAATGAAACAGAGGCAGAAATTTTAACCGGCATTAAGGTGACGGATGAAGCGAGCGCAAAGTTAGCTTTGGATGCCTTGAAAGCAAAAGGCTTTCAAACACCGATCGTTTCTTTAGGTAGCCAAGGTGCTGCCACCTATGTTGATCAGGTCTTTTACTGGATTGATCCCATAAAGGTAGAAAGTATAGATACAACTGCGGCTGGCGATGTATTTATTGGTGCGTTTACAGCGGCATTGTCCATGGACGAATCTTTTACAGCATGCTTAAAGTACGCAAAGACGGCTGCAGCCATTAGTACAACTCGCAAGGGTGCTCAATCATCGATTCCAAATCGAGAAGAAGTATTATCCATCATGCAATGACGAGTCGTGTAAGCGTGTAGAGAGAAGGGAGGGGCGATGGCGAAGTTGGAAATGAAGTTAGAGAACATTAGAAAGAACTTCGGCGGAATCCAAGCTTTAAAGGGAGTAGATTTTGAGTTACAACGGGGCGAAGTACATGCTCTTTTGGGTGAGAATGGTGCAGGAAAATCGACCTTGATAAAAATTATTACAGGTGTTCATGAAGCCAATGATGGCAAGATTTTTGTCCGAGATGAAGAGGTAGAGATCAGGACACCAAAAGATGCGCGAAAGAAGGGGATTGCAGCAATCTATCAAGAACTGAGTTTGATTGAGTCCTTAACCGTGGCGGAGAATATTTATCTTGGAAATGAACCTACGAAGGGTCTTATGGGTGTTTGTGATCGCAAGACCCTATATGCCAATAGTCAAGCCTATTTAGACAAGTTTGGCATCGATATTAACCCAAGAGCGATGGTTTCTGATTTGGGTATGGGGCAAAAGCGAATTGTTGAAATCGTAAAGGCCTTGGCAGTTGATTCACAAATCTTGTTGTTGGACGAACCGACGACGGGCATGAGCAAGGTCGAAGTGGAAACCTTGTTTAAGATCATGAAGAATTTAAAAGAAAACAAGGTGACGATGATTTACATTTCTCATTATCTGGAGGAGGTATTCAAAATTTGTGACCGCGCCACGGTGCTTCGAGATGGAGAAAAGATCGATACCTTCGTTATGAAGGAAGTGAGTCAAACACAATTGATTAAGAGTATGATTGGGCGTGAGATTCGAAGCCAGAGAAGTAGAGAATCAAAAGATTTAAGCGGTAAGGCCGTCATGTTGGAATTGCGGGCATACAAAACAGATTGCATGCAGGCACCGGTCAGCTTATCCGTTAAGAAATCTGAAATTCTTGGTGTAACGGGAATTGTGGGTGCCGGGAAAAGTGAATTGGCCCATAGCTTGTTTGGTCATGCAAGAGCAGAAAGTGGTGAAATTCTGATTCAGGGGAAAGTGGTGACCTTGTCGAGTACGCGAGATGCCAAGCAATATCGCATCGCGCTTGTGCCTGAAGATCGGAAGAAAGAGGGGCTTTTTTTAGAAGATAGCGTTGCTAATAATATGATTATTTCAAGTATAGAAAAAATTGAGAATGGATTGGGCTTACTTGATCAAAAGAAGAAGAATCAATTGAGTGAAAAAATGGGTGAATCATTGAAAGTGAATCCATTGCAAGTTAATATGCCCGTGAAGAACTTATCGGGCGGAAATCAACAAAAAGTTGTTGTAGCCAAGTGGTTAATGAGTGATCCCGAGATTATTATGATGGATGAACCGACACGCGGCATTGATGTTGGTGCGAAAACTGAAATTTACGATTTAATTCGGGGATTGAGCCAGAATGATAAAAGTGTCATTGTCATGTCGTCAGAATTCGAAGAATTAATCGATTTGTGCGATCGGATTCTTGTATTGAGAAAAGGTGAGGTGGTCGGCCAACTTCTACCAGAAGAAGTGACCAATGAAAAACTTCTGTCCCTGTCTTTAGGAGGTTGAAACAATGGATCAGAATAAGTCTACTTGGAACAAAATAGCGAAAATCCTCAAGGGTGAAGTTGGTTTGCTTTTGATTTTGGTCATTCTTTGTGTGTTATTTTCTTTTTCATCGAAGTATTTTCTAACCGCAAAGAACATTTTAAATGTAACGCGTCAAATCTCGGTTGTATTAACCATTGCCATCGGCATGCTTTGTGTGATTTTGGTTGGTGAGATTGATTTGTCTGTTGGTTCAACAGCAGCATTAGCGGGCATCGCTTGTGCCTGGGTGATCACCACGACAGGATCACAATCAATGGGGATGCTGGCGGCAATCATTATTGGTATTGCGGTTGGTTCATTTAATGGAGTGATGACAGTCTATGGTCGAATTCCATCTTTTATTGTTACCTTGGCGTCTATGGGGATTATTCGAGGAATTGGTTTGGTCTGGACGCAGGGAAAACCTTTTTCGGGACTGCCAGAGAGTTTTTCATTCATAGGAGCGAAACATATATTAGGCGTTCCCGTATCAAGTATCGTTGCGGTAATTCTACTTATTATTGGATATTTCATTCTACATAAGACCAAACATGGGGTCTATTTAAAGGCAATAGGTGCAAATAGTGAAGCAGCAACATTATCGACGATCCCTAATAACCGCTATAAGGTATTGAGTTTTGTTATTGTAGGTATGATGTGTGCGATCGGTGGGGTTATGACAACATCTAAATTGTTAACGGCATCACCTACGGCATGTACAGGCATGGAAATGGATGTCTTGTCTGCCGTGATTTTAGGAGGAGCTTCCCTTTCTGGCGGAATTGGCACCATAACAGGAACTGCTCTGGGTGCATTGATTATTGGGATTATTAATAATGGAATGAATATGCTAAGTATAAGTCCGTTTTTTCAACAGATTGTAAAGGGTGCGATCATTTTAGCAGCAGTATTGCTTAAGAGAAAGAATAGCAAGGCTTAGAATGAGTAATGAAAGATTTGAAGGAGGAAGGAAAATGAAAAAGAGGTTGTTAGTACTATTGTTGGTTGGTATTCTGTGTGCCATGAGCTTTGCAGGGTGTCAATCTAGTTCTGCAGGTGGAGAGTCGGATGAAGTTGTTGTGGGCTTCGCTGTTTCAACCCTTGCCAATGATTTCTTTGTAACCATGAATGATGCGGCGGTTGCAAAGGCTGAAGAAATGGGAATCAAGTTAATTACATTGGATGCCCAAGACAATGCAGAAACGCAAGCAACACAAATTGAAGATTTTATTACCAAACAAGTTGATATTTTATTGGTAAACCCTGTAGATTCAGATGCAGTTGGTACAGCTGTATTGGCAGCGAATGAAGCTGGTATTCCTGTTATTACGGTAACAAGACCTTCAAACTTGGGTGAAGTCTTGCAACATTTGGACATTGACAACAAAGAAGCTGGAATGTTGGATGCTGAACAATTAGTCAAAGACCTGGGTGGAAAAGGGAAAGTAGCTATTCTTGAAGGCATTGCAGGTGCTCCTTCTGCATTGGATCGTCAAGCGGGTTTTGTAGATTACTTAAAAGAAAATGCACCCGATATTGAAGTTGTTACATCGTTGACAGCAAACTACTCTCGAGAAGAAGGCGCAAGCGTAACGGATGATATTCTTCAATCCAACCCCGTGTTAGACGCGATCTATGCCCATAATGATGGAATGGCTTTGGGCGCTGTACGTTCGGTAATTGCAGCAGGTCGACTAGCGGAGATCAAGGTTTATGGAATCGATGCAACAGCAGATGCGGTAGAAGCAGTTAAAAATGGTGAAATGGCAGCAACTGTTATGCAGCAGCCCGATGTCCAAATTCATAAGGCGTTAGAAACAGCCATGAAAGTATTGGACGGGGAATCCGTAGAAGCAAAAATCAATATTCCATTAAAATTAATTACAATTGAAAATGCAGAATAAGAGAATAATAAAATACACCTTTCGCTATTGCGAAAGGTGTATTTTATTGCCAATTATTTAATTTCTTCATTTATATATTATTGATTCTTTGCATTTCGGATATAGCGGTAGATCGTTGCCTCTGAGGTTTCTAATTGGATAGAAGTTGCTTGCACAGCACCTTTCAGCATAAACATACCCATTTCATAAAGTGAAGTGACAACTGTCATTTTTTCGTCAGGTGTCATCCTCAATGGCGGAATATTAAGTTTTTCAATCTCTTCATGTATCTTATCAAGGGTCAGCGTTTCGTGATTGGAATAAAAATTTTCTATAACAGGTGCTTGTTGTTTTGGGGTATCAATTCCGATTGCTGTCGAGTTTGGTAAGAAGTTCTTCAGTAAGGTAACTGCTTCATTAAAATCGGAGTAGTCGGTATTGGTACATAGTGCACCGACAAGTTTGTCGTCGTCATCCAGAATAAAATAGGTGGAGGAGTATAACGTTTTTCCGTTTACTGATTTTGAGGTGTAATTGCAAAGGAATCCTTCTGGGATTCTTTTTTTCTTGTTCAAAAAGTCGAGTAACAAGTCGGTGACAGTATCTCCGATTTGTCGGTTGGTAATGCGACCATTGACGATATATACAATTGAATGCTCAAGATTGGTAAAGTCATGCAACACGACTTCGGTATTTTCGCCCAACAAAGTAGCCAAGTAATTTGCCATTTTTATATGTTCTTCATAAACCATCATTTTTTCACCCTTTTTATGTCTTTTAATCATTATAACGGTTAATAGTTTCTTTTTCAAGCGTGATGCAAATTTTGTTGCATAAAATAAAATTCATTTCTTTGTAAAAATATATTTGCATCATGAAAAAAATGTGTTATACTAGGTTTATCGAACGAGTTGTCAGAAAATGTTTTGCAAAGTAACTAGGAAAGATGATATTTTTTTGACAGACAGGAAAAGGATTTCTTACACAGGAGGAAAAAGAATGAAAGCAGTAGCAACAGAACAGGCACCGGGTGCAATTGGACCTTACTCACAGGCAATTGAAGCCAATGGATTTCTATTTGTATCGGGGCAATTGCCAATTGATCCGGAAACGGGTGCGTTTGCCGGAGATGATATCAAGTCACAAACGAAACAGTCCTTGTTGAATGCACAGGCAATTTTAGAGGCAGCGGGAAGTGGAATGGACAAGGTTTGCAAAACGACGGTATTGTTGGCCGATATTAAAACTTTTGTCGAGATGAATGAAGTGTATGCAACATTTTTTGTAGAACCGTTTCCAGCACGAGCTGCATTTGAAGTAGCTGAGTTGCCAAAAGGGGCAATGGTTGAAATTGAAATGATCGCAGTCAAATAGGGGGAGCATGATGAAAACGTATACAGCATTAGAAGTTGTTGAGTTATTGCAAGACATCCCACGAGTCAAAATGGGTTTCTTTCCGACACCATTCCATCGTCTAAACAATTTATCGGATGATTATGGTGTGGATATTTTCATCAAGAGAGAAGACATGTCTGGACCAAGTTCATTTGGCGGAAACAAAGTGCGAAAGATTGAATATATCGTTGGAGAAGCGAAAGAAAAAGGGATTGACACCTTGATTACGGTTGGAGGCTATCAATCCAATGCAGCCCTTCAATTGGCGCAGTATTCAAACATCAATCAGTTAAAGTGCATCGCAGTATTGGGTGATACGAAAAATGAAAAAGATCCAGAAGAGCGTAAAGGCAATTTGCTATTGAATAGCATGCTCGGTACCGAGATTCATTTGGTTCATCGGGATGAACCAAAAGGAAATTACGATATGAATCCATTGTGGGCGAAAGTGGATCGGAAAGTGAATGCACTGATTCAAGAGAATGAGGCTGAAGGTCACAAAGTGATGAATGTTCCTGTTGGATGTACGAGTCCCGCTGGTTGGGTTGCTTATATGGAAGTTTTTGCTGAGGTTACAAGTCAAGCGGAGGCATTGGGAGAAGAAATTGATTATATTTTCCATGCGAATGGGTCAGCAGGCTCATTGCCTGGTATGATTGTTGGCAAGTTATTGACGGGTGCAAAAACCAAGATTATTTCAATCAACAATCGACGATATGGACCTGGTGAAGTTGTTGGAGAACAAGATATCTTTGATCGGGTGAAATACTTGTTTAATAAGTTTGAAATCGAACCGCCATCAGATGATGAAATTTGGGCGGAGATAAATATTGATCAAGCATTCCTTGGAAATGGATATGGCGCACCGACTAAAGAGGGCAGTGCAGCAATTATTGAAGTTGCTAAAAAAGAAGGGCTTTTCTTGGATCCGGTATACACCGGTAAAAGTTTCTCGGGATTGTTGGGCTACATTCAATCTGGAAAAATTCCAAAAGGAAGCAAGGTTTGTTACATTCATACCGGAGGAACTGGTGGTATTTTTGCAGGGAAACAAGCCTTCGGTCCGGAGTTGATTGCACATATTTACAAGTAGATTGCGCGAAACACTATGATTTGCATAACATAAAAGTACGATCAAGAATAAAAAGCTAGTTGGGAATGGATGGATGGTTCAAAATTCATCAAAGGCAACGGATTGCTCGGATCCAGTAATTCGTTGCTCGATGAAATGATGATAGCAAGATCAGAATGATAAATTGGGAGGATTACATGAAAAACCAAAGAAAACCTAGTTTCACGGCTTTATTACCAATTTTAATATTTCTCGCTTTAACTTTTAGCTTTGGTATCGCATTGGGAAGTTCAAAAGTGGTAGATGCACTTGTCTTCTTTATGATCGCGGCATTTATTGCAATTTTCATGAACAAAGAACGTACCACTATGGCGAAGATTGAAACCTTTGCGAGAGGGGCAGCTAACGAAAACACCGTTATTATGATTATGATCTTCTTGTTGGCAGGCGCTTTTGCAAAAGTGGCTCGAGATGGTGGTGCGGTTGATAGCGTCGTCAACTTGTTCTTAACCTATATCCCTGATTTTATGCTCGTTCCAGGTCTATTTTTTGTGGCTTGCTTGGTTGCACTGTCTTTGGGAACTTCAGTGGGCACGGTAACGGCGATGGCGCCGGTTGCAGTCGGCTTGGCTGAAGCGACAGGAATTCCAGTCGCATTGGTTGTTGGTGCAACATTAGGCGGCGCGGCATTTGGCGACAATATGTCTGTTATTTCCGATACAACAATCGCGGCAACAAGACTTTGTGGTGTTGAGATGAGAGACAAGTTCCGGGTCAACTTCTTGATCGTATTGCCTGCAGGGATAATAACCATGATTGCCTTTGCAGTTATGACAATGGGTAGTGATTATACCTTTGTTGCTGGCAACTTCAATCTGTTGCAAGTGCTTCCATTTGCAGTTGTATTGGTTGCTGCGCTATTGGGTGCCAATGTATTCTATGTTCTACTTTCCGGTATTCTATTAGCTGGTGGAATCGGCATGTACTTCAATGCATTTGAACATGAGTTTGGCCAATTGGTAGGTGTTTTGACAACAGCCCATGCAGGTATGATGGGAATGGCAAAAATCTCAATAATTGTGTTGATTGTTGGCGGGATTATTGGTTTAATTAAGTACAATGGTGGAATTGACTGGATTGTTCAAAAGCTTGAAAAGAAAGCAAGTGATCCCAAGACTGGTTTGTTAAGTATTATTGGTTTGACTGTTTTGGTTACAATTTTTACAGCGAACTCGACAGTAGCAATTGTAACTGCAGCACCGATCGCCATGGAAACAACAAAGAAATTTGGTATCGATCCAAGAAGAACCGCAGCGTATCTGGATATGTTTGCGACTTCAACAATGGCCAACGTTCCTTGGGGCGGCATGATGTTGGCAGCGGCTTCAACGGCAACTGCATCCATGACATCGGGTGAGTTGATTGCTGTTGATATTATTAAGTACTCTACGTATTCGCACTTGGTTATGGTATCCGCGTTAATTTGCTTATTTATTGGCTTTCCAAAGTTAAAAGCGAGAAAAACAGTAGACGTTTCAACAGATGAAGAAATAGCAGTTTAGAAAGTAAAAAGAGTAATGGCGCAAAGGTTTTGCTTTTGTAAAACCTTTGCGTTTTTTTAAAGGAGAAGGATGTATGAATTTAGCATTAGATGTTTCTATTTACTTATTCGTGATTGTTTTTATCGGGTACACCATACAGACAATTTCAGGGTTTGGCGCCATTATTTTTGCTCTTCCGTTGAGCTTGTTTGTTGTGGATCGACTGGAGATTTTGCCGGTATTTTTGATTATGTCTGTGTTTCAGTCTTTAGCAGTCGCATATAAGGAACGGGAATATTTGATCAAAAAAGAGTTTGCGATTATGTTTGTACTTGCCATGATCGGCATGCCGGTGGGGATTTTAATGGGAGATTTAATTCCAAGTGAAATAATGAATGTACTTTTAGGTGCATTTATCATTATCAACTCCATTTACAGCATTCGAATGCTGAAACTGGGGAGTGACCAGCATCCGAGCGAGATGATGAAGTTTCATCATCGGACCTATCCATTTTTAAGTGGATTTATGCAGGCGGCATATGGGGTTGGCGGTCCCTTGATTGGTACCTATATGGACAAGGTGACTCATGATAAGAAGACGTATCGAGGTATGATTTCCTTGTATTGGTGTTTGTTGAATCCATTTATCATCTTCGGCTACTTGACTCGTGGTGAAATCAACAGTTCACATTTTCAAATGTTTTTGCTATTGATTCCTGCAGTTGCATTGGGACTATTCGTTGGAAATCGGACAATTGATCGAATCAGCAAGACGAAGTTTCAACTACTTGTGCATTCGATGTTGATTGCAATCGGAGTTACTTTATTCTTTTAATGGAAAGTCGAGGAAGATGATGAAAAAGAAAATTGTTGTACCCTTTCAACAAAATCGTCTTTTAGGGGATATGATGAGTAAAAGTGATCAATGCGAGCTGTTCTGTTTACATGGAGCGGGTACATCGGATCGATTTAGATTTGATCGACTACGAGAACGCCTTTTTATGAAGGGCGTTTCTTCATGCGCATTTGATTTTGTTGGTCATGGTGAAACTGGAGGGGAATTGACTCATTCTTCCCTGCGAGAGCGTACGGAAATGGCTGCTGAAGTGATTCGGACTTGTAGGGCAAAGGATCAGCCTCTTGTAATTGTTGCTGCAAGTATGAGTGGGTATACGGCCGTTCGACTCTTGGAGGAATTTGATGTGCGCTTACTGGTTTTGATTGTACCAGCAGCCTATGATCGAAGGGCTTATGATTTACCATTTAATGAAGGGTTTTCTGCTTGTATACGACGGGAAAAAAGTTATCGAGACAGCGATGCGTGGGAGATCTTAGATAAGTATTGTGGAAGTATGTTGCTGGTTACGGCTGAGTTTGATCAAGTGATTCCAGATGAAGTGGTTGACTTGTATAAGCGGTCAGGTCCTCTAGCCAAAGTTGACCAAGTGGTTGTAAAGGGTTCACCCCATAAAGTGATGGCGTATATGAGTGATCAAGTGATTGAAGATCTTGTTGAGAGAATGGAAATACTGAAATGATCGTTCATTCAGAATCGATTGAAGTCTGTAGAAGTGCAAAGAGGATGTTATGATTTTAGCATAGCAAAACCGTGTGGTCATGTGATGACTACACGGTTTCTTTTTAGAACGAATTGTGATGCATGGTGAAATCACGGAAGTGGAGAAGCAATTATTTGATACGATGCTGTTCCATAATCTCTTGCATGTTTTGTATATGTGGAAGACTTGTGTCTTTTCTCTTTAAGGCAATCCCTGAATAGATGCAGTCTAAGATTGCAATATGGGCAATTCTTGAGGAAATCGCTTCACCTAAAATTTCCGTTTCGGTGGAAGAGGCACAGAGTACAATGTCGGCATAGTCGGTCATTGGACTGTTTAAGAAACTGGTGATACAAATGGTGGTTGCTTTTTTCTCTTTGGCCATGCGAATATTTTTAATTGTTTCGATGGATCTGCCTTTATGGGAAATGACAATTGCAACGGAATGTTCATCCAGCATACTAGCAGAGAGAATGCCGATGTGTGGGTCCGTTGCGACATGCGCGGGCAAGCCGATTCGCATAAATCGATAATAAAAGTCATTTGCGAGGGGGGCTGAGGTACCAATTCCAAAGAAAACAATTTTGTTGGATTGGTCAATTGCCTTGATCGCTTGATCGATACTCTTATAGTTTAAAATATTCAAGGTATTTTGCAAGGTTGAAATATTTACCGCAAACACCTTGTTGATGATGGAAGCAGTGCTATCGTTAGAATCAATATTTTCAAATATTTTTGTGTCCAAATGAGAGGAGTGACTGGCTAGGTTTAGTTTCAATTCACTAAATCCAGAATAGCCGAGGGTTTTGCTAAATCGCACAACACTGGATTCAGCGATCTCGCAGTGCTTGGCAATTTTTGCGATGGTCATAGCGGTTACGTCATTTTTGTTGTCGAGGATAAAGTCGGCAATTTTCTTTTCAACGCGATGCATGTTGGGATATAAGCTCTTTACAAGCAGATAGGGGTTCTGATGTTGCAGCATAGAGTCCTCCTTGTTCTTTCACAAAAGCATAATGATTTATATTCATTATATCATGAAAGCTTATTGAAAATCATTCCCTCATATAGTAGTATCAAGTTGTATTCTCTGGATAGACTAGAATCAGGCAGATGGAATAAATTTTCATAAATAGTCATGAGTTGGCTGACAGTCGAAAGGAGCGAAAGATGGACAATTATAATTTCTTTGATGAAAATAAGAGAAAGTATAAGGCAAATCTTCATTCTCATTCAACAAGATCCGATGGATTGTTGAATCGAGAGGAGATGGTGAAAGCCTATCGAGAACAAGGCTATTCGATTTTAGCTTTTACCGATCACGAACTGTATACGAATACAAAAGTCTTTGATCGAGAGGACTTTATTGTTTTGCCCGGTATTGAGAGGAGTATTACGCCGGATGCGTATGAAACCTTTCATCTCCTTGGAATTGGAGATCCAAGAGATGACCGTTTATATGCCCATGATGAACGAATTCCAGTGCCAAAATTCAAGGACCTTTCAGATGTTCAAACGGTGATTGATGAAATGAAAGGCAGAGGCAATCTGGTTGGACTTAATCATCCATATTGGTCATGCTCGCTTATGTCAAATGTTCTGAATCTACAAGGGTATGATTTTTTAGAAGTGTATAATCAAAATTGCGACTGCGGAACGGGTGTGGGCAATAGTGAGGTTTATTGGGAAAACTTGTTATGGAATCAAAGGATCATCAATGCAATTGCGACGGATGACAATCATAACTCACATCGATACAATCCAGGGATTACCATGTGGGACAGTTTTGGTGGCTGGATCATGGTTGAGGCGGATGAACTAAGAAGAGAAAGTGTTTTTGACGCATTAAAAAGCGGAAAATTTTATTCATCATCCGGACCGGTCATCCACAATTATGGGATCAGGAATGGGAAGATCTATGTAACTTGCCAAGGGTGCAAAACAATTATCTTTAAGTGTTATCCGCGGAGAGGGTATTCAGTTCATGCGGATGAGACCTTGCTTACAGAGGCGGAGTATGAATTAAGAGGGGGAGAAGAACTTGTCAGAATCATTTGTATAGATGAGAATGGCAAAAAAGCATGGACCAATCCTTTGCTTTTAAAATAAAGAGAGTAAAGAGCGAACACCTGAAAGCAACCGGGGTGTTCGCTTTTATTTATAGGCTAGGATTTGGTTTAATGGCAGGGATCAGAAGAGCTGATTTTTTTTCAGCTTGATTGTATTTAACCATTGCGTAAATGCCGCCAGAAAGAGCGATAAGCCAGAACAACAAGACGCCATTCCAACCATTTTGGTCGATGAGGACACCAGAGATGGTGATTGAAATGCCTGCTGCTATATATGAAATGGAATCAAGAATACCTGCTATGGCTGAGGTACGGTTGTATTTTTTGAATTTCATAGGAATTGAACCCATAAGGATCGTATTTGCACCATGTAGCATCGCAGAGGCGATGCCTAAGAGGATTACACTGAGGAGCACACTGTTATGGTCGAAAAATAGTAAACCGCAACAAGCCAAGCCTGCTGTGGCAAAGGAGATAGAGATAATCAAGGAATCATTGTTGTTGAGTTTATTCGCCAACCAACCGGTTAAGAGGATGCCGATTAGGTTCATCACTGGGATCATGAGGATTAAAAGGTAGCTTGATCCTATTTTCATGCCTTGTTTTTCCATGATTAAAAGGGGTCCCCATAGGGTGATACCTTCTTTGACAATCCCTTTTGAAACACATGCGAGGATAATATAGTGAAGATTGTTTTTTTTCATTAATTTGCGCAAGGAAATTGCATGTGCATTACTTTCTGCTTGCAGGGAATGAGGTGTGAATGTTCTTTGTTGATTCGGTGAATCGCAAATGCCACTTAACCATAAAAAAGAGTAGAGCAATATGGTGAATCCAGGTATCCAAAAACCAAATTTCCATCCCCAGCTAGACATGATGGATCCGATTAATCCCCAAGCTAGAAAATAGCCAGCAACCATTGATGTTGATATGGCAGTCGCTACTTTTCCCCGAGAGCTTTCTTCATACCAATTGCTTAGGATTCGGATCATGGGTCCCCATATCATGGATTGGAAAAATCCGTGAACAGCCCAGATGATCACGAGCAAGGGGAGGCTTTTAGCAAAGCCAGCCAAAAGGTTGGATATTGCGATGAGGAAGGCGCCAATAAATATATACCATTTGCCTGAAACCTTGTCGCCAATGTAGCCATTGATCAAATGACCAATGCCATAAACCCAAAAAAACCCACTACCGATCAAACCGATTTGACTTGTGCTCCAACCAAAAACATGTTGCAATTCAGGCAAGATAATTGAAATGTTTACGCGAGCAAAATAAGCGAAAGCATAAACTAGCCAGCATAAGAGGAAAACATAGTGTTTGGATTGTATTTTTTTTCTTCTAGCACTCATCATTGTTCTCACCCTTTCTGTATCTACTTCCTTTTCACAATATCTCTATAATGAATAAATGTCAATATATAGTGATTTAATATCGAATAATGAGCATTTTGTATTGAGTTGAATTTTATAATAGGAAACAGAATTAAGGTAAATAAATAAGTGATGCATTTGCTTTATGGAAGGTTTAGTGGAAAAATGGGCGCATTGGGATTTCAGCTTGCGGTAGGGGAAAAGAGGATTGTACAGACGGTTTGGAGCCCATATAATGGAAGTAGAATAGAATATCAAATAAGAGTTGCAAGAAAACGAGCTAATAATTGGGATGAAGAATTCGCAACTTGCTAGATAAGGGTGAAAGAGAGGTGAAAATATGGATTCAGTAAGGATAGTGAATGCAAAAGAGGCAGATGATCAATTGATACAAGAAATGTTTGAAGGCTATAACGCTGCTATTCGATTGGAAAGCGATAAGGACACCAAAGAGGAGTTTCTTGAAATTTTATCATCAGTCGATGATCAGGCGCAATTCTATTTTGCTTATACCAAAGAGAAGGGAAGACTTGTGAGTGGGACTGTTTCTGTTCGTCTTTGGGTAGATGGGCGTGTGTATCATGGTATTGTGTATGCCTTTACGAATCAAAGCTATCGAAAACGAGGCTTGGGGAGAGCTGTGATTGAAGCTTTACTGTCGCATTATCCGGATGAGTGTTGGTTTTGTGAGGTGTTGGATCAAAAGGGGTTATCGAAGGAAGAAATTGAAGAGGAAGAGGTATTCTGCGGTGTTACCTGTGTAGAGCGTGAGAAATTCTGGCAGTTGATGGGATTTCGGAAAGTAGATATTGATTATGCCAACCCAGGTCTTGGTGATGAGAATGAATTCGGAGATGTTATTGTCTATAATAATCTTTGGGTACGTACTGAAAAGAATCTTCAATGGGATGCATTATTGGACGGGCTAGGAGCCTATTTTCTGTATGAATATGGTGGGGGAAAGACGAGTGATCGACTGGATCGGGCAACCGATTATATTGAAAAACAAATTGCGGGTAAATCAGTTGCATTCGTGATGCCATAGATAAGACAGCTATATATAAGACAGCTATATATAAGACAGCTATATATAGATGAGGATGGATTGTGGATAAATGGCTGCTCGAATTGGTGTGTTGTGGAAAGTGGATATAGATAGATTGAAAGCCTGCCAAATGATTGGCAGGCTTTTTAAAGCTTCATCCTCTTGCATGATCGTGTCCGATTCGACCAATTAAAAAGTCTGTGATCTCTTCTGGTGTCTCTTTCACAATTCCCATCATCCAGGCAACGATATAAGAGCCCCATGAAATGACGGTGTACTTGGCTAGTTGTTCTTTTTCTTTCTCATTAAGGCCGTGGCCTTCTTTTGTTTTTTCTAAGTTATTTTTAATAATGGCATACAATTCATCATAGAAGAATCGGTAAACATATTGATTTCCAACTGAAGTCAACGCGTTTAAACACATTTCTCGGTTAGCCGTTAGGTAGTCAAAAAGCAATGTCAAGCCATCTTGCCAATTCAAATCCATACCTTGATCAAGAAATATTGAAACGGCCTCATTTTTTAATAGTCTGTCCATCAATTGGTAAATATTTTCGAAATGGTAATAAAAAGTTTGTCGGTTTAATCCGCAGTCGTCTGTAATTTCTTTAATACTGATCTTATCAAGCGTCTTATGTGCAAGGCTTTTCTTTAACGATGCACAGAGCATGTCTTTTGTTATATCACCTTTCATACAAGCCTCCTATAAGAAAAATTTCGTTTTTTTGCGTACGTCAAATTATACCATAAGGCTAGTTTTTAGACAATTTTTCAGATCTGTCTGTATTTTTGACAAATTTTCTAATGTGTCTATGGTTAAAAATGAAGATAAGCATATAATTTAAGGAATGTAATCACCTAGAAACGAAACAAGGAGCAAGCGATGGAAAAGAAAGAAGAAGTTGGATTTATAGAAAAGTTATCCACAATTATTGTGGACAAAAGAACAGGATTTATTCTTATTTATATGATTGCCTGTATTTTTTGCCTTTTTACCCGGTCATGGGTCGATGTTAATGATGATATAACAAAATATCTTTCGGAAGATACAGAAACGAGACAAGGTTTGAATATTTCGGAAGATGAGTTTACGACCTATGGCATGGCAAGTGTTATGGTCAGCAATATCACCTATGAAAAGGCAGAGCAATTAGAAGAACAAATTCTAATGATTCCTGGTGTGAATAGCATTAGCTTTGATGGTAGTGCAGAACATTTTAAAGCGGCGTCAGCTTTGTTCTCGATTACCTTTGATAAGGAAAAAAAGGATCAAGAAACCGTAGAAGCAATGGATCAGGTGAGTGCATTGCTGGAGGATTATGATACCTATGTTCATAGTGAAATCACTGAAGACATGGCTGCAGATTTGGAAAAGGAAATAAAAACGGTTTTGGTTATTGCCGTATTTATTATACTTGGGGTCCTGCTTTTTACATCAAAAACGTATATGGAAATTCCTGTACTTGTATTGACGTTTGGTGTGGCTGCCCTGTTAAATATGGGTACGCATTTTATTTATGGAGAGATCTCCTTTATATCAAATTCCATTGCCATCATCTTGCAATTGGCTCTTGCTATTGATTATGCCATTATTCTATGTCATCGATTTACAGAAGAGAGACAGCATTTTGAGGCAAGGGAAGCAGCGATTCAGGCCCTGTCAAAGGCAATTCCGGAAATCTCATCGAGTAGTTTAACCACGATTTCCAGTCTGATGGCCTTGATGTTTATGCAATTCGAGGTCGGGTTTGACATGGGCATGGTTTTGATTAAGGCCTTGGTTTTTAGTTTGCTTGTGGTCTTTACACTGATGCCGGGACTCTTGATGATCTTCAGTGGTCTGATGGACAAAACCGTTCATAAGAATTTTGTGCCGGACATCTCTATTTGGGGTGCTTTTGTTGGAAAAACAAGATACATTATCCCACCCATTTTTATTGTGATTCTGATCGGTGCTTTTTACATGTCCAATCAGACCAATTATGTATTTGGCGATAGCACCATTACGACCTTTGCACAAAACAAAACATTGCTTGCAGAGAAAAAAATTAAAACTACATTTGGTGACGATAATATTATGGCTGTGGTGATTCCTTCTGGAGACTATGAAAAGGAAGCCCAATTACTTGCAGAGCTAGAGTCTTATGACATGGTGACAGAAACGGTTGGACTAGCCAATACGGAAGCAAGAGATGGTTATATGGTCGCGGATAAGCTTACCCCAAGACAGTTTGCTGAATTGACGGATATGGATATTGAAGTGGCAGAAATGCTCTATGGTGCATATGCTGTTCATGAGGAAACCTATAGTAAATTGATTAATGGTCTTAAAGACTACTCGGTTCCTTTGATTGATATGTTTATGTATCTCTACGATCAAAAGGAAGAGGGCTATGTGACTCTCGATGAGGACTTGGAAACGGAAATTAATGACCTGTATGAAGAGATGTCTCGTGGGAAAAATCAATTGGAAAGTGAAAAGTATACGCGGTTATTATTGATTACGGATTTACCTGAAGAAGGAGAAGCAACCTTTGACGTACTGGAAGAATTTCATGAAACGATTGATAAGTACTATGAGGAAGCTTATATAGTAGGTGCATCAACCAGTGATCAGGATTTGGCTACATTTTTTGCTTTTGATAATGTTCTGATCAGTGTTTTGTCCGCTCTCTTTGTTATGCTTATTCTGCTATTTACCTTTAAATCAGCGGGATTGCCTGTACTCTTGGTGTTAACAATTCAAGGGAGTATATGGATTAACTTTTCTTTTCCACCGATTATGGGAACCAATATTTTCTTTCTGAGTTATTTGGTAGTGACCTCAATCCAAATGGGTGCAACCATTGACTATGCCATCGTTATTACCAGCCGATATATGGAATTAAAGAAAAGCATGGGTATCAAGGAAGCCATGACCATGTCTTTGAACCAGGCTTTTCCTACCATTATCACCTCGGGTACCATACTTGCATCAGCGGGCATTTTGATCGGATTTTTATCATCAAATTATGCCGTTGGGTCTATTGGTGTGTGTCTAGGCCGCGGAACGATCATTTCTTTGATTCTGGTTTTGGGTGTACTGCCACAAACACTTTTGATGGGGGATACAATTATTGAAAAAACAGCATTTGTAATCAAACGTGAGCGGTTGATCAGTAGTCAGTCGGGCAATATGAAAATAAATGGGAAACTACAGGGATACGTAAATGGATATATGGATGCAAATGTGACGGGAACGATTCGGGGAAATGTGAAAGGCTTTGTGAATGTCGGAAAAGAGGAGGAAGAACATGAAGAAAAATAAAGTAGCTTTGTTATTCATAGTCGCCTGCCTCTTAATGGTTCTTTATCATTCGCAAGGATTTGGACTTGAAGAACGTGTATATTTTATTAATAATGAAGCTGATCTTCTAGCTCTGGCCGAAAATTGTACCCTAGACACATATTCTCAAGAATTAAAGGTTGTTTTAAATCGGGATATTAAGATCAGTGATGAAGATTTTCGGGGGATCCCGACTTTTGGTGGAGAGTTCAATGGGAATGATTATACCATTTCTAATCTTAAGCTGACTCATGAGGGTTCCACTTTTGGCTTGTTTCGATATATTCAAAGCACAGGCTTTGTGCAAAATTTAAAGGTTGAAGTTAATATTCAACCAACAGGAACGGAGAATCGAATCGGCGGAATTGCTGGTGAAAATCGAGGTATTATTGAAAATTGTCAAGTATACGGCATCCTGATTGGGAAAAACCATGTGGGTGGAATCGTGGCCAAAAATGAAGAAACTGGCCAGGTCATAGGGTCTACATTTACAGGAAAACTGACGGGAGAAAACTTTTCGGGGGGGATTGTCGGCGAGAATTATGGGCTGATTAAGAACTGCATAAATCAGGGAGCTGTTAATACAACGGTCACCCCGGCAACACTGAAACTAGAAGAAATTAGCATTAGTGAAATGAATGCATCGGAGGAGATCATTACTTCTACAAACTCTGGCGGCATTGCTGGATTTAACCGTGGAATTATGGAAGGCTGTGTGAATGAGGGTGTTGTGGGATATCCACATGTTGGCTATAATGTAGGCGGAATTGCCGGCAGACAAGACGGATTTATCGGCTCAAGCGTTAATTATGGCGATGTATTTGGTCGTAAAGACGTAGGTGGAATCGTTGGGCAGATGGAACCCTACCAGGTGATTAAAAGTGACGATGATTTTTTTCGGGAGCTAGAGAAAGAAATTGATACGCTACAAAGGAATATTGATGAAACGTATAATGATATTGATAGTAGCAATGAAGCTATAAACGGTCAGATTGAAACGGTTAATCGATCTGTTGCTAATCTCGCGGATCGAATGGAGATTTTATCCGATAGAACCGTAAATTTTGCCGATGAGAATATTGAAACCATTAACAATACAATGGATCGCATACACCATGTATTGACTGACTTTGAACGTGCTACGGAGGAAGTCGAGGCAGGTTCGATTGACATTACATCGGGATTGGATGCCATGAATGTAGGGCTTATTTGTATGGCTATGGCTGGTGATTCAGTTGAAAAAGGGATTGTAGATATCAATGAAGGTTTGACAGATTTTAGTGCTGCCATCAATGAAATTAAAGAGGGTGCCAATCAGATGCAAGAAGGCTTTGATCATCTGAACGCAGCTATCACTAATAACGAGTCACTGGATCAAGCCATTGAAGAGATTCAAAGTGGTATGGAAGCAATAAAAACAGGGATGAGTGCGCTAACGGATGCCTTGTCGAAGATGACGGATATTCTATCAGCGGCTGAAGACCCTCTTCATACGGATATAGATGAAATTATTGATCAGACAAAAGAGGATTTGGACACAGCACGCATTAATTTTGATTTAGCGGCAAGCGAAATGGATAAAGCCCTTACGAATTTACAAAAAGAGTATGAAAAAGACTCGGAAGAAATTTCGCTGGCCATGACATACTTTCGCCAGGCATCTTCTTATTTCCAAACAAGTCTTGATTGGTTCAATCGGGGAATTCAAGATTTCCACGACGCGGCTCTTCGTTTTGAAAATGCTTCGGAGATGATGGGGCATGGGATGGATAACTTCTCTCAGGCAAGTCGTAAGTTTGAAAGTGCAAGCAAGCATTTTACACTGGCTGTCAATCAAATGAAGCAAACGCTAGATCGTGAGGCATCGATTGGAGCCCCTAAGTTCTCTCTCTTAGGCGAAAGTGTGGATGCTGCAAAAAAAGATCTTTTCGTCTCGGGTGACAAACTGATTATAGAGATGTCAAAGTTAAATGAAGTCGCCACGGATACCGTTGATGAGTTATCAAATGATCTTCGCACCATTAATGACCAGGTTTTTGTGGTCGTCGATTTGATCAAAGAAGGATATCGGAATTCCATGGACGAAGATCGAGAAATATTTAATGATATTTCGGATGAGGAATTATCAGAAGCTGATGCAGAAAAATTTGAAAAGATGAAACCGGCCTTTGGATATGTGCTCAACTGCACAAATCGAGGTAGTGTTAGTGGTGATATCAATGTCGGCGGTATATCGGGTGCCCTTGCTATTGATTATGATTTTGATCCGGAAGGCGATTTGACATCTTCGGAAAGCAATGTAATCAATTTTCAATTTCAGACAAAGGGTGTTCTCGCAGAATGTCAAAATATGGGTTTCATTACTGCGAAAAAAAATTATGCTGGCGGAATTGTGGGTCGTATGGATCTGGGCAGTTTATTTGAATGTTTTAATAAAAGTAAAGTTATTAGCACGGCTGGCAACTATGTTGGCGGTATTGCAGGTGGCTCCTATTCGATGATTCGCAATAGTTATTCTTTAAGTCATTTGTCAGGGCTAGATTATATCGGTGGCATTGCTGGATATGGAGTAGAAATTGTTGGTTGTCGCTCAATGGCAACAATTGAGAATGCAGTGGAATTTATTGGTATGATTGCAGGCGATGTTCAAGATGGCATGTCTGAAAAAAGTGAAAAACAATCAGATTTAGAAAATGGGTCAGAGGAAGCGGAGCCGCAAGCGATTATCTCAAATAATGAGTTTGTTAGTGATCAATGGGCAGGGATTGACGGCATTAGCTATGCAGGAAAAGCAGAACCGGTTAGTTATGAGTATTTACTCCAGGATGAGAACTTGCCTGAAGCATTTAAGCAACTGAAGTTGACCTTTGTTGTCGATCAAGAGACTGTGGCTGAGTATCCATTTGAGTATAAGGAAAACATATCTTGTGAAGAATTACCGGAACTTCCTGATAAGCCTGGGTATTTTGGTCAGTGGCCGGAATATGAATTTGATCAGTTGATATTTCCGGATACGATTGTAGCAGAATATATTCCATTGGAACAAGTTCTTGCCTGTAAAGATGAAGGAAAGATCGCGGACCTTCTGGTAGAGGGGATGTTCACTCCTGGTGCATCCCTTGAAATGAAGAGGGATCATGATATTGAGAGTGAGCTTCTTACTGATATGAATAAAATCAGTCAATATCAGGTAGAGATTAAAGGGAATGAAATTCTAAATGAGGGCTATACATTCAGAGTTCATCTACCAGAAGAAAACGAGTATGAATTGTATGCTTGGGTAGGTAATGGCTGGCAAACGCTAGATACAGTAGAGGATGGTAGTTATCTTGTGTTTCAGTGGCCAAAGGAGCGATTTGTATTTACCGTGTATGAGAAAACGACGGATATTCGGATTTATATTGGTGCAGCGATGCTTGTACTTGCAATCGTTTTAAGACTTGTTTTGAAGAAGAAAAGAAAGAAACGATTGGCCAAGAACTCGGAAATTGAATAATTGAGATTCCTAGTAATTTTAGGGAGTGGAATATCACCGATTGTTTATTTGAGCAATCGGTGATATTTTTATTGATAAAAAAATAACTTTAGGAAAACGATTGACAAACAAAATAAAATTAGATAGTATTAACTCGTAATACGGAATGGCGTTTCGCATTACGAAACTTAAAATCTAAATAAGGAACGCTGTTTCATAATATGAAACGGAGGGAAACGAATGGGCTATGTAACAATAGATGCTGGAACGACGAACATGAGAGTCCGTTACATAGAAAAAGGGAAAATCCGATCTTGCGTGAAGGTAAAAGCCGGGGTACGGATGACAGCTATAGATGGCAACAATAAGCGATTGAAAGTTGCTTTGCGTGATGCAATTACAGAATGTCTAGAGAAGGCAGAAAAAACATTAGAAGAGACCCATGCCATTTTGGCATCAGGTATGATCACATCAAATTTGGGTTTAATCGAGATTCCTCATTTGCCAACACCGGTTGGAATTGAAGAACTTGCATCCGGCATGGAGGCAATCGTTTTTCTTGAGATTGTGGAAAAGCCGATTTACTTCATTCCAGGAGTGAAAAATAAGATCGATCCCAAAGTAGTCGATTTGGTTGGACAACTGGATATGATGAGAGGCGAAGAGGCTGAAGCCTTGGGTGCAGGTATTATTCAAGAGATGGAAGAGGCCTTTGTTTTTGTCTCTCCAGGATCTCATACCAAGTTTGTATTTGTCGATGAGAACCAAAAAATTCAAAGCTGCTGTACGACCTTAACGGGCGAGTTGTTGGCTGCAATCAGCGGACATACAATTCTTTCTGATTCGTTATCGGAAAGTTTGATTCAAACGATTGACCCAGATTTTATTAAGATGGGAATGGATGCAGCAAAAAAGTATGGTTTGACTAAGGCCTGTTTTTTGGTTCGAGTTTTAGATACACTTCGAGATACCAGTGACAATGAGCGAGCTAATTTTTTGGCAGGGGCATTGGCCTATAATGATTTACTGGCGCTTTTGAGTCGCGCGGAAATGAATATGGACATATTGATTGGTGGGAATCGAATTCTACAGGAATTGTATTATGAGGTTTTTCTTAGCTACGGATGGACACAAGACCGCATTTGCATGTTAAATTCTGAAGCAAGAGAAAAAGCATCTTCTGCATTGGCGATTAAGCTGTTTGAAGGTTTGTCGATTCGAAGTTGACGAGGTCGCTTTCAGACGGTAATATGGTATTATAACGCAGTTTCATAATACGAAACGGAAGGTGAAGATATGAATAATACCATTCAATCAATTGATCGAGCATTTGAGATTTTAGAAACCTTGTCAATGGAATCGCGGGGGATGTCGATTAAGGAACTAAGTGAACGACTAACCTTGAACAAAAGCACGGTTCACAGAATACTGGCGACACTGATTGCCTGGGGATATGTTGAAAAGAACAATGAAGAAAAGCGCTATCGACTGGGTCCTAAAATCATTAATCTGGGCAGCGTATATCTGAACAATATTGAATTGAAAACCGAAGCATTGCCTTATCTGCATAAGTTGAAGGATCGTACGAGTCAGGTGGTTCATCTTGGAATTGTCGAAAATGGGGATGTTGTGTATTTGGATAAGATTGAAATTTTTTCCACGATTCGCATGTATTCGAAAATTGGAAAACGTGCCATGTGCCATAATACAGGATTAGGCAAGGCCATGATGGCATTTATGTCCGAAAAGGATGTCGATAAAATTCTTCGAGAGAAGGGAATGCCAAAGGTGAAAGAAAATACCATTACGGATCCCAAGGTATTAAAGGAAGAGTTACGCTTAATTCGAAGCCGTGGTTGGGCGATTGATGATGAGGAAAATGAGATGGGCATTCGATGTGTAGCAGTTCCGGTTTATGATTATACGGGCAACGTAATTGCTGCTATCAGTTCAACGGGACCCCTGGAGATTTACACCTATGAGTATTTAGAAGAAAAGGTAGTTGACCTGGTTAAGGATGCGGCTTATCAGATTTCATTACGGATGGGTTATCAAGGATAGATTGCGCAAGCAATTTATTCCTTTCCATAATACGGTAACGGTGTTTCATAATGTGAAACGAGGAGGAACTTATGAGAAAGCATGAAATTTTGAAACGAATGTTAGACAATCAAGTGGTTGGGATTATCCGAACCGAAACAGCAGAAGAGGCAATACTGGCTAGTGAGGCTTGTATTCGTGGTGGGATGCATTGTTTGGAAGTCACCTTTACGGTGCCTAATGCTCAGGAGATCATTCGCACACTTTCGAAAAAGTATAAGGATACTGATGTGCTGATTGGAGCAGGAACCGTCTTGGATCCAGAAACAGCAAGAGCTGCCCTTTTAAGCGGTGCGGAGTTTATTGTCAGTCCAACCTTCCATATAGAAGTTGCCAAAATGTGCAATCGATACAGCAAGCTTTATACGCCAGGTGTGATGACTTTGAATGAAATTATGACAGCCATGGATGCAGGCGTTGAACTCTTGAAGATTTTCCCGGCAAGTGCCATGGGGATGAAATATTTAAAAGCGGTGAAAGCACCCTTGCCTCAAGCTTTGCTGATGCCAACGGGTGGTGTATCCTTGGACAATGCAGCAGACTGGCTGGCCAATGGAGCCGACGCTTTAGGCATTGGAGGACAATTGACAGTTGGTGTAAAGACTGGAGATTACCATGCAGTGGAAGAGACTGCTAGAAAGTTTTGTGAAATTGTGAAGCAAGTGAAAATCGTTAAGGAGGAGAAATAATGAAAATTAGTAATCGTGCTTTAAGTGGTCCGGCATCAGGTATTCGTCATATGTTTGAACTGGCAAGAAACTATGAAAATGTGATTAATCTTTGTATTGGAGAACCGGGTTTTGGCACACCAAGCAATATCATCGAATCTGCATGTGAGGCTCTACACCAAGGACATACCAAGTATACATCCAATGCAGGTGTTTTAGAGTTGCGGCAAGCGTTAACAAAAAAATTGGCGGAAGATAACCGTATTTTTGTCGATCCTTTGAAGAATATCGTTGTAACAACGGGTGCAGGTGAAGCACTTATGCTTTCCATGCTGACACTTGTGAATGCTGGAGATGAAGTCATTATTCCTGATCCTTGCTGGCCGAATTACTATGGACATATCGGTATTGCAGAAGGTGTAGCCGTTCCAGCAAGATCTTATGAAAAGGATGGATTTGCCCTTACTGCTGAAGCAATTGAAAAAGTAATTACCGATAAGACAAAGGTGTTGATTATCAATTCGCCTTCCAACCCAACTGGGGCTGTGATTGAAGAGGATGAATTGTTGAAAATTGGTGGCTTGGCTAAAAAACATGATTTTATGATTGTTTCTGACGAGCCTTATGAAAAACTGATCTACGATGGAAATGAACATTTTAGTTTGGGTTCAGTAGAAGAGTTTAAAGACTATGTGATCACTGTGAACAGTTTTTCAAAAACCTATTCCATGACGGGATGGCGTGTTGGATATGCAGTTGGTCCAGAGTCAGTGATTCAACCTATGGTGAAGTTGCAAGAGAACCTTTCTTCTTGTGTAAATTCGGCAGCGCAGCAAGCGTGTATAGAAGCCTTATCCGGTCCGCAATCTGCGGTGGATGAAATGGTTGCCGAGTATAAAAACAGACGTGATCTTTTGGTAAATGGAATTAATGAATTGCCTGGTTTTTCATGTATGGCACCAAAGGGAGCTTTTTACGCCTTTGTCAACATACAAGGTTTGGGGGTAGATTCCGCACGTGCGGCGGAACAAATCTTGGAAGAGATCCAAGTGGTAACAACTCCGGGAAGTGCTTTTGGAAAAGCAGGAGAAGGATACTTGCGTATCTCATTCGCATCCAGTACTGAAGATATTGAAGAGGCACTGAAACGTTTGAAGAAGCATTTCATCTAACCGATTATGATGTTTCCTAGCTTCAAACAAGCGTTTCACTGTTCGATTCAATGATAAAAAAAGAGAAAGAGGAGGTATTGTAGTGAAAAAGAAAAAGGTAAGTTTTGCGATGCTGCTATTAGCGGCATCTGCATTGGGGGTTATTGCAGGTTATGTGGTTGGAGAACCGATCGCGGTAATTAAACCTCTTGGTACATTATTTACTCGTTTGCTATTTATGTTGGTGCCAGGACTCGTATTCTTTTCTATCGCATCATCGTTTGCCAACATTGCCGATATTCGAAAATTGAGCAAATGGGCTGGTAAAATCATCGGATGGTTTATGCTGACAACCGTCATCGGTACAGTGATCGGTACCGCAACAGGCTTGTTCTTTAAGCCGGGTCAAGGTATTACATTGCCCGACGCAAGCTATGAAGTAACAAAGGTCTCTGCTCAAAACTACATCGAATGGATTCCGAGTAACGCCTTTGGCGCTTTAGCGGATGGTAATATCATTCAAATTGTATTCTTTGCAATTTTTGCAGGCATTGCGATCGTTCTGATGAAAAATGAATCACATAAAGATTTTTTGAAGACGATGCTGAATGCGGGCCAAGATCTATTTTTAACAATTATCAAATACGTGATGTATTATGCGCCAATCGGAATCTTCGCCTTGATGGCTAGTTCAGTAGCGGCATTTAAAGGATCATTACTTTCTGAGATGTCTAGTTTCTTAACGGCTTATACGGTAGCATTTGTTCTACATATTATCCTCGTGTATTTCGTTATGTTTTGGGCAATTACAAAATTGAATCCTTTTACATTCTTTAAGAAAGCATTGCCAGCATTAATCACTGCATTTGCAACAACGAGCAGTGCCGGTACTATGCCAGTCTCCCTTCAAGCGACAAAGGATATGGGTGTTGATGAAGAGTTGGCGGATTTTGGTATTCCTCTAGGAGTAACCTTTAACATGGACTCCATGGCCTTGGAAATCCCACTTTATATCATGCTGGGCATGTACGCAATTGGAGCAAATCCAACGGTGCCACAAATTCTTCAATTCGTTTTGCTAGGTGTATTGTTCTCTATTGGTTGTGCCGGTGTACCGGGTGGTGGAATTGCAATTGCTGTCATCCTCGTCAATACATTTGGTCTTCCTGTTGAAATCGTAGGTTGGATTGCAGCCGTATTCTTCTACTTGGATGTAACTGGAACAGCGATAAACGTTTGGGGCGATATGATTAGTACGACAATTGCAGCCAAAACGGAAGGCATGTTGGATGAAAAGAAATATAACAGCATAGCAGCAGTTGGCGATACGAATTCCAAAGCTGCGTAATATAGATTGTGGCATGATTGATTTTGATCATGCTGCTTTCCATAGACAGAAAAGAGGGGAAGATGGCGAAGTTTGTCACGATGGGAGAACCGCTTGTGGTTTTCATCGCAAAAGAAGAAGGGCTATTGAAAGATGTTTCATTGTTTGAGAAAGGATTGGCAGGGGCGGAATTGAATGTAGCGATCGGTTTGTCTCGTTTGGATCATCAGGTAGAGTATATTTCAAAGGTAGGGGCCGACCCTTTTGGTGAATATATTAAGGAATCCATTGCAGAGCATCAGATTGCGACAGAGAAAATCCAAATGGTGAATAGTCATCAAACGGGTTTTTATATGAAGTCGAAGGTTGCAAGCGGGGATCCAGATATCGCCTACTACCGAAAGGGTTCAGCTGCTTCCACGATTCAAGTAAAGGATGTAATGCAACTTTCCTTTCGAAATGTGAATGCCCTTCATGTAACGGGAATCAGTTTGGCCTTGTCTGAGTCGATTCTTCAAGCAGAAAAGTATCTAGTGAAGGAAGCTGCAATCAATGAGGTGCCGGTCTTCTTCGATCCAAATCTTCGACCGCAACTATGGGAATCAGAAGAAGTGATGAAGACAGTCATCAATGAATTTGCTTATATGAGTGATTACTTTCTGCCGGGTATATCTGAAGCACAGCGGCTAACGGGCCTTCAATCGGCAGAAAAGATTGCACAACATTATTTAATTCATGGAACAAAAAACATTGTGATTAAGTTGGGTGCAGAGGGCGCTTATTTTGCTTCGAAGGAAGAATCTGGAACAATCAAAGGGTTTTTGGTAAAGGAAGTTGTAGATACGGTGGGAGCTGGTGATGGATTTGCTGTTGGTTTGATGAGCAGTCTATTGGAAGGGTATACCATTGAAAATGCAGTTTGCCGCGGGAATGCCATTGGTGCTTTGGCTGTTATGTCAGAAGGCGACAATTCTGGATTACCGTCTCGAGATGAAATGGAAAGCTTTATGGCTCAACATTGCCAATAAGGAAAGGGATTAAGCGATCAAGCTTGATCCTTTTTTTTGTGCAGTTGTATCATGCAAAAAAAGGAGAGGATGTTGATTTGAAAAAGAAGCGGTGATAGAAAAGGACCAGAATTGAAAGAACTTCAATTCTGGTCCTTGAGCTGGACTATTTCACACGGATAACGGTGATCTCTTGATCCAATCCTTCTACGATCATTTTATACTCATTATCATCAAGGTAGATTAAAACATCTGGCTTGAATAGATGCGAGTTTTCGTTTTCAAAGGATGTTTGTTTCCAAACTTGACCATTGGCAAGTTCGAAGCTTCTTTCACTTTTGAATCCTTCGAAGACCTGTTTGATTTGCGATTGTATGACGTGGGTGGTCATGGATTTTGGCCCCCCATTTGCTTGAATGCTGACAATTATACTATCTGTTGACTCGTTGCCACTGTAAGTTGAAGTGAGTTTAAAATAATAAACTTGACCTGGAAGTGCTTGTCCAAAGGTATATCCTGTCCCTCTCAGTTTTAGTGTCAATCCATCGGCATGCTTCATTTCAACCCATTTTCCGGCAGGGTCTGTTGTGTAGTAAAGGGTTGCGTAATTGACATTTTCTGCAGGGGTCCAGTGAATACCAATCGTCTTGTCTGTAGTTGCTTCTACAGATATATTTGTTGGTGGGGCTGGCAAGGATTTATCAAGTTTACCTGCTTTCCAGATGCCTTCTTTAACCGTTCCATTTGCTAAAGTCGTTTTTCCATAGCCATCATAAAGGTCGTCAAGGAAGTCTCCTTCGTATTGGTCGCCATTTGCATAAGTCATAATTCCATGTCCTGTACGTTTGCTGTGGATCCAAGTACCTTGATATTGGTTGCCATTGGCCCAAGTGAAAGTACCAATTCCATGATATCTTGATTGGGTTACTTCACCTTGATAACGATCGCTGTTGGAAAAGGAAAAGGTTCCGAATCCATTTTTGTCATCATTTCTCCATTCGCCAGAATAGGAATTGCCATTTGATCGCATGAGGATTCCTGTTCCTTCTTTTTTATTCATTGCCCATTCACCAGAATAATAATCGCCGTTCGCCCAAGTAAAGGTTCCCGTTCCATCCTTGTAAGTGTTCAGCATTTCGCCTTTATAGACATCGCCATTTCCGTAGTTGATTGTTTTTTGTTCGTGCAATGGGCTGGTTGGCTGGAACGGATGGGTTTCAATTTTGAGTCCAATTACATTGTTGTATGAGTATTCCCATCCAAACTCTGTTACGGCAAATGCCCAAGTCAAAGGGAAATAGGTAATGTTCCTGAAAAGCAACAATGGATAGGGTTCTTTTGCATTATTAATTTTCTTTCCGTTTACTGTAATTGGGAAGTAGGGAAGACTGACTGCATAAGATGCGTTTGGATTGTTATTTGCAGTTACACTTTGTACCAGATTAACGGAAGAGTTGCTTTTTTCAATTACCAATCCCCGGGCTTCTGTATAGTTTGAAGATAGACCTAAGGCGCTTGCATAATCCCAAGTCATTGGAAAGTAGGTAATGTTCTTGTATACGATTAGTGGATAGGTAGCTCTTTGATTATCAATGGGAGTTCCATTGAAGGTTACTGGAGAGTCTGGCAGGGTTGCTCTTTCCATCGCGGCAAAGCCCGGTGTGAAAGAGGCAAATAGTAGAGTTGTGATCAATAGTACAATCGATATTTTTTTCATTTGCTCCTCCTCGACGATAATTTGTAGAACAATAATTCTCGGTAATTTATAATCTAATTCTATCCCTTTTCTCGACTATTGTGAATAGACAATCATCGTTTCAGCGCAGAAGGTCATCTTTTATTGGATTATAGGT
Organism: Gottschalkiaceae bacterium SANA; assembly: GCA_036323355.1. Lineage (GTDB taxonomy): Bacteria > Bacillota > Clostridia > Tissierellales > GPF-1 > GPF-1. The sequence continues at coordinate 2,927,285 of AP028876.1, read as the reverse complement.
TGAATGACGCAGATAAACATTCAATGAAAATAGTCAGGATTGGTTTCTTTTTATTGTATGGTGAAGGGCATGAGGGGGGGGGGAGTCGAGTATCGGGAAAAAATGAATTTTATTCATTAACCTATAAAAAGATGATAATATTAAATCAATAATGACGGTCATTATAAGAAGACAAGGGAGGGATCGAAGTGGGAATGAAACCGTGGAAAAGAGCGATCTTTAAACTTGCCCCGTTAGACATTCGAAAAGTATTGGCGAACTTGGAAGCCGTGAAGAGAAATAAGACACGTCATGGCGGCGAATATCAGAGGCATTATGAAAATATCGATGTGCTTCGTATTCTTTCGGAAGACCATTCCATAGAAAAGCTGAAACGTTTGAATCGATTACTAGCTTCGTGTAGAAAGCATGTTCCTTATTATCAGGGGCTGATCTTGGCTGGTGAATTAAAGGGGTTAGAGGAAATTGTCAAGTTGCCCTTGTTAAGAAAGGACGACTTGCGAAATGATCCGAAAAGCCATCGAAATCCCAAACCTGCTCTTGGATATTGGCATGGAACGACGGGAGGGACTTCGGGGAGCTTGAAATTTGTTAGGGATCTAAGAAGCCTGCATTATGAATATGCTTTCTATGACTGCCTCTATGATTTTGCAGGTGGAAAACAGAAGGGGAAAAAGGCGCGATTTTCCAATGTACCAATCAAGGATGTTACTTCTCATAAAGCTCCCTTTTGGATGGAGGTAGCCAGGATGAATCAATTACAATGCTCGATTTATCATTTGGATGAGAACTCCTATGGGGAGTATCTGCAGGCAATAGTCGAATATGGACCAGATCTTGGAACTGGATATGCTTTTTGTTGGCATCGATTGGCGGAAGAAGCGATCGCCCATTGTGACAAACGGTTGAGTTTGTCTGCAGTCGTGTTTGACAGTGAAGGATTAACGCAAGAAGAAAAGCGGGTCGTAAAAAAGGCTTTTGACTGCAAGGTGTTTCAAACCTATGGAACGAGTGAATTGGGCATGATTGCAGTTCAATGTGATCACGGCCATTATCATATTTTGGACCGGGTGCATGTAGAAATTGTTGATGATCAGGGCAAGGTGGTGCCCGATGGAATAGATGGTGAAATTGTGGTCACAGATTTGTGGTCTTTAGATGCGCCCTTTATTCGCTATTGTCCCGAGGATCGGGGAATTTTACGCTCGTCTGGGTGTCCTTGTGGGTGGAAGAGTCCCTATCTAGAAAAGCTGACGGGTCGTGTACGGGATTATATTGTAACGGGGGAAGGGCGAAAAATAAATCATACGGCCAGAATTGTTCTAGGGATACCAGGCATTCGTACCTTCCAATATATTCAAGATGAGCCGGGGCAATTACATATTCGCCTTGAGGTGCGTGAGGGCTTTGTACCGGAAAAAATGGAAATGGTTCATAAAAATGCAAAAAGAATAATTGGTGACATGAATATAACTTGGGAAGTGGTTAAAAAAATTGAAAAATCTCCATCTGGGAAGATTAAGACGGTAATTCGGACATTTGATTAAAGAAAGAGCGGTCTTGATCTGGATATAGGTTTTCCTGGTATCTGCTGGTGGAGTCTATGCTTGCGCACAAAGATAAGTGACTGTCTTAGCAGGAAATTGCTAGAAGTTCTTATTTAACTTTTATTTTTCCTTATGATTTCAGCCACTTCCTTTACACGTTGGGAGTGGTTTTTTTTGCATATCAATAAGTACTCTTCATGATCAACAATGAGTAAATTGTCGATTCCGATGGTCGCGATGGTTTTATTCGACGGTGCGATGACAAGGTTATGGGTCGAGCTAAGATGGATATGACGATTTTCTGTTACGTTCTTGCTAGCGTCCTTTAGTCTCTGTTCATAGAGGGCGTCAAAACTGCCTAAGTCTGTCCATTGAATTGTAGCGGGCACAACAGCTACGCATTGGCTTTTTTCCATAATGCCTACATCAATAGAAGTTTTCTCATGGATCTTGCAGAAAGCATCATCAAGTTTATGACTATTTGCAAAGGCCTGATGAACGCTGGGAGCGAGGGTGCGGACCTCTTCTTTGAAGAGTGTGGAATTCAACAAAAAGATCCCTGCATTCCAATAATAGCCTTTTTGAATGTAGGAAAGTGCTTTTTTGGCGTTGGGCTTTTCGTGGAAAGAATTGACTTTGAAGCCATGTTCAATTGATCTTCCAGGAGAGATATATCCATATCCTGTGTGGGGATGATCGGGTTGAATGCCAAAAGTGACCAAATGGTTTTGAGCAAGTTTTTCCGATTGTCGAATCAACTGAATAAATGTGGTGTTATCTTTAATTAGATGATCGGAAGATAGGATTAAGACCGTTTCCTCATGTTTTGCGGCACAAGTATGAACACCTGCATAGATGGCAGGCAGAGTGCCTTTTGCTTCTGGCTCCAGAATGATATTTTCCAGGGGAAGGGTTTGATTGATTTCTTTTAAATCTTTTAAAATAAAGCCGCTGTATTGCATATTACTAACAATAAAGATATCTTTCATTGATACCAAGAGAAGACTACGCAAGATTGTTTCTTGAAAGAGAGAGTTTTCCTGCTCTTGAAATTTTACAAATTGTTTAGGATGATTTTCTTGGCTCAAAGGCCAAAGACGGGTTCCGCTGCCGCCGGCAAGAATGATAATCTTCATGGGAAATCCTTTCTTGAAAAATAATTGTCATTAAAGTTGCGAGAGGATCGACTTTAATTCTCTTTTGGTTCGTTCTGTAGAATAGTATTTTTCCCAGAGCAAGAGGGATCGATTTTTTGCCTCTTGAGTGGGAACACTATCTTTTCTACGTTGAATTTGAGTTAGAAAGTCTTGTGAATTATTGGCTTCTATTAATATGTTTTTACCCATCGGATCATGGATCGCTTCCCCATAGCCAATAAAGGTTTCTTTTGTAGCAATAATAACGAGTCCCGCAGCCAAGGCCTCTGCTGCCTTGGTTTTCATTCCTGCAGTGGAAGTGACGAAGGAAAGAAAGACAGAGTTAGATGGAACAATATCCTCAAAATGGTGAAAATTATAATGACATTCTAGGTTCTGATAACGATTAAGCAAAGTTTTGATTTCTATTGTTGGATTGCTGCCACCAATTATCAATTGAATCTGTGGATCGTTCTGCAAGGTTGACCAAACCTCTTTCAAAAACCATTTCAAACCATCGATATTGCTAGGGTAGTTTAAAGCGCCAATAAAGACCAAGTTCAGTTTTTTTGTATTTGCGCTCATCGACTCGTGCTGAATTGCTTTGGTGCAAATCGGAATGATGGAAAATGGAACATTGTGTTGATAAAGTTCCTTGGACCGTTGTAAGTCTTCTTCTGTCATAAAGAGAGTGTGATGGGAGTAGCGTAAGGCATCGGCTTCATCTCTTTTTGTGGATCTTTTTTCCAGGGTGGTGAAGAAAAAGCGTTTAAAGCCCTGATACTTTGATTGATATACGTTGACATAATCATATTCAATATTATGAAATTGTGTCATGACTGTGGTGGCTTTCTCAAAGCGAAAATCCTTTGCGATAAAACCCAGACGGGAGTGGCCGAGGACGATCAGATCATATTTTTCATCGAGGACGCTTTTTTTAATTTTTAGCCATTCGAGATAGAAGTAATTGGAATGCCCCAGAATCCGGCTGACAATATCCTTCCATCTTGTCTTTTTCACTCGCGTATCTTCAAGGGCAAGACGTTCGACGTGCAGGTCTAGACCTTCTTCTTGGAGTTCCAATAGGGATTCGTAAACCTTGCGGCTCTCGAGAGATCCGCCATTCATGCCATACACTTTGTTTTGATAAATATATAGAATTCTCATATGTTTACCTCGGCTGATTTTGTTTTTCATGGATTGTCTGGAAGAATTCCAGATACTCATTAGCGATTTTTCTATAGGAATAAGCGGATTCAATTTGATTGCTGATGGCATGCAAGGTGGCTTGATTCGGTGGGTCCTGCAAGTTGGCTAGCATTTTTCTCGCCAATGCCCTTTCATCGGATACAGGAGAATAATACGTGCAGAGTCCTTTGGTAACTTCTGGGGAAGCAGTGGTGTCAGCAACGATGACGGGAACCTTAAGTATCATGGCTTCGATTGCTGTCATGCCAAATCCTTCAAATGAAGAAGGGTTGACGTACAAGGCACTTTCTTCCAAGCGTTGATGTAAGTCTTTATCCGATAGAAAGCCTGTAAACTGGACGCGATTGGTTACCTTTTCCTCTGTGATACAAGTCAATAAAGGGCTTGTCATTTTATTCTTGCTGCCTACCAGGACGAGGGTATGGGGAATTTGATGTTGAATTATGGAAAAAGCCTTGATCAAGGTCTTAATATTTTTATGTGGATACTGGATGTTGATCGCGATAATTTCTTGCTTTTTTTTAGGATGATCGACTTTTGGCTTCATTGCGATGGGATTATAGATTTGTTTGAATTTATGCGTATGCTGCGGATAATGGGCTTCCAATTGAGCAAGATCAAAGTTCGAAATTGAAACGATATGGTCTCTTAGTAAAAAATCAAAATGATAAATGCATTGATATTTAAGACCTTCCAAGACTGAGTAGTTTTCACGTCTGGAAATAGGCTGAATATCATGGGGCAAAACGACCGTTGGGATTGAAAAACGCATTAGACCTGTATGGGAAACGGGAAAGAATAAAATAGAAATGCCATGCCTTTTGACGATCTTCGGCAGTCGAAAGGTTTTCACCCAATAGTCTGCGATCAGTTTTTTAGGGAATTTGCTAGCTTTAATGGTGATAATTTCTGCATCAGGAATTATCTGACGAATCGTTTCAATCATGTAGGCATAGCAGAATATGCTAATCTTTTTGCTTGCGCCTAATTCATTGAATCCTTTGAGGAGATTGAAGAGCACTTGTTCTTTGCCGCCGTCATGTTTTTTATGAAAAGAGGTGAGATCAATGCCGATTTTCATCGAGAACTCCTTTTAAGAACTTGTCGTATTCCTTTGCAATGGTTAAATAGTGATAGGATTTTGCTACTTGTTCTGCTTTTAGTGAAAGTAAATCTTTGGATTCCTTTCGTTCAAGCACCTGTATAATTTTCTTTGCCAGCTGGTGATCATCCTGTGGGGATTCATAATAGTGTGCTAGCCCCTGGGTCACTTCATAAAGACTGGTTTCTTTGGTGGTGATTACCGATGTTTTAGCCAGCATCGCTTCAATGGGTGTCATCCCGAATCCCTCATGGAGAGAAGGGGAAACGAAGAGATCTGCTTCGCGATATAGAAAATTTCTTTCTCCTTCGGAAAGGCCACTCCTTATTTTCACGCGGCTTTCTAATTGATTGGCTCTGATAAAATCTTGAATTTCTTGAGAGGCTTCGCCCCATCCACCCACCAGAATTAATTTGTGGGGAATCTGATCTTTGATTCTGTGAAAGGCTTTAATCAGTGTAATGTAGTTTTTATGAGTTCGCATGGAATTGACGCAAAGAATAAATGGCTCTTCTATGGCCATTGGCGTGATTTTGTTTGTATCAAATATGATGGAATTGTAGATGCGATGGATATGTTCCGGATTAACTTCCGGAAAGTATTTTAGGACGTCACTTTTCACAAAGTCAGAGATTGTGATCATACGGTCCGAATGATGCATCAAGGATCGATATCGTAATTTTACATAAGTCAAATATTTACGCGATAGATTCTCTGGGTAATTACAATGAAAGAGATCATGAACGGTCATTACAATAGGAATTTTTAGGTTCATATTGTTAGAAATAGCATGAAAGGGATAAAACATAAGATCTAAATTTTCTTGTCGCGTAATTTTTGAAATTTGGATCATATCACAATCATGGCTGATTAAGAAATTCTGGAATCTTCCACATCGATACATCCATTTTTTTTCTTTTAGGATAATAAAATTTGCATCCGGATAAAGTGTTTTCGCTCGGGGGTAAAAACTTTTTCTGACAATTAAATAATAAGCGTCTAACCGGTTAAGTTCTTGAAAACCGCGCAGAATGTTGGCTATATATGAGCCGATTCCAAAATCGACATGATCAATAATAAATGAAAGATTTACTCCGATTTTCATACTTTTGCTCCTATTTTGAATATGAGTAGAAATGAATAAAATGATAGGGACCGTTAAATGAATTATATCGTACACCTATGGGACATGCCATTTTTTTCGTTTTTATTTCATCTATATATTTATAAAAATAAACAATGAGCAGTCCTATTCTTTTTTATTTGATTCACAAAATGAAATTAATTTATGTTAGGATATATAAAGAAGCAAAGGTCGTTATTATAGATAGGTGGAGGCGGAAAATGAATATTTTAGTGACTGGGGGAACCGGCTATATTGGGTCCCATACCTGTGTCGAATTATTAAAAGCGGGACATTCTGTGGTGATTGCAGATAATTTATGTAACAGTAAGCGTAAAACTGTGGATCGCATCGAAGAGATTTCTGGAAAGAAAGTGACTTTTTACGAGATGGATGTTGTTGATGCTAGATTGGTTGATGGTTTGTTTGGCGATCATCGGTTTGACGGCGTGATTCATTTTGCGGGCTTGAAGGCGGTGGGAGAATCCTCCGAAAAACCCGTTGCGTATTATTATAACAATTTGGTCAGCACCATGGTGTTGATTCAGGCTTGTGTAAAGCATGGGGTGGCTCGTTTTGTATTCAGTTCTTCAGCAACGGTTTATGGAGACAACCAAGTTCCTTTTGTTGAAACTATGGAATTGTTGCCAACGACAAATCCATATGGTGAATCCAAGGCAATGAGTGAGCGAATTTTAACAGATGCCGTGGCTGCTCATCCTGAACTCGCTGTTACCTTGCTACGATATTTTAATCCTGTGGGTGCACATCCAAGTGGACTGATTGGCGAAGCGCCAAATGGGATCCCCAACAATCTAATGCCCTATGTGGCACAGGTAGCTAAGGGAAAACTAAAGAAACTTCGCGTATTTGGCAATGACTACGATACAGTGGATGGAACTGGCGTGAGGGACTATATTCATGTGATGGATTTGGCACTGGGTCATGTTGATGCCTTGAATCAGTTGACACAAGGGGTCCATATTTATAATCTGGGAACTGGGAGAGGGACATCTGTATTGGAACTGGTTCATGCTTTTGAGCAAGCCAACGGATTGAAAGTGCCTTATGAGATTGTAGATCGCCGAGCGGGGGATATTGCTTCCTGCTATGCAGACGCTTCAAAAGCGGAAGAAAAACTGGGATGGAAAGCCAGCCGTGGTATTGTTGAAATGTGCCGTGATTCCTGGAATTTCGAAAAAAACTTCAAGGAATAAGTAGACTCCGACTTTTGTCGGAGTTTTTTTATCGAAAGCGGTATTTTTAGATTTGTTTGAAAGCGATGGGGTTTAAGGGGAAACTTTGATATAATAGAAAATGTGATTTTTAATTTAAGCCAAGATGGAGATCAATCATGAATAAGTCTAAGAATTATATCCCCATTAAAATGGGTGAAAATAAGCAGAAGGATGAGCAGATGGACTATAGCCGTGAATATCGCATAGCGGTTAGTCTTTTTTGCTTTTTTGCCTTGCTTTACTTTGGTGTCCTTATTCTTGCTGTTCAATACACCCCGAGTGTGCTCTATGATTTGGGGAAATGGGCTTATCCTGCTTTAGCGACCATTTGGTTTCTAGGATTTTTGTTATTGCGTGATCCTTGGTTTAACCGCGTGATCTTTCGGTGGAAGAAACCCTATATGAAGGAATACTACCGCGTTGTTGGCAAAAAAATTAAGAAGTTGAGAAAGAATGATTGGAGTTTGGAAGAAGAAGTTGTTTTTGTTCCCAATAGCCCCAACGGCAAGATGCTTGGGATTTTGGAATCAATGATTTATATGGGTGCCTTTTTTTCAAGAAACTTATTTTTAATTGGTATTGTTGTGGGGATTCGCTCGTATTTGACGACTCATTTGCATCCCAATAAAGAGGAGTCTGAATTTTACCTGATGGGTGTTTTGGGATCATTGATCTACGCCATGGCTGGCGCTTTTCTCTTTGCCTGGCTTTCGGCGTATTGGTTTGATCTCTCTTGGTTTTCATGGATAAAATGGATGTAGGTCGTGTGTATGATCAGTCTTGCCCAAAAGGGCAGGGCTTTTTTTAATGGAAGAGCAAAACCACCTTGCAAATGGGGTATACTGGTTAAAACAGATCGGATTCGAAGAAGGAAAAAAGAGCGGGTTGATGCCCTAGAGGCGATCGATTGGAGGAAAGAAAATGATTCGAAAAAAATTAGAGAAAGTTCGCCAAAGTATTTGGCTGTACCCAGCAATCTATTCGATTTTTTCCTTGCTTGGGGCGCTTTTAGTCATTCAGATTGATTCTGGTTACTTGGTGAACTATCAAGAATCCATACCTTCTTTCTTTCTGACGAGTACGGAATTGGCAAGAACGATCCATGGGATTATCGCAGGTGCGTTTATTACCATCACGACATTTACTTTTTCCATTACTATGGTTGTATTGACCATGTATATGTCGCAGCTTTCTCCTCGGGTTGTTGAAAATTTTTTAACCCAGAAAAATACCATGCAGTCCTTCGGCGTTTTCGTTGGCGGCTTTACCTACTCCATTGTATCCTTGTTGTTTACGCGCAATACAGTTGCAGGATATACAGTCATATCAGCAAGCATTGGTGTTGTGTATATCGGAGTGGGGCTTGTGTATTTTGTGCTTTTCATCAATAATGTAGCGACTTTTATTCAAACTGGAAATGTGATTGATCGCTTGTATTACGAATCAAAGGAAAAAATAGCGACATACAAGACCTTATTGACAACACATCCGGTTGTAGCAAGACCGAGGGTGGAAGATTACGAGGGAAGCTTTTCCATTCACTGTGAGAAGAATGGGTATATCCAGCAGATTCAAGATCGCAAACTCTTTGATATGGTGGACAGAAAAAAATTGGTTGTTGTCTTTCAAAAGGTCGTTGGGCAATATGTAACGATGGGAGAGGTCTTATTTACGGTCTATTACAGTGAAAAAACAGAAGAGGTGCAGAGCATGGCCGATGGGATCCGAGGATTTGTTTCCATTGGAGATCATAAAACAGAGAAACAGGATTTTGCCTACACCATTCAAAAGATTGTGGAAGTCGCTTTGCGAGCACTTTCGCCAGGCATTAACGATCCCTTTACTGCAGTTCAATGCATCCGCAGCATTGGGGAACTGCTGGAGCTTTTAAGTGATGAAAAATACGGATATATTAAAGTGGATCATGACCCAGAGGAAGCGGGCTATGTGCTGCTTGAAGCCTATTGTTTTGAATTGATGCTGCACGATGCTTTTGATCAGATTGTCCATTATGGGGAGTCGGATATTAAGGTGATGCGCGCGGTGCTTCATGCCCTGCAGCTTCTAAAGAGACGCAGCATTGATGAAAATCATCAAGCGGTAGCTGGTTACCGAGAATACTTGCTTCGAAAGATTGAAAGCAATCACTTTGATGAGTTTGAAATTAAGACCATCAAACAGGAATATTTGAGTTGATTGTATTGCCACCATATATGGGAGCCGATGGGCTCCTTTTTTATGAGCACTACCATTCGCTTGAAAAGTTAGAAATGTGGACAAATAATAAAAAATGATTTTATTAAGCAAAAAATGGTAAAATAAAGAAAACATAATTGGAGGCATAAGTGAAAAATAAGGGCAAATTTGGGAAGAAAAAGGCGATCATTATTGCTTTTATTTTATTTGTGAGTTTGGGCGTTCGCATAGGTAACGCTGATGCTTCAGCGGCAACAGCTAGCACCAAAGCATCTGAACAAGACATGGAAGAAATTCGGACAAATGAAAATGAGCCCATAAAGCTTGAATCGACTCAAGACATTGAAACAGAAGATTCCAAGGAAGCTGGGATGGGAAACACTTCGGTTATGCAAGTTCATTTTCTGGATGTTGGACAAGCATTAAGCGTATTGGTGATGGATGGTCAAGGGAATGAGCTGCTCTATGATGCTGGCAATGAAGGGGATGCGGAGTTTATTTGTTCCTATTTGGATGAACTGGGCATCGATCGATTGGAATATGTGGTAAATAGCCACCCTCACGAAGATCATATTGGTGGCATGGATCGGGTCTTAGAGACCTTTGAAGTGGAGCAGGTATTTCTGTCAACAAAAGAATACGATTCTAAGGCCTATGAAGATGTCATGCATGCATTGGAAGAAGGTCATGTAGAGGCTATATATCCGAAAGCGGGCACAAGATATAATTTGGGAAAATTAGAAATTCAAGTATTGGGCCCATTGGGTTCAGACTATGTTAATACCAATGATTACTCTGTGATCCTAAAGATTAAAAATGCAAATCAAAGCGTATTATTGGTTGGTGATTCAGAGGCTATTTCGGAGCATGAGTTGGTGGAAGCGGGTGTCGATTTACAGGCAGATGTTTTTCAAGTGAGCCACCACGGATCTTCCACATCAAATACGATTCAGTATCTATCAAAAATAAATCCGAATTATGCGGTGATCAGTGTAGGTGCAGACAATCGATACGGACATCCTGATGCGACGATTCTAGATCGCTTGCGGAATATGGGGATTTTTACCTATGAGACAGATTTAGATGGAACGATTGTCATGACTTTGGATGAATCTCGAATTTTCGTTGAGACCTTTGAAGGTGTTGCAAGAGGTATGCTGTCTGAGGATGTTGGAGTAGATTATGACGAGAAAAACGGTAAGGAAGAACAAGAAGCTGCAGATTTGCAAGCTGTAGAACCGCAGGTTAAACGTACAGGAAGAAAAATTGGATCACCGGTTGTAATTACGGAACTCGATAAGAATGCGGAGTTTGTGGTCATTAAAAATGTTTCAAGTGAGGCTGTTGAACTTGGTGGATGGCAGTTGATCTCTGTTGCAGGCTCTCAGACCTTTGATTTTCCAGAAGGATCTATGATTGAGGCGAATCAGTTATTGAAGATCACCTCGCATAAGGCGAATGGAAGCGGAGACTTTATTATGGCGAATGTATATGTGTGGAACAATGATACATCGGACCCCGCTCAATTAATAGACGATGAGGGAGTTGAAGTCGACTTTTTTCAAGATTAGCCTAATGATCAGTATGATAAAGTCATTGAATGAAAATTGGAGAACAGAGGATGCGAATTAGAGAATGGGCGAAAAAAATTAAATTGGAGATTTCTGTTCTTGCTTATGCAAGCAAGCACAAGGATATGTCACTTGTTGCAAAGGGAGCGATTCTTTTAACACTTGCTTATGCTCTTTCACCCATCGATTTGATTCCCGATTTTATACCGGTATTGGGTTACCTTGACGATTTGATTCTTTTGCCTTTGATGATTGCAGGTTGTATTCGTTTAATCCCAGAAAATGTGATGGAAGAGTCTCGAGTTGCAGTGGAGAATCGAGAAGGAGAGCCTTTACGAAAAAGATGGGTTTATGCACTTCCGATTGTTTTATTATGGTGTTTTATTATTTGGAAAATAAGTGGAATCTTTGTATAGAAAAGCTGGCGCATTTGCGTCGGCTTTGATTGTTTTGTTAGTTGTCCGCCCACTGGAATCATCTAGACAATTGAAATGCTAAATGATGGTATGAAAGAGAGTTAACTCCTTATATGGCGAGGAAAATTTGATTGGGAGAGGGAATCTAGTGAGAGAGAGAATTTTTATGGGATATAATAGTTATAAATAGATAATTAGAAAGGAGCCGAGAATGGAAAAAATACTCAAAATTTTGAAAAGTGAATATCAGCTTGATGACGTTCAGACTCGGCTGCTTCAGTTGAATTGCGATATTATAAAGAGGCTTGGGTTTGAACGAATTCTTGAAAAAATTGAGAAGGATCAACGGAACCGCCGGGACTATATGACGGAATTGAACTTGGTTGGGCAATTGTATCGTGAACTAGGCGATAGCGTAGCTGAGTTTGAGATGGTGTATGAAGAGCCCAATCGAATGGGAGCACCAGATTTGAAAATTATTGTTGACGGGGTGCAGTACTGGATACAAATCAAGCATTTAAACGAAATGAATATGGAGCAGATCAATCGAAGAATTATTAGCGAGATTCATGAAGTATTGGCGCTAGTACCCATTGGACTGAATTACGATCTGCATCATAGTGCATATTTAGATTTTGAAGATGTAGCAAGTATTGACGAAGTCTTTAGTCGTATTGTTGAAATTACTGAGGGGCAGACGATTCGTGTAGACCTGCCGACGAATCGGCATATGACCTTTGTTTTTTATAAAACTGACCAAGAAATTTTAAAACATTTGACACCGGTTTATACCATGGGTGGCGTACGGATGACTAGCGATGAGCGGAGGGAACAATTGACGAATTCGGCTTATACAGCAATTCGTTCCATCAATTGGAGAGCCGATGAGGAGAATGTGAATTTGATTGCTGTTGAAGCCAACCACGATGTCGATCCTATTGATATTGGTAATGTGTTTTATGGAGATGAAGACAATTCAAGGGCTATTGGCATGGAGAGGGAGATTGTACGTGAAACTAATGGCTTGATGGATGAAGAAGAGTTTCAGGCAAAGTTGAGCGGTTATATCTTATTGAAAAATATACGGAATGAAGCGATTACGGAATATAAAAAATATTTGTTTTTAGCCAAGGGAAAACAGTTGAAACAATTATGCAAAGCATTTTCCTTTGACAAGGTATACAATGATCGTAGTTGGATTGAATGAGGAGAAAAGGATGAAAGAAAGTGAGCAATATCAATTTCAGGATTTGATACGAGATTTGGAGCAAGGCCGTGAGATTGAATTTCGGATTTTAGGGAAAGCCCACACGATTACGCATTTTTCTGAAGGGTGGCAGTTTTGGGAAGAAAATGAAGCTAAGGTTGGTCCCTTTGATTATGCCTCGGATTTGCTTTCTATGATTCGGGTAAATGGAGAGCGTTTGGAGAGTCATTTTCTTCAAGGCCATGTTGAATTGATGTATGTGTTGTAATGGGTAAAAGATGAAGAAGTAACGATTTATCAAGCTTAGATCATAGAGATGAATGTAAGATTTGCGAGAAGAATTTATCAACAAAGGAAGTAGATGAACTGTATTATAGAAAATTACTGCAGTTTAGCCGTGCAGATCAGAAGCAGAAAGAAGAACATATTAGGGGATTGCGTTGAAAACCGAAGTCATCAGACTCCGGTTTTTTTATTCGCTTTGCACTTGTCCAGAAAATTCAAGATGATTTCTTGTTGGTGGATTAAGACATGTCCGGCATTGGAAATAATATGAACTTCAGCGTGAGGTATGAATGTTTGAAGTCGTTCTGCGGAATCACGGGTGTGGAGGAGGGCATCTTTTTCTCCGCCAATAAAGAGAATTGGCATGGTGAATTTTTGAAGTTCTTCATCGGTCAAAGACGGAAGGGATCCAATTCTAGGGGTGAAATGATCTAGGATCAGTTTCCCGAAGGCTTTGGCTTCTCTTGGAATGTTTTCTTGTCCGTAGACGATCTGATTAAGCTTGTCGGTTCCCCATTCTCCAAGCAAGCTAAGAGGGATGGCTTTCAACACAAAAGATAGCCGTGCTGGCCTCAATCCGCTAGGAGCAAGTAAAACAAGTGCTTCAACACGATTTGTTCGATATTTTGCCAATTGCAAAGCCATCCATGCTCCCAAAGAATTACCCATTAAAGTCGCACGCATCAAATTGAAGTGCAGCATGATTTCTTCCAACCAAATTCCGTAATGATTACCTTCGTGATTGGGACGGGATTCAGAAGAGAATCCTGGTTCACCAATGATGTCGATGGCGAATACTTGATAGCGATGGCTTAGGGCTTTTACATCGCCAATCCACATGGCGGAATTGGTGGTGGCCCCGTGAAGCAAGATCAGGGCAGGCAAGTCATTTGCACCTGAAACAAGTACGGCGGTTTGGCCGTAGGTGGTTGGGACTTTAATTTGTTCATAGGGAAGGGGCCATTGTTTGAGAATTTCTTCATAAGCAGATAGGATTATGTGTTTCCCGTGGGGGGAATCATAAATGGAATTCTTTTTCATTGTTGACTCCTATTCTTCAACCATGGATCGAATGCATCCAAGCATGGATTCGATAAAGAGGATTGTTCCCCATAATAATACCCGTATTTTTTGCTGACTAGGCAAGACTTGAATATTCATAGTGGAATACCCGTAAATGGGATCCTTATTCTGCATGACAGCTGTTAGGGTATTGGTAATTCGATCAACTTCTGCCTGCGTTTCGTAGATCACTTCAACGACTGTTGAAACCTGAACCCGTGGTGTGGAAGCTTGACCTTGATCAACAGATAGAAGCGGGGTGTCTGGGATTTTTACTGTAGGCTGTTCCCCCTCCATAAAAGTGCTGAGGTCATGACCGTTAATGCGCCATTGTTTCCCCACCTTGGCAGCGGGAAGTTTTCCTTCTCGTATATAGCGTCGGACGGTTTTGACATGCATGTGTAAAAACGCTGCAACCTGATCTACCGTATAGTATGAATTGTTCATTATTTTCACTCCTTTCAAGAACATGATACACCACCAGAGGGAATAAATCAAGACTAAAAGGAATTATAGGTAACAATAAGGAGTAATGGAGAATGGTGCACGAAAGTGAAATGAAAAAATCAGACAGCCCGAGGACTGTCTGAAAAAGATATGAGACGATTGATTATGCGGTTTTCTTCGCCGAATATTGATCAATTTGCTTGAGGGTAAGCGTTGCGGTTGGCTCTCGTTTTTTTAAGAATTGAATCAAGATAAAGGCGAGCAATTCAGCCAGAGGAACGGTAAGCCAGACCCCGTTGATTCCCAAGAAGTTTGGCAGAATCAGAATTCCTAGAGTGATTCCCACAAGCCCGCGAGACAAAGCGATGAAAATCGAAGCGCGTGCATTGCCGATCGCTGTGAAGTAACTAGAAGAAATAATATTGTATCCTGTGATTAAAAAGCCGACGGAATAGAGGGCGGCTCCTTTAGCTGCCATGGCAACGATGCTCGAATTGTCCTTGATAAACAATTGAATCAAGGGTTCTGCAGAGAAATTCATCACTGCGACAAGGACGAGGCCAATGATTGCGCTGGTCCGAAGCGCCAGCTTCATAATCTCTTTGATTCGATCAAACTGTCTTTTCCCATAGTTATAGCTGATGATGGATGCGATCCCATCAGAAATGCCAAAGACCATCATAAGACCAAAGTAGGCGATATAACTGATTGTGGTATAGGCGGCGACGCCACTTTCTCCAGCAAATGCCATAAATGTTCGATTGAATAAGTAGACGGTAAGGGCTGAAGAAAGAGATACAATTCCTTCGGAAGAACCGTTATATAACATCTGCCCGATCAAGGACGGGGTCCAATGGCCTTTATAAAAGTTGACGGTGCTCCTTTTATCAAGCAAGGGTATGGCGCAAATCACAAAGGCAACCACAAAGGCGATTCCTGTTGCTAGAGCTGCGCCTTGAATACCCATTTGTAGTTCTTTTACAAATAAATAGTCCAAGCTGATATTTACAATAATACTACAAATGGAACTGATCAGATAAACTCTAGGTTTACCCAGCAAACGGTTGGTAAATCCAAATAGATACATGGTGATGATAAATGGCGCAAAGAGTGCAATATTCTTGATATAAGTAGAGACGAAATTCAGTAATAGAGGGCTTGCACCCAAGAGTTCTGCTAGCTGGCGATGAAAGGTGGTTCCAATCAAGGCAATAAATAAACCAAGGCTAACACCCAATAGGGTCGCTGTGCGAAAGATGGATTGCCCTTTTTCAACTTGCTTTGCTCCCAAGGCACGGCCCATATAACTCATGGCACCGATGGAGATGATAAAGGTGGGGCCAAATATTAGATCCATAAAGGGGCGGGCGACATTCACACTGGCTAAGGCATTTTCTCCTACAAACCGACCGACGAAAATTCCATCAATAATGGTTTGCATACTGGATATGACCATGCCTATGATCGCTGGAATGGCAAACTTAATAAATAACTTGCTGATTTTTTCTGTACCTAGTATTTTTTCTTGCATAAAAAACCTCCATGACACAGCGAAAGGCAAGATGCTGAGTCCTAGAGGTAGTATAAACCTTTTTGTAGCACAAAGGTCAAGCTTTTTTAATTGGGATTTGGATTTGGAAAATAGATTCTTCCAGTATATCCGTTACGCTTATATCAACCTGGACGATTTCAAGTGTATGTCCAATGACGGCATAGCCTTGTTTGATTAAGATTTTTGTCATGCCAGTGACTTCTTTTACAAAGTTTCGGTAGTCTCCTTTATAGAACTTGCATGCATATTGACCGGCCGGGACAGAATGAATATATTTTGGATCAGCTGAATTTTCATGATTGATAAAGATAAATGGAAAACTGTGTTCCACATTGGTTTCATTCGGGTTTCTCATAAAGCCCAAGCGGTTGTTGGCCAATAAGGGAGTCGGTTCATTCAGGGCTTTTTCCAATTCTAGAGAGGTATAATGGTACTCATCGTCTGTTGTGCAATAGGTATTCTTTCTTAAGAGAAGACGCTGATCATAGTTCTTAATTTCGATAGATTCAAAATCGGTATGATGAATAATTTGATCCAAATGGTCAATACGTGAAGCGAGGTTATCTTCAAGTTTTTGTAGAGTTTGAATGCGCTCCTGTAATTGCATTTGCACTTTTAGGAGCAAGTCGAAAGATTGTGCTAGGTTTCGATTGTTAAAGTAGTTTTTGATTTCATCCGTGCTCATACCGAGTTGTTGCAGTTCACGGATGGTGCCAAGTTTTTCATCCTGCTCAATGGAATAATATCGGTATTTAGAATTACCATCGCGTTCAATGGGATGAAAGAGGTCGATTCGGTCATAGTGGCGCAAGGTTTCTGTGGTTACATTCCTTAATTTTGCGTATTCGCCAATGGTCATTTTTTTCATAGCAGCTCCTAATCGGGATAAGTCTGATCCAGCCATGTCCAATAGGCTTCGGTCAATTCTTCTTTGGTAATGCCCAGTACGGTTTGAAGGACTTGACCCATGGTTTTATTGTTCTGTTCGTTGAATTTGGGATTCATAACATTTTCATTGTATGGTTTTTTGCCCGCTTCGTAAAATAGAGCCATCAGTTGATCGTGGCCATAGCTTTCGATGATGTATTCAGTGAGCATCTGAGAGGCGTTGTACCAATCCCATGTTTCCTCTTGCTTTTCGGCATCCCATAGGTCGACGTTTTCAAGAAAATCAACAGTGACACGAACTTGGTCCTTGGTCGCATAACCAAGAGTAATGGCGTTGCCGCCCTCTAGGGCGTAGTTTCCATATTGCAGGGCGATGCCATCGGCAATCCAGCCGGGGAGATTGTTGTTGCAGATTCTCATGGTGATATGATGAACCAGTTCATGTTGAACGGTACCGTAGTAGGGTTCAAGAACCGGATGACCCGTATAGAGTTTCAGGGATTCATTGGCTTCGCCCCAACCGGTAAAGAGCCAACCGATGGTGGGAATGGTTCGCTGTCGCAATAGTTCTCGGCTGTGAAAGAGCTTAATTTCAAAGTTGGGATCGGGTTGCTCGCTAAAGATAGAGGCTAGATTGGTATAGGCAGTATCGATGATTTTTTGAAAATCGGTCACCTTGCTTTCACCGGACATATACTTAATGGTATAGCGTTCTGTTTTTTGTTCTTCAAAATTGTATCCTGCGTCTTTCCACTCGTCTTCTTCTTGGATAAATCGCAAGGGATAGCTAATAGAAAAGTTTTGATGGTAATGATGGGTTTGCTCAACGCGTGCAATTGCGATTTCCCCTTCTTCCAAAGTTACTTCTCGTAAAATGTACTTAAGATCACGAACCCCATCCTTTGTCATTTCGGTGAACCATCGCTTTTGTTCATTCCAGTAATAAGAATCTGCAGTTGTGATGGTTGAAAGGTAGAGATCAAGATTTTTAGTTTGTACAGCTTCAATTTTTTTGTCCAGTATGGATTGAATCGAAGCGGTCGCAGTTGATTCACGTATACTTTTTGAGCTAGGGTCTTCACTGATTGGGCTAGTCATTTCTGTTTTTTCCGATGGTGTTGGATTGATTGTTTGCTCGTTGATTTTCTGTGAAGATGTGTTGCATCCTGAAAGGGCACATGCAGTCAATAGAATGATCAGGAACAATTTTTTCATCATATCCTCCTTTTTTTTTCTCACCTTTATTATATCGGAATAATTCTGGCTGAGAAAGGGTGCTAGCGTAACATTTATTGCTTGATCCTATATCGAAGAGTGAAAATTACGCCTAAAAATAGTTTGGGTTTGTTATCTGCCTGTATCTATATTGAAGATGGAAAATTTCAACAAATTAAGTCGATAGGAGATTACGTTAAAAGATTATTTAAACATCTAGATAAATATAGTGAGATAGGTTTATTTTTGTACGTTTTTTTTTAAAAGCGATATAATTCAATTGATATGGATAGGAAAATGTCATAAAATAGGAATAGTGACTTGTATAAAATTTGTAATTGAGGTGAATAATGGTTAATAAAGCAAGGCGATTATCGCGAATGATCGCATTGATGATTTGCGATTTGATTATTCTATACTTAAGCTTCTACTTATCTTTATCCTTACGATTTGGCGGTAAGGTACCTGACGAATTTCAATCGTTGGTACATGGACACGCAAGTGTCATGATTATGATTTCCTTAGGTGTATTCTATTTTGCAAGGTTATATACCAGCGTGTGGAAATATGCATCGGTGCGGGAGTTGCTAAATGTTGTTATTGGCGTTGTGATCGCCAATGGTTTAGTCGTGATGTATTATTTTTTGATGCAGGTGGAAATCTCACGAAGTGTTTTGTTGATTGCCATGATGATACAAATTTTGGGAATTGGCGGGCTCCGTTTATCCTATCGATTTTCTAGAAGAGTTTATCATCGCGGGGTTCATGTATTTCAGGAAGATAAACGAGTGATGATTTATGGCGGTGGTGATGCCGGTGAGATGGTCATGAAAGAGTATATGAACAAACCGGATATGAATGCGCGAGTGACGGTTGTGATGGATGATAATCCTTTGAAATGGGGAGATCGTATTCATAATGTGTTAGTATTCGGAGGAAAAGAGAAGGTTCAAGAAGCGGTTGAAAAATTTCATGTGGATGAAATTATTGTAGCGATTCCATCCGTTGGCAAGAAGGAAAGAACGGAAGTTTTAAAGGCGATAGAGCCTTTACGCCTTCCTGTAAAAATATTGCCGGGTGTATATGAATTGATAGATGGAAAGGCGACGGTTGGGCAACTTCGAGACGTGGAAATTGAAGATTTATTGGGTCGAGACGTTGTGCGTTTGGATACTGCCTCAATTCGAGACTTTATTACCGGAAAGCGTGTACTGGTAACTGGAGGCGGCGGATCTATTGGTTCTGAAATTTGCCGTCAGTTAGCGCGTTTTCAACCGGAAGTTTTGTATATTCTAGACATCTATGAGAATAATGCTTATGATTTGCAGCAGGAGTTAAGGCGTAAATATCCAGATTTGGAGTTTCGTGTTGAGATTGCCTCCATTCGTGATCGTGATCGGATGAAGGAGATCTTTTGGACCTATCGGCCGCAGGTTGTTTTCCATGCGGCTGCACATAAACATGTGCCCTTGATGGAAGGTTCTCCCAAAGAAGCGGTAAAGAATAATGTATTTGGTTCCTTTAATGTAATGAAAATGGCAGACAAATTCAATGTAGAACGTTTTGTACAAATCTCGACGGACAAGGCAGTGAATCCAACCAACGTGATGGGAACGACGAAGCGAATTTGCGAGATGATGATTCAAGGTATGAATCGGATCAGTCGTACCGAATTTGTTGCAGTGCGGTTTGGAAACGTATTGGGTTCTAATGGATCTGTGATTCCCTTGTTCAAGAAACAAATTGAAGAAGGTGGACCGGTAACGGTTACTCATCCTGAAATGAAACGCTATTTTATGACGATCCCTGAGGCGGCGCAATTGGTTTTACAGTCAGGTGCTATGGCTAAGGGGGGAGAAATCTTCGTGTTGGATATGGGGGAGCAGATTAAAATTATTGATTTGGCAAGGGAATTGATTCGCTTGTCAGGGTTCGAGCCAGGAGAGGAAATTCCAATTGATATCACGGGGCTACGACCTGGAGAAAAATTGTATGAGGAAATATTAATCAATAAAGATGATATGGGCTCAACACGTCATAAGAAAATATTTATTGAAAAACCAGCTGTGTTTGATATCGATAAAATTGAAGAGAGTTTGACTGATTTGGAGATCGGTATTTCTGCAATGGATAAAAAACAGTTACTTCAATGGTTACAAAATTTTGTTCCAACCTATTATCCCAATCCGGAAGGATTGGTTGAAAAAGCGGTTATAAAGGAGTAGAGATATGGAAGAAATTACGTTACAAGAACTATTTTTCATTTTGCGAAAGAGGTTGGGACTGATTGTTTTAATAACAGTGATTACAGTATCTAGTGTTGCGGCAGTGACATTTTTTCTTATAGAGCCTGAATATGGATCGACAACCACCCTGCTTTTAGGGAAACCCCAGGAGTATCAGACAGGAACACAGGGAATCGAGTATTCAGATATTCAATTAAATCAAAAATTGATATCTACCTATGCGGAGATCGCTAAGAGTCATAAAGTATTGGATCAGGTGAAAGAGAATCTAAATATGGAAGATTCCTATGGACAATTAAGTTCATATGTAAATGTATCAATGCTGCGTGATACGGAAATTATTAAGGTTTCAGTGGTACATACGAATCCGGTGATAGCCGCTACCTTGGCCAATGAAACAGCGGATGTGTTTATGACGACAGTCACTGAACTTATGCAAATTGACAATGTGCAGGTCGTAGATGAAGCGCAAGTACCTGCAAATCCAATTAAGCCCAATGTGAAAATGAACCTTGCGATTTCTTTGGTGCTTGGTCTAATGGTCGGTGTTTTTTTAGCCTTTGTATTGGAAGCGATTGATAATTCGGTTAAGACTCCTGCGGATGTTGAAAAACTGGGGCTGAAAGTGATCGGTATGATTCCAATTGATAAACATGCGGAGGGCAAGTAGATGGCAGAACATAAAATACAAAAAAATGATAGCTCACCGATGGCGGAGGCCTATCGGAAAGTACGTACGAATTTGCAATTTATGAACTTAGATAACAATTTGAAAAAGGTCCTTTTGACAAGTGTGGGTCCATCGGAAGGAAAATCTTCAGTCACGGGAAACCTTGGACTGGCTTTGTCAGAGGCGGGACATAAGGTATTGATTGTGGATTGTGATTTCCGTAAGCCTAAGCAGCATCGCTTTTTCGGTGTCTCCAATATAGTAGGAGCAATGGAAGTCTTGTTGGGTGAAGAACTTGTGCAGGATGTGATTCAAAGAACTGCGGAAGAGAATTTAGATCTATTAACGACCGGACAAAAACCGCCAAACCCCTCAGAAATATTGGGGTCAAAACGATTTGTCGAAATGATTAACGAGATCGAAGCCGATTATGACTTTATCTTGTTTGACACGCCTCCAGTTGGCATGGTTACAGATGCAGCGGTTCTGTCTCGAATGACAGATGGGGTGATCTTGGTTGTAGCGGTTGGGCAGGAGGATGTACGCGGATTGGAACGTGCTCAGATGCAACTGGAGGACATTGGCATTCAAATACTTGGGGTGATTCTCAATAAGGTGCCCATGGATGAAGGTGGCTACTATAGCTATGTGTATAATCATTACTACTATGGAGAAAGAACGAAGTCTCGAAGGAAGAAACGAAATGATTGATATTCATAGTCATTTGCTGAATCAAGTGGATGATGGCCCTCTTTCTCTGCCGGAATCTCTTGTTTTGATGCAACAAGCGTATGAAAATGGGGTGACGGATATCATTGCGACACCCCATAGCTGGGCTTTTGCAGGCGAGAAGAATATAAAATGGTTGCAAGAACGGTTTGACAACTTTCAGAAAGAGGCTCAAACGATTCCCATTCAATTGTATTTAGGCATGGAACATGCTGTTGATGATTACCGGCGGTTTGTGAGAAAAATTGACAAGGAAGGGCTCTTAACATTGGCGAATAGCCGATATGTTCTTGTGGAAGCGATGCGATTGAAGAGTGTGGATGAGGCAGAAGAGTTTGTGTATGAAATGAAACTGAGAGGATATTTTCCTATTCTTGCACATCCTGAGCGAATGAGCATGGTGAAAAAGGATACTTCGATTGTTCGCGCTTTTAGAAAAGCCGGCGGATATGCACAGGTTACCATAGAAGCGTGCGATCCAAGGGATTCTGGAATGTTTCATAAGTCAGCGATGTCTTTGTTAAAGGAGAAGCAGATTGATTTTCTTGCTACAGATATGCATGGATTGATACGAAATTGTAAAAATCTTGCATCCGTGATCAAACGGATTGAGGATTATACCGGCAAAGAATTTGTAGATGAAGTTACATTAATCAACCCGAAAAAAGTTCTTTTGGATCAAGAAATAATAAAACGCCGTTAATTAACGGCGTATACGGTAAGAATCAATAGGATTGGTAAAACAATTAAGATTTTCATAATGATCATTGATTCTTGTTCCTTCTGGGTTAGGCGATAGTTGGAATTTTGATAGTCGCTTTTATCTTTCTTAGCCAGAACTTTCTTTCTTAGAGCACTTTTAAAAATTGACATGATTAATATTTTCCTTTTCCTTACGAATTCTTACATATTATATCATGCGTTAAGAAAATGTGCAATTCAGATACAAGAGTGGTAAAAATTCCCAATTAACTCAACTTGTTTTTTAAATAAATGTATTGTTTTCGATCTTTTTTTTAATAAATAGGCGAAATAGTAATGATAATATGATTAAGGGGTGATCGGATGAAGAAGGGAATCCTTGTTGTTCTTATAATAATCGTGATGACAGGTGGAGTTAGCTTTGCAGATTCTATCGACATGTCTCAAATGGATGCAATTTTTAAGGAATTCGATGAGTTTTCATCTACGGAAAAATCAAAGTACTATGAAATGATAGAAGGTGCCATGGATTCGGATGAGAGTTTAGAGGGATTGGCAAAGAACCTTTCCTTTCTTTTGTCGGAGAGTCAGATGGAAAAATTAGAAAAGAAAGGATATTCTATTTCTGAGGTTCGTTCAAATATTCGCAAGCTGAAAACCTGGAGTCGGGATGATCGTATGACATTGGTTGACGCTTTTCGATCAAAAAATCGAGAGAAATTGAATGATTTAAACCGGGTCAATGCCAAGGGATCACTACAGGCATCAAGTGGTCTTATTGAAGAGTCGATGATTGTTTTTACAGAGGCCCAAACCATTGCCTTCCAACATGGACTTCGGTATTTGGCGATACAGACCTTGGCAGAAATTCCTGAGTTCGATGACTTGGATGACCATTGGTCGAAAAATGAAGTAATAGAATTAGCATCAATTGGGATTATAAACGGCAAACGGAAAGGTGCTTTTTATCCAGACGATTATATCTCGCGAATTGAGATTCTAGCTATCTTAACGCGGATATCCGTGTATGATGATTCAAAGCTTGCAGAAGGTGAAATTCAGTGTGATGAGTCCTTATGGTATTACAAGCCATTGAAAAGGGCGACTCGATTGGGAATGATTGATTCGGATTTGGAAGATCATTTAATGGTTTTAGCCACGCGGGAAGAGGTTGTTGCAGATATGATGAAAGCTTATGCAGCATTTGAATTTGAATCAAGTGAACCGTTGCATTTGCAGACATTTAAGGATGAAAACCAGATTAAGCCAAAAAACCGAGAGGCATTTAGACAAGCTGTAGCACTGGGATTTGTACAAGGTTGGCATGGAGAGTTGAAACCAACAGATCCAATTACTAGAGCGGAAGCTGCTGTGATGGCAAACCGTTTTTATAAAAAAATAATAGCCATGCAAGGAATAGGAGAATAAAATGAAAAAAATCAGTATTTTACTTATTGTTTTACTTATGATGTTCACAATGATTCCAACAGGGTTTGCGGATGTAACCGAGGGCTATACGGGGATCTCTGCGCTGACAGCACTCTTTATTGCTGCTGATAAAGATACCGTATTTGAGGCCTATGATACGGCATTGATATTTATCGGCAATCCAGCATCAACTTTTTATACGCAATCACCGCAAAACTTTAAAGATGCCATTGTAACTGAATTGCCAGTAGGTACTTTTAATGCACTTTATGATGGTACTGTGGCGGCACTTGAGGGGCATTCTCAGGGAAGCAAAACCGCAATCTATGAGGATTTGGCAAATGTGGTCAGTGGTCAGGCGCCAGCCTTGGTTGAAGCCATTCAAGCGATGGATTTAGATATAGACAAAGGATCCAAGGTAGGTACGGTCGGCTATTATATCTGCAAGTTAGCGCAAGAGAAGAAACTAGCGACTTATGATACCTATACCAATAAATTGGTTTTTGATTTAGGGCGCATGCCTGGCACTAGCGAAGTGACTGTGGATAGTCGGACTATGTCTTATAGTGGTGCAGGCGCTTATCAGCTAGCAGATGTTGCAGGAGCAATCTTTACAAATTTTGATGCAAATGATTATGATGATATTATGGCGGAACTTGAAGGCTATTTAAATAGTAAACTCACCATGTATATTGCTGCGGAAGCGGGAAATCTTGATAAGATGGTGAATGCGCTTAGGGCGTTTGGCTTCTTAAATGAGTATTCTACAAAACCGAGTACTGGCGGTGGTGGTGTTCCGATTTTGCCTCCTGAACCAGCACCTGAAAATCCGGGTGAATTGCCAGACGACGCTGTTGTTATAACAGTTGGAGAAACCGCCACAACTGTAGCCGTTGATCCAGCGGCAATCGAGACAGCTGTTGATCAAATACGGGACGCAGCGGATGGCAGTGTTGTAACGATTACAATACCACAAGCAGCCATACCATCACAGGTTTCAGAGCAAATTGTTGTAGCTATTCCTGAAGCAGCAATGGAGGATCTGGCAGAAGCGGGCATTGATGTTGTTCTAGATTTTGGCGGAATTGAGTTGGTGATTCCTGGAGGATTGTTTGGAACGACAGAGGGGGAATTAAATCTTCAACTAATTATTACCTCACCACCGAGTAGCCTAGAAGCATCACTTGAGGACGCTAGTGCAGGGACTTTAACAGCTACACGAGGTCTTGCTCCAAGTTTTGATATCAATGCGATTGTTGTTGAGCATGCTGGGCAAACGCGATTGACGGACCATGGTAAAAACCCATTGCATTTCGAGTATCCATTGAATAATATTTTGCCGGCATACTTCGATACCTTGGGGTTATACTATTATAATCCGACTACGGGTCTTTATGAATTTGTCAGTGGTCAAATTAAAGAGGGTAAATTGGTAGCTGAATTAACTCATTTGAGTGAATATGCGATTCTGAATGTTGTAACAAGTTTTACAGACATGACTAGTCATTGGGCAAATCGATATGTTAAATCCATGGCTGCAAAACATGTGATCAATGGAGACGGAACCGGCCGTTTTGTTCCAGAGGATTTTGTAACACGGGCCGAGTTTGTAAAGATGCTAGTCAATGTAGAAAATTTGCCATTGAATGGCGCACCTTCATTTTTTGAGGATGTGAGGGAGGATGACTGGTTTAAGCCCTATGTTGATTCAGCCTATGCTAGTGGTCTGATCTATGGGGGTACGTCGCTAACCTTCTTGCCTAATCAAGCGGCAAGCCGTTTAGAGATGATGATCATGCTAAGTTATGCGATTGATGAAGAGATTGAAGAAGATGAGGTTGAAGCAATTTTATCGGTATATACAGATGCAGATCAAATTCCGGTCTTGCATCGAGCTGATCTTGCCAAGGTGATTAAGGCTGGATTAATTGAGGGATATAATGGCGTGCTTTCATTGAATGAGGGATTAAAACGTTCGGAAGCGGCGACGGTTATGTATCGATTATTTAAGCGATAGGGAAAAAGCGATCCATTTTGGATCGCTTTTTGTTTACAAAAAAACAAATGGAATAAACATTTATTAGTTTATAAAAGGTTAATACTTGATGAAAATGGAAATATACTGAATGATATTGCAACTTATTATGAAGTGATGTATACTATAGATGTCGTATTTTCCCGGTACGACATTTCCCTACAATACATCTATTCCCCGATCCCTCGGCATATGCCGGGGGATCTCTCTTTGTGTTATAATATGACTATTATGAGTTAAATTGGAGTGAATCGATGAAACGGATCCTGATGGTTTTATGGGCTATAGTTTTAGTTTTCACGAGTATATCTTATGCTACGGCTTTTGCAGACGTGGAGGGATATCCGGAATACTTAAGTGAAGATGAAATTGAATACTTGGAGTCTGTTCAGGGACGAACTTTTGCGTTGGGGGTCACGTTTCAAGATATTTTTGATATTTTTATTGACGAGATTGGCGGCTCAAAAGAAGAGACAATCGTACAAGATGAAACCTTAAGCGAGAAGCAACAAATAATTGTGGATGAAAAAATGGGTGAGGAAAAATTGGGAAATTTTTTAGATTTTACACCTGCAGAATTGCAAATATTTGAACGTGATTTGGGAATCGACATTGCCATTAAGCCAGCTATGAATATTGATTCGCTTGAACGCAATTTGATGGAAGGATCCATTGATTTTGTTTTAGGCTTAGTTGATTCCAAGGAACGAAAAGAATATTTAACCTTCCTTCCCCCCTTTTTTGAATTCCCTTTTGCTTGTTACGCCTTAGAAGAGGAAGAGATTAAGGAAATCTATGATTTATATGACTTACGGGTTGGATTTCGCTTTCAATCCGATTATGAAGAGGTACTTGAGCAATATCCAGAATTACGAATTCAACCTGTATTTTATAATGAAAAAACAAAGTTGCCGAAAGCCTTACTCGATCATGAAATTGATGCCTATGTGTTGGATACAGGGAATTATACGACGATCGATATTACCAACACACCGATTAATGTTGCATTTACCTTTCGCAATCTTACTTACGGATATGCCCTTGCCGTCAGAAAAGAAGAAAAGATGCTGGCAGCCATTTTTAAAAAAGAGATCGAATATCAGTTAGACCACGAACTGGGTGCGATGATTCGCCAACAGTATCGGGAGTATAACACGCATGTGTTGAAACTGACAGAAGCAGAAGAAAACTACTTGGCTGGACGACCAAAGATTCGAGTAGGTTTTATTAGCGAATATATGCCCATTGAGTTTGTTGATGAAGGGGGAAATCCGCAAGGATTGGGGATTGAGTATCTAAAGGAAATCACAGAGTTGACAGGTATTCAGTTTGTCTATGACCCGAAGGTTAAAAATCAGTCATGGAAGCAGGTGCTTGAAGATTTTCAATCCAAAGATCTTGATCTGCTGACGTGCGTAACGGTGACAGAGGACCGAAAGGAATGGATGCTTTTCACAAGGCCTTATTCCAGCCATACCATTGCAATTGTTGGAGAAGTGAATGATCCAAAGGTGATGTCACGGGCAAGTGATTTAGAAGGTTCCTTTGTCGCTGTTACTGAAGGTTACTGGATGAATGACTACTTAAGAAATGTTTCAGAGGAGATACAAATCTTATCGGTAAGTGATCAGAGGGAAGCCTTCCGTGCTGTAGAAACGCAACGAGCAGATTATATGATTGTTGAAATTCCAGTATTTAGTTATCAACAGGCTTATTACGGTTATGATCGGTTAAAGATTGTTGGAGAGCTTGAAAAAAATGCTTTAATGCAAATGGCCGTACAACCTAATCAGACAGTCTTGGCATCGATTTTGAATAAATGCATCGAAATTATTGATCAAGATCGTTTAGCAGAGCGAGCGATGGTTGTCCCGCAGTCGAATCGAAACGTTGTTTTTTTCTATGGTATCATAGTAGCCATGTCATTGGCTTTGGCAGGCAGTTTAATTTTGACATATCGATCCTTCAATGGGGTTGTGGTTGCAAAGGAAGAGGCTGAGGTTGCAAGGACAGAAGCGGACAAAGAACGAGAAAAAGCAGTGAAGGCAAACCGGGAAAAAGATCGGATGCTGATGCATATTTCCCATGATTTACGAACGCCGTTAACCACGATTCGCGGTTCAACCGAGGCGCTTCAAGAAGAGCTTGTGGAAGAGGATGAAAAGCCGGAATTTTATGACTTGATTACGCGCAAAGTTGATACACTCGATCGTATGGTTGGTGATATCTTGAATTTGTCGAAACTGCAAGCCAAGCAGGTGGAGTTAAACACTGATTTTTACTCGATTAAACAATTCTTGAAAACAGTCCACTTTGGCACAACGATTATCGTGAAACGTGCAGGAATGGATTATCAATTGGACTTGCCTGAAGGTGATGCATTTGTACAAATCGATGGGTTTTTAATGGAAAAAGCGATTACGAATCTGGTTCAAAATGCGATTAAGTTTTCTGAAAAAGGAAGTCGGATTACCTTGCGCTTACGAATTTTAGAGGAAGGTATTGCGGTCGATGTTGAGGATAAGGGAATCGGTATTCCAAAGGAAGATTTATCTATGGTTTTTGATGAATTTTATAAGGCTTCCCGTTCAAGAAGTTCTAACGAGGGTGGATCTGGATTGGGTCTTGCAATTGTAAAAGAGATCGTTGATTTGCACAAGGGCAAGGTAAAAGTCAGAAGTCAGGTTGGGCAAGGTACGGTATTTACGATCGAGTTGGAAAAGGTGAGTTCATAAATGAAAGAGCACCTCAAAGGATTGAAAAAGTCCTTTGAGGTGCTTTTCGTCTATACGAACTCACTAAATTTATAACCGTTTCCACGAACTGTGTGGATGTATTTGAAGTTGGGATGTAATTCGATTTTTTTTCTCAGGCGACTCATGGTAGTTAAGAGGGCGCCGTAGTCGCCATGGGAGGCTTGACCAGTGATTTCCTGATAAAGTCGTTCATAATGAAAAATTCTCCCCGGTTCCTTGGCCATGGAGGATAACAGGGTAAACTCGCTCTCTGTTAAGCTCACGCTGTCTCCTTTAACGGTGACAGTTAAGTTCTCTAAATTGACGACCATTCCCTTGAATCGTAGAACTGTATGCTGTTGGTCATGAGCATAGAAATTAGCTCGACGTAGTTGTGCGCGCACGCGTGCTGCTAACTCTTTCATGCTAAAGGGTTTTGAAATATAATCATCGGCACCTAAATTTAACCCCTCTATGCGATCATCTTCATCCTGTAAAGCGGTGACAAAGAGGATCGGGGATAAAGTAAGCCGACGAAAGTTTTCGCAGAGCACCTTGCCGTTAGAGTCGGGCAACATAATATCCAGAATAATCAAGTCTGGATTCACTTCCCGGAACAAGCCGATGGCAGTTTGCCCATCGGGGGCATGGTACACCTGATAACCTTCCTTTTTTAAAAACATTCTCATTAACTTCGCAATATCTAGATCATCTTCTACAATTAGTATTTTTTCGCTCATTGGCCAACCCTCACTTTTACTTGTTACTATTATAACACGCAGAGATTTTTTTGTGAATTTATAGTCAGATATGAGGAAAATTACAATACTTCGTTAAGCCTATAGCTTGATAAACGATCGTTAATTTAAATGTTTTAGTTGTATCTTAGAATACTTTTATTTATTTTAAGCTAACATTTTTTTAGATGGTTTGCTACTGTTTAAATGAATGACTTATGCAAATTTATTTTTCATTAAAATTGTAAGAAAACGTAAGGTGGAAATCTATAAAAATCAGATAAAATACAGAGGAGGAGGGAATAATATGAAAAAAATTGTAATTTATTTACTTATGGTGTGTTTGATGCTGGGAAACCTAGGATTTGCAGATGATTTGAGAGATGAAGACTTATCTTTTGAAACTGTACCGATGGGAAATAATCAAGTTCAATTGTTCGAGCTTCCATTCGGGGATCTTTATTCATATCAGATAAAAGATATTGAATCTCATGAAGAAGCGGGTGAAGATCTTCTTTATGTTATTACATGTCCTGAGATTACATCTGATGGTTCTTCTCAGTTTGTGTTCAATTTGTCTGGAGAGTTGAAATCTAATCCAGAATATCCAGAGTTGGAAGGCTTGCGCAGGAAGTATATTGAGTTTGATGCTGGAAATGCTTATAGTGTTGAAAAGGATGAAAATTATTCCTGCCCTAGCAAAATTCGAATTTATGATTTAAATAAAGAGAGAGACTTAGGTTCTCTTGAAGAAAGAATCATGGGATATAATAGTGACGGTATTAGGGTGAACGGAGATAAAATCGCTTATCATAGTAAAAAGGATAAGCTTGAGAATGATAAAGAAGAGGAGAAGGAAGCGAACTTCTTTATTGGTAGCTTGAACCCATATACGGCAAGTGATGCTTCTACAGCATTTATTTATAGTGAAACGGGGCGAACGGGAGCTTTTGACTTTAACAGGAGCGGAACAGAGTTGATTTATGGAACGTTTATTTGTTCTGACGCAAGTGTGGATTACGGGATTTCAATTCATACAATTGATGCTGTAACATCTGATCCGATTGATACGTTCCTAATTGATGATACCGGATATGAGAGTAGCCGAGGAAAAAGAACCACTGCACTATCGTTGTATGCGACGAATGATTGTATTGTGGTTTTGTCGCGCATTGAAGCCTTAGGCAAGGGCCGTATTCAACGATTTACTTATGAGGGGAAGTTGATTGACGAAGTCGAAACCAACTTTCATGTTTCACATATGACAGAAGGACCGAATGGGTCAACGATATATGCGCAAAAGAAAGAGGAAGACAAAGATTCTTGCAAAGGTATTTACGAAATTGTTCAGATTAATTGGGATGAGATCACGGGATTATCTGGGGTAAATAACCGCCCAAAACCTGTTATTTCTGAGAAAACCGTTGGTGGAAAAACAATCGCTGAATTTAAAGATACCGGATTTGGACTGTTGAAGATTGTTGACCCTGAGACGGGTAAAATGGATTACAAAGCACCATTGAAGTCGGATGAAAATGATGTGCGACTGAGAATCCCTTTTGTGGATATGCAAGCAAAATTAACCGCGGGTGCCAATCATCTTTTAATCAATTATATGGGTCAAGAGATTGCTATTCCAATGACTGCATTCGATTGTGGGGATTTGATGGCGAGTATGCCGTGCCAGGAAGATGCGACGATTGAGATTCATTTGCTTATAGATGAAGCTGGGAATGTAAAGGTTACGGTTGAATTGTTTGTTGTTGAGCAAGTGAATAGCATGATGAAAGTGGTCCATCGAAAAACGATTCAGTATTAATGAATGGATAAGACTCGCTTGAGTGAGTCTTATCTTTTTTATTTAAGAAGACCTTGTCAATCAATCAATAATCTGGTGAAAGCGACCTATCTTTTTATGGGGGCGTCGTGTAAAAGAATTTTTTTTGGGCAAATATACAGTAAGACGTGAACAGGAGCTTATCGGGGTTTCTGCTTACGTCTTTTTTGTGCTTTCAAGTATTTTACAAGAAAGTAAGGCTGTTTAATTAATGTGAATAATTGTTTGTCTCGTTTGCTGGTTTGTTGCTGTTATTGGGCGGTAGAGAGAGTAAATGAAGAAGCATTGAGAGGTGAAGAAATGAAAAAAAGTTATCGCTGGCTTGTTGTCTTACTGTTATTGGCCCTTATGGTGCAACCAGGATATGGATCTGTGGAGGAAAGCAAGGAGGTCACTGGACGCGGTGAGCAAGCACCTGTTGCCATTCTCGCGGATCAGGAAGGATTTATTGTCCTTTTCCAAGAGCCAGGAAGAATGGTTCGGTATGATAATGAGTGGAATGAGCTTATCGTCGTAAACTTACCGGAAGAGTTTTCGGCAGGTGATCTGATTGCTGCCGGCAAGTTTATTTGGACCTTGGATGAAAGACAGGGAATTGTCCTGCAATTGGATCCGAGTTCTTTAAAAATCATGGATTCTTTTGAAAGCAAATACCCCTATGAATTGAGTGGGATCTTTGAAATGGATGAATGTGTCTTCGTTATGGATGATACGGGGTGCATTCGTCAAGTCGATGAGGAATTCACCTTGTTGGGATGGCTGTCTGGCGCAAGAGCGTATCAGGCGGTTACATACGATGGCTATTTTATTTATGTAGCTGGAAAACTTCAATCAGCAGGATCGGGGGTTTTGGTTAAGACGCTTGAAAATGAAAAGGAAGCAGAATGGCTAATGTCGGATGATCCGGATACGATGACTTATGTGGATACAGTTAAGCAGATTAGATTGTTGCCAGATGGATATTTTTACGTGGTGTATCGAGATTCGGGAATTGCGAAATATGATGCGGACGGCGTCTATCAAAGCACGGTTTATCCGGAACTTGATATGGAAAGGGAGTTTAGCGATGTTGCATATCATCCGGTTAGCAAAAAGGTTTATTTGGTTGATCGTATGTCAGGTGTCTTCGAGGTGACTTGGCCAGAGGCAAAAGAATTGAAGGCTGAGTTAGTCGAAATCAGTTGGAACGACTATGATTGGTCAAATATGAGTATAGATGAATTTCTCGCATTATGGGATCAATGGGTGCCTGTAGTCGAAGAAGATTTAGGTCCGAGTCATATGCATATGACTATGCGTACGTACAGAGGGGTGACAAAGGCGCAAATAGGATTGGGTAAGCTTGTTTACTACTATCAATCGAAAAAATCAGTGATTCGAATTCCTATGCCTCTGCGAAAAGCGGATAGTATGGAATTGAAGATTCCAACAGCGGATTTACTTGTTGCAAAGGAGTGTGGGATTGAATGGATGGAGATACTTTGGAAAAATGTACAGTATCGATTCCCAATTGTTGAGTGGACTTTGGAATTGGTTACAGAGCCTGAAGAGCCTCCTTTGGATTTCGATGATGAGTTTGTAGATGGTGATGGAGAGGATATGGATTTTGATAACTTTTTTGAGGATGAGGGGGTTGAAGAAGAGACCTTGGAAGAGGAACATGTTGGAATTGCTGAAGAATATATAGAAATACGGATTAGTCAGGAAAAGATCGCTATCGATGTCTGTGTCGTTGAATGGTTGAATGAAATTTCTAAATTGGTTCGGCGAGAAAGACTGAAATAAACAAAGAAATTAATTGTCATGAACCTGTAATGGAAATTCATTTCCCCCTCCGATACAATTAAATCAGTGAAGAATGGCTTGGGGGGGAATATGGCAAAACGAAAAAAACTTATAGGGTTAACAATGACAATTTTACTTTGGGTGATTTTAGCAATTCCTGGATTTGCGGCTGTCGAAAATCCGGATCGAATTGAATTGGAAAAGAGAATTGATATTGTCGCTAAGGAGTATGGAATTCCTTCCGTGATACTCAAGAGTATTGTACGGGTAGAATCCAATTATCAGCATTATAAAGAAGACGGATCACCCAATATCAATTATAATAGCAATGGTACTCATGATATAGGTTTGATGATGATCAACAGCAACAGTGGATATGATAACGAACGATTAAAAACGGATATTGATTATAATATTCATGCCGGTGTTGAGATGATCATTCGGAAATGGCATACTGATTATACACCGCAAATCGGAAATGGCGATATGACAGTTCTTGAAAACTGGTATTTTGCGATTTGGGCCTATAATGGCTGGTCATGGCAAAATAACCCGAACTCTGGTTTGAAGTGGAAAGCATATCAGGATTTGGTTTACTATTATGCACAGAAGGAATTTGGTCAAACGATTACACCTATTCCCTCGAATCTTCTTCCTCAAGAAAAGGTGAAGATTGGTCCTTTCTATGGGGTCCCTGAAAAGGATGCATATTTTGAAACGCCAACGCCATCTCACAAGGACGATCAGATTGCCTTTGAGTTGGTGCAAAAGGATCCCTATGTGGTAGGGGACTTAGTCATGGTTGTTGCAGGCAAGCCACTGAATATTCGTCAGACACCGAATGGAAGAGTCGTTTCTCAGGCAAGCTATGGGGAGCGCATGATTGTTAACAGTGCACCTGTGAAGCAAGGTGAATATACCTGGTATCGTGTTCGCGACTTGTCGGGGCTTCGAGAAGGTTGGCTGGCTGGTGAGTATGTACGTTTTCTTGTGAAGAATGGGAATATTGGTGACGTAATCGTAACGGATGAAGTGTATCAAGAATCGATACTGCAGCTGGTAAAAGTGGGAGCGATTGAATCCTTGGATGGATTTGATCCCGATGAGAAAATTACTAGAGAAGAGTTCGCCGTGATGATTGCGAAATGGTTGAAACTTGATCCGGTTGAGGAATTGTCGGAACCGTATCTTGATCGATCGATGATTAATCCAAGCTTTTACGCATATTTGAATGCGGTTGTGGAGGCTGGAATGATCAATGGCTACCCAGACCACACCTTTATGCCGACACGAACCATTACGCGCCAGGAAGCGTCTTCTGTTGCGATGAAGTATTACACGGAATATCGTGGCATGTCATTGGCCGTAAAGAATCGAGATTTGATTTTAGTGGGATTTGTAGATCATGATCGCATAGACGAATGGGCATTAGACTCTGTAGCAGCAGCATTTCAATTGAAAATGTTGCAGGAAAGTGCCATTGGAATTCGACCTTTGGCCAGTTTAACAAAGGCGGAAGCAGCTTATATGATTACAAAGATGCCTGTTTTATCCAAGTAAATCGAGAAGGTGCAGAATTTAATTCTGCACCTTTTTTTTCGATTGTAGTGTTTTTTACAAATCCACGAGAATACTTAATGATTTTCTTCATCTGGCTGATCAATATGTTTTCTATAAAAGAAAAAATTGTCAAGCATTGAAGCAGGACTTTTTTTAATTTGTGCTATAATGGAAAAAAAGGAGGGCTACGATGTTTACAGATAATAGACCGTCGGAAGAGTGGAAAGATTTCAACCAAAATCGAGAAATGATTCAGATATTGGCAAATTTGATGTCGGAGCCTATGTACGAGATTAATCAAGAGGGATTCTTTGTTTTGTGCAACCAGGCTTTTTTGGATTTCTTTGGAGTGAATCAAGAAGATGTGCTTACTTGTCAAGCGAATGAGTTCTTTTTAAATCGAATGAAAGAAAGAAAAAGTGATTTTACAATGTCAACGGTGAAAAATGAAGGTCTGCAGGAGAGGGAGCTTGACTTACGCTATCTTGATGGGACTTTTCATCGGGTGCAAATATCCAGCATGATTTCCCATGATGTAAGTGGACAAGCATCCAGTCATGTGGGCATGTTTAAGGATCTC
Source organism: Gottschalkiaceae bacterium SANA (assembly GCA_036323355.1). Classification (GTDB taxonomy): domain Bacteria; phylum Bacillota; class Clostridia; order Tissierellales; family GPF-1; genus GPF-1. The sequence goes on along the minus strand of AP028876.1, from coordinate 2,892,047 downwards.
ACGCAACAAGAGCAGCAAAACAAAGATTATGATAAATTGTTGCGGGTTCGTGATGCAATATTAGAGATAAATAATGCCAGCTTGTATGTAGAGCCATTGGATCAATTGTTAGAAATTATATTAGATAAAATGCTGGATGTTGTGGAAGCGGCAGAAATTGGTACTTTTTTATTTCGCGATGATACAGGTCACCTGACCATTCGCGCCAGTCGTGGCTACAATGAATCACTTCTAGACGATTTTAAATTGCTGCCAGAAGACTCGTTTTTATGGAAATATGCACATGGTCAAGTTACTCGGACTGAAATTATTGAACGAAATCCTGAGGATAACGAAATCACACCTCCTTTGGAAAAAGAGACGAGCTCATTTTTGATTCGAAGCAGTATCAGCGCCCCTGTGTTTATTGAGGGTGACCTGTATGGGCTAATCAATGTCGACAGTGATCAAGCGGGCGTTTTCAGGGAAGATGACCGAGAGGTTATGGAATTTATTCGTGGTCAAATTGAAGGCGTTATTAACCGTAAGCGCTTATATGAGCAGTCGGAACGCTTATCGCATTTTGACTTGCTCACACAGATTCATAATCGGAGGGCTTTTGAAAAAGCTTTGGATCAAGCCATTAAAGAAAAGAAGACTTTTTACTTGATTATGTTTGATTTAGATGGATTGAAATGGATTAATGATAAGTATGGACATCAAGCTGGTGATCGATTTTTAAAATGTATGGCTGATCAAATGCAAGATATTAAAAGAGAAAATGATACAATCGCCAGGTTCGGTGGAGATGAGTTTATCGCAATTTGTTATCGATCTGAGCGTGATGACATCTTAAAGGAGCTTGAAAAATTCGAGGCGCATTCGCAAAACAAAGGGATGGAGATTCAAGGAGATCAGGTGAGTTGTTCATTTAGTTATGGGCTTGTTCAATACCCTCAAGATGGAAAAAACGAAAAAGATTTGATTCGCGAGGTAGACAGTCGTATGTACAAGTATAAAAGGAAATATAGACGGGGGAGATAAGCCCCCGTTTTTTGGAGGGAAAAATGAAGACATATAGAATATGGATGGGAGTGGCAGCATTGATTGTCTTGGTCTTTGGGCTTGCACAAATTTTAGAGACTAAAGAGGTGGCTTTAGTCCCCATGCAAACTGTGGATGAATTTACACCGCTTGTTAGCGAGAATGCCGCTAACGATGAGCCTGATTCCAATGAGCAGGCACATGCTGCCATTCAAATTGTAGAAGATGTGGATGCGACTTTAGAGAATAGCAAACCGTGGGTGGAAGATCAGGAGGAAAGCAATTCAGCTAGCTTCCAAAGTCAGCCAATAGAGGAGAATGTAGAAGCGCCGGTGGAGTCCGAAACTGTGATTTTACCAGAGAGTGAAGCCGATGTGGAAATAAATGCGGAATCGTCCTTAGTTGAGCAAAGCCAAGGGGAGCAAGAGATACAAGAGCTTGGAGCGGAAGAAGTCGATACGATTGAAGATTCTCTTTCAGCCGGAGACTATGCCAAGGGTTTAAGCTTACTAGCACAACTGCCCATAGAAACGGTTGATCGATTTGTTGAATTACGAAAAGAAGGATTTACGGTTGAAGAACAAGCTGAAGTGAAAGCAATTCTACAGACTTCATTTGAAGGTGAAGATTTGGCCTGGATTATAGAAACCTACAAAAAGTTGAAACCTTAAAAAACAGTATGGATAATAATGTGTTTTTTTCTATATTTTAACTAAAATTGGGTAAATAGATGATATGTTAATTGTTTAACGGGTGGTGTGAAATGAAAAAATCATTTCTTTATCAGAAGTATAGAAAAATTGCATTTGAGTTAGGACTGTTTATCATTGGGTTGATTGTCTTTTTTAGTGTTTCCATTACGGCATCCAGTAGCCGCTATTTGGAGCGATTTGTTGAACATAATACACAAATGACTCAGTCTTATTTTGGTATTTTTAAGGAAGATTTTTCAATTCGTGTTTCTAGGTGGTCAAACTGCCCGACTACAAAAGCTGCTTTTACCCAGGGCGATAGGGAATTGTTGGATCAACTCTTCTTCCGTCGGATTAAAACCATTGGTTTTTCTGATGTTCGAATCCTTGTAAGAGAACAAGGGAAGGCTGATTACTTGTACGAGAGAAAAGAGATTCCTTTAGAACTGATTGAAGCAAATGGGAAAGAGCAGTTACATGATAATTGCTTTCATTGGGTAGGTAGTGAATTATGGTTTACGACGAGCGATCAGATCGAAGGTTATCTTGTGATGCTTGCGGTACCAATTGATCATCATAATTTAGAGGAATTGGCCTTATATCTAGAAGGGAATCTTTTGAAAGACATCTCCATTACTCATGAAAATATTCTTGAGAAACGTGATATTTTCCATTGGCAACGGTTGAGTTTTTCAGTTCCTATAGACCCAACAATACAGGCGTATTTAACTTATACGTTTGATATGACTTCTCTAGCAGAATACTTTTATTACGCCTATGGCGTAACCACCCTAGCGATTTTACTCTTTTTCATATGGATTATGCATTTTCGACTTAAGCGGTTGATTGTTGAAGCAAATCGACAAATGGGATCATTTGAAAGGGAGATTAAAGAGATTGCAGGGGGTGACTACAGCAGAAAAACGGATGAAACGGGGTATCTGGAATTTGATAAACTAGGTAGAGTCGTCAATCATCTGACAGATACAATTGAAGAACGAAATCAGGAACTATCGGATCATGTCAGGGAACTATATGGATTATTGGTGCAGGTACTAGAACAGAAGGACCCCTACACGCGAGGTCATTCGGAGCGAGTGGCAGAATATGCAAAGGGGATTGCAGAAATCCTTGGACTTGAGAATTCAGAAGAGATTCATGCGGCGGGGCTATTGCACGATATTGGAAAGATTTCCATTGAGGAGTCTCTGCTCAATAAGACGGGCCGCTATACGGATGAAGAGTATGAAATGGTCAAGGGACATGCGCAAAAGGGATATGACTTGCTGATGGAGTGTAAAGAATTTCATCGGATCAGTACATGGGTCTTGTATCATCATGAAAGGCTCAATGGAAGTGGATATCCACAGGGCTTAAAGGGGAAGGAGATTCCTTTTGAAGCGAGGATTATTGCTATAGCGGATGTATTTGATGCCATGACGTCGGATCGTTCCTACCGTAAAGCCTTATCTGTTGACGAAACAATGATTTATTTGCATCAGGCTGAAGGCAGGTGTTTTGAAAAAGCAATTGTCGATGCACTGGAAGTATATATCAAAGCATCATCCCAGGGATGATGCTTTTTTCTTTTCCCATTGGGCGCATTCCCAATGATCGTATAGAGAGATTAGGCCGCCGAATAGTAGGTTGGAGTAATAGGTGATCAGTCGCCAAATTAGCATGGCGGGCATTAGGGTTGCACCGCTGTAAAGCAAGTGAAAGATGATTAAAAAGCCCCCTTCCGAGGCACCGGCATTGCCAGGTGTTGGAATAAAGGAAATGGCCATATACAGCAAGGATTGCAGGGCAAGAATGCGGACAATACCAATACGAGCAAGTCCGAAAGAACGGTAAATTGCCCAAGAAACAGCAAAGTATGCGGTCAATTGTAGGACTGTCAAAATAAAGGTTTTTATGGCTATAGAGGGTTCTCTCTGTACTTCCTTAGCGCTGATTTCATAGTCTTTCAAGGTGTTATGAATTGACGTTTTCCATTTTTCAGTTTGGAAATTATTGCGTTTTGATCCGATTAATTCGATTAGACGAATCAGTTTTACTTCTAGCCATTTGCCTTTAAGCAGGGAGAGCAAGATCAGTAAAATCAAAAGGCCATTTAGGATCATTCCGAGGGAAACCCAGGGCAAGCTGTTTGATAGGGTTGTTTGAAGATAGCGGTACTGCCATGCATAGAATCCAAAGGCATAAAGGACAATTGTGATTTGGTAGAGGAGAAATTTTACCATTAATAGGGAGGTTGCTCGCCCTATAGGGATCTGCTTGGCAGACATGGACAGAACTTGCGCAGGCTGGCCTCCGGAAGCAAAGGGTGTAATCGCGCTGTAGTATTGTCCAACCATGGTTAATTGAATGGCATTCTTCCATGTAAGGGGCACAGGGTTGGTTCGGAATAGGTTTTTTAAAATACCTGCATTGATCAGCCAGTTGACACCCATCAAAAGACAGGCGAGAACGAGATAGGAAAATTTCACTTGACGAAGAGCCAATAGGATTTGAGGGAGTTCTTGATTTTTTGAAACAATTAAAGCTGTGATTATGAGCAAGAGCACAGGAAGTGTCGAAAATATTTTATTCTTCATTCAAATATCCTTTCGGGGCCTTGATTCTAGGAAGAGTACGGATGGCGAATGCCATTTGAGTGCGCTTCCATGAACCCAGCGGATCCCATTTTCCCAAAGACCGATCATAAAAAACGATAGCCGATTGGGCAAAGGGCGTGTTTCAAAACCGAGACGCCCTAGTAGGGAGCCAAAAACACTGACGCCATAGCAACCCTTGGCTTCGGGATAAAGATCGGGCAATGCGACTTCAAGCGCTTCTATTTCCTTTTTTATCTTGCGAAAGAGTTGGGGCATGGTTAGTCCTTCCTCCAATAATTTTTGATTGTCCAAATGGAGTTCGACAATCAAATCACCATTACGAATAATTGTCGAATCAAATTCAATCGTTTTGCCAGTGTATAGACGTGGAACCCCATAGAAGGATGGCGCAACTTTTATATGAATCCATTGATTTTTATGGATAATGTATTGATCCAGTTTATGAAACTGGCCTTGTATCCAGTTCATGGGGGTTGCCTCCTTTTAGAGGGATAAAGCGGAATGTTTTTTTCATTTGAGCTAGAATTGAACCCAAGGCTTCAATGGTATGTTTGGGTGCTTGTGGGTCACCGCCTGCATCATGCAGGACGATAATTTCCCCTGCTGACAGATTTTTTGTAATTCGAGAAACAATATCAGAAGCTTGTGTTTCTATCTCCCAGTCATTTGCATTTCGACTCCACAGGTATATGGGGAGGTCAGCTTTGTTTGCATAATGACGGGTGAGGGCATTGAAAGTTCCCCAAGGCGGTCGAAAACCGATAAGCTCAATCTTCATATCTTGAAAAATTTGAAGTGATTCTTCAAAATCCAAACGGGTTTGTTTTGGTGTTTCCAACCAAAATCCACGATGATTCAAAGAGTGAAGTCCGATTGAATGACCTTCCCTAGCCATCCTCTTTACGATTTCAGGGTATGCTTGCGCATTTTCTGCAACAAGGAAAAAGGTTGCATGAACATCCTGTTCTTTCAGAAGATCCAAGAGCTCGGGTGTGTAAACTGGGCTGGGCCCATCGTCAAATGTCAGAGCAATCTCGTTCTTTTGAGCTGAAAAACGACGAATAACCTGTTGATCAAAATGTCGTTCGATGAAGTTTGGGATCAGTTGGTAACTTAAAATGATTGCCATGCTTGAGATCAATAAGATACGCATCATCATCTTCCTTTTTTTCTTAACCATTGAAACGTTCTTCAAGCAATTGTTGCCAGATTTCTTTGCTCGTATCACTTAGTTCTGTATGGATCGAGGCCATCTGGGAGCGTGCTTGGTAGATGGTTTGATTTGATTTATAGGAATCAATGGCCCGAAGGATTTCTCCCGTTGTAAATACGCTTTGGCCAATGCCTGTTTTTTCAATAAAATGGGCATTTTTTTGTTCCTGGCCTAAACTGGGGCGATATGCGAGAATCGGAATCTCCACATGGATTGCTTCAAAAAGTGTAATTCCACCTGGTTTTGTCAGAAGTAGATCGGCTTGTTTCATTTCTTCTGCAATCTCGTGGACAAATCCTTTCACTCGCAAGCGAGGATAGTGGTCTTTTAGGGTTTGATAGGCCCCATGATTGTGTCCAGTTATAATGGTGGCATCGATACTTGGATCATCTTGCAGCCAGCGATACAGGGTCTGGTCTTCTGGAAGAAGTCCGAAGCCCCCTCCCATGACAAGGAGTCGGAGGGGACTGTGAACGGGACGTACTTTTCTTTTGTGCTGTAGTTGAAATGCACGGCGTACTGGAATTCCAGTTACAGAAATATTCGCTTTATTGACGCCTTTTTCAATTAATTCCTGCTCTACACTTTCGCTGGCAACCATGTAATGGGTGACGGCGGGATGCAGCCACTCTGAAGCTGAGGTGACATCCGTTATCACTGTGACCAAAGGAATTTCACTGCCACTCTTCTGTTTCCATGCCCCCAGCACCTGGGTGCAGATGGGAAAGGTTGAGATCAAGAGGGTAGGTGTTTCCTTCGCCACCAATTTACTTGTCTTTTTTTGCATAAGCTTGGCAAGTAAGACCGATGCCGAGTCGTCATCCTCTTTTTGTGCGTAGAATCGATTGTAAAGGGATTCGTAATTCTTCACAAAATATCGATAACCGTCATAGATGGATTGTGATAATTGAGGCATCAACCAATTCATCAAATCAATTTCTTTAATCGATGCAGTTTGATAACGAGAATGAAATTCTTCGCTGATGGCATTGGTGACCATTTGATGACCGGCACCAAAACCGGCACTGAAAATGACGACTTTCTCTGATTTTCTTTGAATCAAGGATTCAGAGAGTGAATAAATACTTGCGGGTGAATAGGTGTCGGCGACAGCCTTCATACGTGCACGCATCAGTGGTAAACGGTGTGGATAACGCGCCAATTGATCCACTTGTTCAGCCAGATCTTTGGCGGAATCTACACGAATTGCCATGCCTTCATCCACAAGGAATTCTGTATTTTCTGTTTCTTGTCCCGGTATCATAAAGGGAATAATCATGGGAATCTGTCGAAGGATGGATTCCGTTGTTGTTAGTCCCCCTGGTTTTGTCATAATGCAGTCATGGGTGTCCATCAGGTTTCGTATATTTTTTGTAAACCCATAAAGGGTTAAGCGTTCGGATTGTATTTCATCCTGAAATTGCAGGGACAGGGTTTTATAGAGAGTCTTATTATTGCCGCAAACTGCGGTTACCTTTGTTGCTTTGTTATCCATGATGGCATCTAAACAATCCGCCATTTCCTTAAGGCCCAATGAACCGGCCATGGCCAGGATCTGGATGGGTTCTGCAATGTCGTGTTGAGGGAGGGGTTCATAAAATTCGCTTCGTGTTGGAATGCCTAAAGCATGAATTCGATCAGCTTGAATCCCTTTATGAAGAAGATCTTTTTTTGTCCATTCGCTGCCGACTATATATCCATCAACCGCAGGACTCAAATAGGTTTGATGGGCGATGAAATCGGTGACAACCGCTAGATAAGGACATTGTAGGCGGGTATGACGCTTGATTTTGGCTACAATTTCAACCGCAAAAGGATGTGTCGATAAAATTAGGCTGGGATGAATTTGTTGAATGTTCCGGGAAAGAGAACGCCATGTTCTGCGTGCAATGGCGTCGCAAAGGGGCTTGTTGACGACCTTTTGATTGGAGAGCCAGTAAAGATCCCCGTAGGTTTTTGGCATCTTTGTAGCAAGGAAGGTATAGCCTTCTACCATAATTGTATCGAGTTTTTCATTGCTATCTTTAAAAATGTCCAAGGTTTCAACCTGATATCCGTTTTTTATGTAAATTTCTCTAAGCGCATTTGCTGCTTGATTGTGTCCGCCACCAGTAGAGGCAGTTAAAATTAGAATGGTTTTCATAACAGATCCTTTCTTAAATGATTGTTTGATCATTTACATAGGCTTTATCGACATTTATGTCGATAAAATCAATAAATATATTATCTTGCTGCTACCATTCTATGTCAAGTTCTTTAAGCCTAGTTTAACTAAAGATTAAATTTACATAAAATAGATACCGGCTTTATTTACATAATAAAGTAAGCTTGTATCCGATGTGTATCCATACAAAAACGGATTCTATTCAGAATGGGAAAATTTTTGGAACAACATTCAATAATGAAAGAAAGGTATTGTGGAGGAAAAACGAAAAAAACTCCCTTTGAAGCAGACAGTTTTCTTATTTCTACGGTCTACCGCAAGGGGAGCTTCTTATTCGAAAGGAAGGGTGCATTTTATTGATAGAGTGGTGTAAAGCCAAGACCAAATTCATCGCCCAATTGTATTTCTAGAATTTCATATTGGGCGGCATCCATTGTGGAAAGGCGATCTGGCCGCTCAATGGTAATGGCATAGATGCCGAACTCTTTTGTGATTTCCGCTTCTTTTCCCGGCATAATAATCATTTTTCGTTCGAATTGATTGGCCTGATTAATGGCTGCCAAAAAGACATCACGCTCTTTTTCATCGGTAAAGGCGGACAGGGAATCGGAAAGTAGAATAATCAGATTGGATTCTGTAGATTCTTCTAGTTTCTTCAACAGCAAGGGCCATCCATTTTTGTCGCTGGTTCTTAAACCACCGTCTGTAATATCCAGTTGAATGATTTGGACCCCGCCGTATTGGAAGGCATAAGCTGAGTCCTTTGGATCTAAAAATCCAATTTTGGGTGTATGCACATCCCTTGTCATTGGAGTCAAATAAATGCCTACCTTTCCTTTTGACATTGCATCCTCCAATTTTGGAGCGAGTAATTGGCTGAGAAAGGTATTGGTTTCATCGATTCCACAGGCGACCAGGAATCGATTTGACTGTGGAATATCTGCACTTAAGGCTGGGATATTCAAGGGTAGTTGTGTCGACTTTGGAAGTGCTGGAAGTTCTGTGTTCAAGGCTCGAAAACTCATCAATTGGTCAAAACGCACCATGCCAGAATATCGAATTTCAGGTCGGTCTTCATAGAGATAGAGCCGTTTGACTGTGATGGGACCCTGAATAAAGTCGGGTAGAGTAACACTGACTTTTTGCCAGCCTGTAAAGGAAACACGAGTAATCGGCAGATAGTAATTTTTACCGTAACCGTCACTGACTTTGATTTTTAAAAGTGCACCCTGACCATCTCCATAGCACCAAAAACTGATGCCGTCTGGACGATAGCCAAGTTTGATGCCTTGATCGCCCATCAGAAGGTCTGCGCTGCGATTCTCTGATGTATGTGCGAAGTCATATTGCAAAGCGAGGCTTGAGGTGCTTATGTCTACGCCCTCTGCGATTTCGCCTCTTACATCGACATAGTTATCTGGATCTGTTATTGAGGTGCGAGTTGGTAATTGTTTGACATAGAAAGGCTGGGTCGCTGAGAATACAGCAAGGTCATCTAGCGTGTGAACCAGGGTCTCACGAACACCAACGATAACTGGAATCGTGAGGCGCGCGTCTCCATATTCGATGGAAATTCCACCAGCGCTTGGCAAGGCAGAAGCCGTAAATCGTGTACCGCTCAGGCTGCCAATTCCACCAATCGTTGTCAGTTTCCAATCTTCCGGTGCTAGGGTACGCGTTGTTCCTTCGCTGTTTTTCCCGATAAGGGGCGCGAGATAATCGGCCAGATTCAGGGTCTGATTCGGTGCTAGAATCATCTTGGTTTGCTGACTGCTTAGGGTCTGAATGGGTCCATCAACCCAAATGGTTTTGGTGTCTTCGATTTGACCGCTTACCACATGAATCGTTAAAAAACCGCTTGTGTCTGGAATTACAGCGCCATTTTTCCACCGTACGGTTACGCCGGATGTGTCATATTTATAAGTGGACACCGGCATTGGATGACTGGCCTTGTCTAATCCCTTTAAGGTTATCGAGATAGGAACACCAGGAAGATAAGGACCCGGACTTGGTTCGATGGTTATGGCGGTTAAGGAGCCTGCTGGATTCTTATCTTTAATACCGAATCCATTAACGACAGCTCTTTCGCTCCCGTCTGATGGGCGGTTGACAAGGCGTGGCATTTCCATGGCGGGTGCTTGATAAGCAAGGGTGGTGGATCCACCACCGTCTAGGTTGACTGCCGTATAAGCTCCAAGTTCTTTCATTAGGGAAGCGAGTTCTGTTTGCGTTATACCGCGATAAGCGCCATAGCGCCCTTCAACGGCAACAAGTGTCAGGGTGTTTCCATCCTTTGAAAGTCCCATGGCGGTTCTGGGGTGACGTCCATTGATGGGAACAGAGAAACTTGTGCGGATTTGACCGTTTTCAACGAGTAGACCGCCGGTCCCCAAGGCCATATCTATATTTCTAAGAGAGGGACTTGTGGTGACGCTTACTGTGTTTCCAACAGCTAGGTTTTCTAGAAGAGGCGCAATTGCATCGGAGCGCTGCGTCAAAACAAATCCATTGCTTGGAATATCGGTCGCAGGCTTTCCTCTACGGATTTCACTGACTTTGTTGTTGACAACAACAATCTCTACAAGATTGGAAGCCTGATTCCCGATAGATTTGGTTCCCCAATTTGGATCGTAGGCAAAAAGTCCCCAATACCCACTGGAGGCTTTGTTCCATCCGTCTAGCGGCCAGGTTTTTCCGTTTATGGTTACTGAAACGCTGGGCACCAAGCTTTCAATAGCAAGACCTTTGAATGTGTCAAGGATGATCATCGGCTCTGTATTGTTAGTGGCTGTACGGTAGTCGAAGGGGATGCTATTCGACAGCAATGTCCCCTTGCTGATCATGGCGCCAATGGGTGAATAATTAAGGTTTTTGTAAAAAAAGTCTCCATTAATACCGACTAAGGCATTGGTATTCTCCATCATTGTTGTTACACGAGAACGGGACCCAACACCAGAATCAGGGGTAAGTAGGGTGGGTGAAAGATTTGATGACGATAAATCAACGGTGACAACATGAATTCTTTGCCATCCGTTTTGGTTGAATCGTTCTATGGTAGTTAGTTGCATTCCTTTTGCCAGGGGTGAGGTTGATTGGGTTTCCGCATAGGGATCGGCAGTCAAAGAAAACGCGGCAGCTGAGGCTACCGCGAGAATCATGCTACACAATAAACATCCCACGGTTAAAAGCTTTTTCATGGCTTTTCTCCTTTCGGCGGCGATTGCCGTCGTCTACTTGTGTCGTTTTACCGTATGGAAAAACAATTCCATTTGGTCGCCATTTTTCATGGCATTTAAAATATTTTGTTTCGCCGCAGGCATTTCCTTGTAGAGGGAGGCCATACGGGAATTCATTTCCTCGCGCACGGTATTTTTGTCTGCGGGACAGGGGCTCTTCACAACAGGAACGTTATGGGTTTTTACAACATGGATAATATCTCGTTCTTCTGCGTAGATCATAGGACGGATCATCCATACATCTTTCCTCGATAGATAGGAAAGGGGCGAAAAGGTATGCATGCGCCCTTCGTAAAACATACTCATAAACAGGGTATTGATGGCATCGTCTAAATGGTGGCCCAAGGCGAGGACGTTCAAGTTGCGTTTTTTCATTTCATTGTGCAGTGCACCTCTTCTCATTTTCGAACAGAGGGAACAAGGATTTTTTTCTTTTCTTTCGTCAAAAACAATCTTTGAAATATTGGTTTGAACAATCGTCAATGGGATCTCAAGGGAGTCGCACCAGTCTTGAACTGGTTGTGGATCGAAATCAGTAAATCCTTTACCGATCATGATGGCTTCCAATTCAAATTTGTTTGTGGAAAAGTTTTGATAGAGTTTCATAGCCTTTAGTAGCGCCATGGAGTCTTTTCCGCCTGATAAACCAACTGCGACACGGTCGCCTTCGCGGATCATGCCAAAGTCTGTATCGGCACGACGAATGCAGCCAAGGAGTTTTTTCATATGACACCTCTTTTTCATTGAATTCTTATTTATTTTATCATATATATAATTGGTGATTGTTAAGAAAGTAAGAAATAATCAGCCCCCTTCACTTTTGTGAAGGGGGCTGAATGTGTTTACAGATATTTTTTGATTTCATTCGGCTTCAAAACCTTGCCTTTTGAAACCACTTTCCCATCGACTTCTAAAGCAGGGGTTGCCATAATGCCAGCTGCTAAGATTTCCTGTAGTTCTGTAATGTAATCAATGGTTGCATCAAGATTCATTTCCTCAACAACCTTCTTCACGTTTTCATGGACGATTTCGCAATTTTTACAGCCCATACCATAGACTTTAATATTCATCTTATTCTCTCCTTATTATTGGTTAAATGACATAAAGATACGTGATCATGCTATAAAAGGGCTTTGATCTCTTTGCTAGAAAGGAGTTTGCCCGCTGACAAAACTTTCTCATCGACAACCAAGGCGGGGGTGGACATTACTTTATAAGACATGATTCCTGGAATATCTTCGATTTTTTCAATGACTGCGTCAAGTTCAAGCTCTTTCACCGCTTGACGCGCATTGGCCTCAAGTTTTTTGCATTTTTTACATCCGGTACCTAGAATTTTAATATTCATTGTTTTCTCCTCTCGAGTGGGTTTAGAAAGTAATTAAATTAAAATGTGTGCGGTTGCGTTGAACAGATATCCAACTAAAATGATGGCGATTCCTACAATTCCAACAAAGACAGAAATCAATTTGGGTTTGATGACCTTGCGAAGCAAGAGCATTTCTGGAAGAGACAAGGCAGTCGTTGCCATCATAAAAGCAATGGCCGTACCGATGCCAACCCCTTTCATAATCAAGGCTTCAGCAATGGGAATTGTACCTAGGGCGTTGGAGTAAAGAGGAATAGCAACCACTGTAGCAAAGATGACGGCTAAGGGATTGTCTGGCCCCGCATTGGCAGAAAGCCATGCTTCCGGTGCCCAACCGTGTATGGCGGCACCGAGACCGATTCCGATCAATAAGAAAAGCCAAATTCGCTGAATGATTTCTTTGACTTGATCAATTGCAAAATGCACACGGTCTGAAGATGTCATTTCTGGAATGTCTGCATGACCCATTTGCATTTGATAGACGTACTCTTCCACCTGCGACTCCAATTTTAAGACACCGATTAGGATGCCACCGATTACACCGACGGCAACACCGCAGACTACGTAAAGCAGGGCTAGTTTCCAACCGAAGGAAGCCAAAAGAATGGCGAATGCCGCTTCATTGACAATCGGTGATGTGATCAAGAATGAAAAGGTGACGCCCAAAGGAACGCCGGCTTCAACAAACCCGATAAAGATTGGAACAGAGGAGCAAGAACAAAAGGGGGTTACGATTCCCAGAAGGGAAGCCATCACATGGCCTTTCAATCCGCCTACTTTTTCTAGAATCTGCTTGGTTCTTTCTGGTGGAAAATAACTGCGCACATAAGAGATCGTAAAGATCATAAAACTTAGTAAGATGATGATTTTAATGATGTCAAAGAAGAAGAAATGAACACTATCTCCAAGAGCGGTAGCTCGTGAAAGCCCCAAAACCCCCTCTATAAAGAGAGTAACTAATTTGTCTAGCCAATTAAACATAATATTTCCCTGCCTTATTTTTAAATTTTATTGAGTTGCATAATCAAGGTGTCGTCGACTTGAAGGTCTTTGCAACAATAATTTCCTTTTAAGTAGGTTCTTGTCCGTGCTTGATCCTCTGGGTAATCAGGAGAATCATTAAGCATATTTTGAATGGCTTTGGTCCATTCGGGTTCATTTTTCTGAAAATCACCCGACCATTGATAATAGGTATAGCCGTCTTTTCTCCGCGTTTCGATGATACCAACACTCTTTAATTTGCTGAGTTGCTTGGATGTGTTGGTTTGTGTTAAATCTAATAATGTCATAATTTCAGTGACACAAAAGGGCTTTAGAATCAAGAGTCGCAAAATACGCAAACGGGTATCATCAGCGATGGCTTTCAATAATTTAGTATGCATGGAGGCCTCCATATGAATTATTCGTCATATGCCTAAAATGGAATATGATCATTTGTAGTATACGCTCTCTTGTAATTCTTGTCAATAAAAAACAAAAAAAAGGATAAAAAAAAGCGCTGAGATTCCAGCGCTTACAGTGGACGGATCGTGGCGATGACAAGGGGCTCGTTTAGGCCGTCATCCGCGCGTTTAAGATTGATATCAACGGAAATCCAAGTCCCATCTTTGTGAAGATAACTTTTTTGTGTCAAATAGTGTTGAGCGGTTCCTTCAAAAAGGGTTTGGTACATTTTTTGAAAGTTTTCTTTCTCGCCCGGAAGGGTGAGATCTTCGAAGTGTTTCCCGACGAGTTCAGCCTTTGAGTATCCTAGAAGTTCGGTAAAAGCATTATTGATGATCAGGGCTTCACTATTGAAATTAAAGATTCCCAAGGCAACGGGTGTTTCTTGAAAGAGAAAAAGGTATTTTTGTTCGAGTTGAATCATAGACTGCTGATTCTTGATTTTTTCGGTAATATCTTCCATTAAAATCAAGAGTTCTGGATTTTCTTCATTATGATCAATATAAGAGAGGGTTAAATCCATCCACAGGCGAGTGCCTGTTTTTGATACAAATAAGAGTCTCTCTTTTAAAGCCGATGGTTTTGTTTTATGTGCCTTATCCAGAAGGTGGAAGAGCTTTGGAAGTAATTCTGGATGAATGAATTCAGTTAAATGGTGATGGACAATCCCTGTTCGGGGATATTCAAATCGGGTAGCGGCATCGTGGTTGATATATTGGATAAAGCCTTTGTCGTTGAGTAAAAGGATTCCAATCGGGCTGTATTGTGTAATTCGATCAAAAAGTTTTTGGTTTTCTTTAATGACGCTTTCATTTTTTCTTTTTTCGGTTTGATCAATTAAGAATCCTTCCAGGTAGGCTTCTCCCTGGGGATTTCGACGTGAAATACATTCTAGTTGCATGCATCGATTTTCGCGTGGCAATTGAAAGTCGAATTGATAACTAAAGAGGGTGTCAGTTGTATGCCGAATTCTTGCAGTTAGATTTTTAAAAGTCAAGGCTGCCCGAGGAGAACGAATTTGCTTAATGAGTGTTTCTGCTTTTGGATGACTTGTATCTATTCCTAGCATTTGTCTGGAGATGGTATCAAAGTACAAGGGTTCCTTACGGTCTGGGTAGTATTCAAAATAACCGACATTCCCGATTTTTAAAAGGGTTTTCAATTGTTCTCTTGTTCTTTCCTCGGTAATATCTTGAAGAATTCCATTCATTCGTGATGGACGATCGCCTTTGAAAAGGAAGACTTGACCAATCAGTCTTACCCAAATCCATTGTTCGTTCTTTCCCTTGATTCGAAATTCCAAGCGATAAGAACCGGTGGGTGATTCCCAAAACTTTTTAGTCAGTTCTAAGACTCGTACGTAGTCATGGGGATGTACCCACTTGTGGACCAAATCGATATCAAAGGGTCGTTTTGGCGCATGGAGTCCCAATTCATCGAAGAGAAAGCCATATAAAAAGACACGGTTTCCATCAGCGAACCATTCCCAGGCG
The DNA here is from genome assembly GCA_036323355.1 of Gottschalkiaceae bacterium SANA. GTDB lineage: Bacteria > Bacillota > Clostridia > Tissierellales > GPF-1 > GPF-1. The sequence continues at coordinate 2,876,796 of AP028876.1, read as the reverse complement.
CCCATACGAGCGGAATCGATTGCGGTATTCAGACGTTTTTGAACGCTTTGATAGGCAAAACCATGGTACTTCAATTGAGAGATATCTTCGACCAAACCAAGAACTTCTCCAGTCGGCAAGCCGTGAAAATGTGCCCGCAACCACATGATTTGGTCTGAACCGTGAGGAAGAAGACGGAAGAGGATGGTTGAAACTACTTGGTTGTACTCGGCAGCATGAAATCGACTGTCAAGTTTGGCGCGATCGTCTGGATGAACTTGGTAAAGGAGCTCATCATAACTAGAGGCGTGAAGGTCAAGAAAATCTTCTTTGGACCGTTCTCGGATGGAGAGGGAAACCGTATTGGGAAATTGAATCATAAAAAAACCAAGTGTACTGGATTCAAGCAGCCTTTCAATGGAATAAAGGCTATCATTAAGTGCCAAGGTTGCGTCTAAGGATAATGGTGAGAATTTCATTGCGTTTCCCTCCTTTTTACTCTTTCTTCTATCATATCAAAAGGAAGAGGCAGGGAAAAGGTGTTGAACGTAAACTGAAAAATATAATTAGTTGACAAAAGAGGAAGGATTTGATTTAATGTAAACAATCTGAATTATGGAGGTTTACAATGAAGACCAAAGATATGATTTTAATCGCGATGTTTACGGCCTTGACTGCCATCGGGGCTTTTATTAAGATTCCTATACCGCCGGTGCCCATTACCCTGCAACTGGTATTTGTCGTTTATGCCGGTATATTTTTGGGGGCAAGAAAGGCAATGATGTCTCAATTGCTGTATTTGATGATTGGACTGATTGGAATTCCTATTTTTGCCCATGGCGGTGGGATCACCTATATTTTTCAACCGACCTTTGGTTATTTGATTGGGTTCATGTTGTGCGCAACGGTGATTGGTTTTGGGGTTGATCGCATGGAGCAAGTAACCTTTTCAGGGTTACTTGCTTGGAGTGTTTTGGGATTAGCATTGGTGTATGTGATTGGTGTCCTATATCTCTACGGCATTGTAAACATATATTTTGGACAAGTGATGACCATGACAGCCGCATTGAAGGCTGGTCTACTTCCATTTGTTTTGAAGGATTTACTTGTTCTCGTTATTGTTGCATGGACGGCGGTACGGGTATATCCGCGTGTTAAACGACTTATGTAACAATTAAGAAACTCGTAAGAAAGAAAAGGCTTTATGGTAAGCTTTCTTTTATATGGTTGTTTTGAGGAGGAATTCCGATGAAGAAACGATATAAAATGCAAAAGCTTATGGTAGCCTTTTTTTTATTGTTGATCGTTTTGGTGGGGTGGGTCAATAACAGCATCAAGGAAGCGGAATTTCAGATGAATAGTCAAATTCCAGAACAGATTCAACAGAAGAGAAGTGAATATGTGAAGACCGAAGAGATTCCTGAAGATTTATTTGAGGCGATTGTAAAAGCGGAAGATCATCGATACTACTATCATTTTGGCATAGACCCAATCGGGATGACACGTGCAGCAATTGTAGATATTCGAGCGAAGAGTATTGTAGAAGGTGGCAGCACGTTGACACAACAATTGGCAAAAAATTTATTTTTATCTTCTGAGCGTACCATGAAACGAAAAATCAAGGACATGGTATTGGCTGTCGAGTTGGAAGCACTGTATTCCAAGCGAGAAATATTGGCCATGTATTTGAATCTCGTTTATTTTGGAGAGGGTGCATATGGGATCGGAGAAGCGGCGGAGGTTTATTTTCAAAAATCAGTTTCCGAGTTGACGAGAGAAGAATGCGCACTTCTGGCAGGAATTCCTAGAGCGCCGAGCCTTTGCAATCCGATTGCGGATCAGGAAGGGATTATGAAACGACAGCAAATAATCTTATTGAAAATGGGAAAGTAAAGAGAAGCGAGGGAATCGTAAATGAATATCCCCGGCTTCTCTTTTTCATTTTTTTCTATGAAGCAACAATTGTTTTCTAAACTGCAGGGGAGTCAGTCCTGTTTCGGTTCGAAAGACTTGTGTGAAGTGACTTTGACCGCCGTAGCCTAAGAACAGAGAGATTTCCAAAATGCTGTTAATCGGATTTTGAAGCATCTGCTTGGCTGTTTCCATGCGAACATGAGTGAGATATCGCTTGAAGGACATGCCGGTTTCTTCTTTTAGGAGGCGAGACAGATAGCTGGGATGAAGATTCAGCTCAGAAGCTAGTTCGCTCAGCAAGTAGTTTCTGGTTTTATTTTCTTCGATCAAGTGGGTTGCTCTAAGGATCAAGGATGAGTAGGTACCGGTTTGTTTTTGATTGACTTGATTGGCAAAGTCGATCACCAGAGTAAGATGAAGGGTTCGAACTTGATCAAAAGATTGCTCTTTTTCTGACTGCTGGATATAAACGTCTTTCAAATGTAAAGCTTTCTCTTCGGTGAGTCCACCCTGGATAGCTGATCGAGCCGCTAGGGTTGCCGTTGCGATCAATCTGTTTTTTTCAGCGCGCAAGAGCTTCATCGTTGGGTGAGCACCGTCAAAATTGGGTTGCTGGTAGTGAAACAAGGCTTGTTTCACTACTTCGGGCTGGCCGTGACGAATGGCTTTCATTAGTTTTTCTTCTAGGACATACTGCTCCACATGATCACTTGCGGGATATTCTGAAAGAACGGGTTGTGGAAAATCCTGTGGTCTTGTTTCAATGGTGGTTTGGAAAGAAAGCAATTCCTTTCTGAAAATGTTCCAGGCGAGAAAACCGTAATAATATCGCTGCATATCTCCTGTTACGGCTAGTTCATAGTCGTATTGACGGAGGGTCGGTAATTGCCCGTATGGAAGATTACTTCCCTTTAGTCGGAGCCGTATTTTTTCCTCGGTTGGTCGATGCAGAAGCATAGGACCAAAAACGAGCAAGCCCCCATTGGCAGGCAAGGAAAAATACGCTTCATTTAATTCGCTTGTACGATGGATGGGCTTATCGTATTCCGACGAATTTTGAGGGAAGCTTAAAATGATTTTTCTATGAATTTCTTTCATGGGATCGTGTTGATTGGGCTCTTCAGCTAACAGGATTTTGTTCTTGTAAATCCAATGAACTGGTATTCTTGTGGCGCAACGGAATAAACGAATCAAAGATTCTAGGGTTTCCATAAGTTCTCCTTGTATAGTGAACTTGTAGTCAAACTACGAGTTCAAGATTTTTTCTTATATACTGAATATAGTGTTGTGGATTGGTGTGTTCTCCTATAGCTTTGACTATTTTTTTAAGGCTCCAACCACATATCTATGTTCTTTTGTTTATGAGTTAGATAACGCTAGACGTTTTATCTCGGGCAAGGATACATAACATAGAATCATGTGGAACCACAACTCAAATAATGAAAGGATGTGTTTTTATGATTTATGTTGGCATCGATGTTGCCAAAGACAAGCACGATTGCTTTATCGTAAACTCGGATGGTGAAGTTATCAAAGATGTTTTTACTTTCAAGAACAATTTGGAAGGTTTCACGCAGTTTTTCTCTGCGATCCCCGATGTTCCTTTGGACAAAATAAAGGTGGGACTAGAAGCTACTGGTCATTACAGCATTAATCTCACGAATTTCATTAGCAATCATCACCTACCACTAGTAATTCTCAATCCGCTTCAAACCAACCTTTTCAGAAAAGCTCAAACGCTTAGAAAAAGCAAAACGGACAAGATCGATGCTAAACTTATCGCTTTAATGTTGCAAACGGGTAACTTCGAATCCCACACAAATTTATCATACCATCTGGCAGAATTAAAGTCACTCACTCGACATAAATCTAGAATTAAAGAAAATCTCTCCAAGTATAAAATTTCACTGGTACGAATGACAGATATTATGTTTCCAGAACTTGCTTCGGTTGTTTATTCGATCAATCAAACGTCGACCTATGCGATTCTAAGAGCTTTCCCGTCTACACAAGCGATTGCTTCTGCTCACCTTACCAAACTCACAACCCTACTGCATCATGCGTCTCATGGCAAATATGGCAAAATTAAGGCACTTGAAATCCGACAAGCTGCGAGAATATCCATTGGCTCTGAGAGCCGTGCACTCAGCTTTGAACTCATCCAGATCGTGCACTTTATCGAATACTACAAGCAAGAAATTGCTCAGATTGATAAAGAGATCAAATCTATCATGGATGAATTGGAAAGCCCGATCCTGAGCTTCCCAGGTATCTCTTATGGATTGGGATCTGTCATCCTAGCTGAGGTTGGCGATATTCGAAGATTCTCTTCTCCAGCTAAGCTGCTAGCCTTTGCTGGTCTGGAGCCCTCCACTCATGAATCAGGAAAATTTGTGGGATCGAACATGAGAATGGTAAAACGCGGGTCACCATATTTGCGATGGGCACTTCTTGAAGCTGCTAGACTCGTTGCTATGAGAGACCAAACTTTTAAAGACTATTATCAGAAAAAGAAAGCTGAAGGTAAGCATCATTATGTTGCTCTGTCTCATGTCGCAAAAAAACTTGTCCGTGTTCTTTACCACATTTTAGTCAATAATCTAACTTTTCAACCTCAAATTTAGTTATACCCATCGTCAATCTCATCCAGGAGTAGTTTGCTACTTCTAATTTGGTGTGCAAATTTTCTTGTTTCAATTCTTATGATAAATTACTCGAATTCTACTTGACTTCATATAGTTAGTCTTTATAAGAGATTATAAGCTTTTTCTTTATTGTATCAAATTGGAAGCCGTCAGAAAAGTCTGAAGTGGAAAAATAAGCCAATTTAAGATCGAAAAGTATAGGAAGTGGGCGAAAACCTTTCTTCTCTTTCTGCTTTGCTATTGCTACACTTAGAAAAAAGGGGGAAACTCATGGAAAAACAACGAGTGATTCAAGAGTATGTACCGGGGAAACAGATTACCCTGGCTCATGTCATTTCAAAACCACAAAAAGAATTATGCGATAAGCTGGGGTTTCCTGAGGCCCATGGAGAATCTTTGGGAATATTAACCATTACCCCGGGTGAGGGGGCGATTCTCGCTGGGGATTTGGCTACCAAGGCTGGAAAAATTTCCTTATGTTATGTGGATCGATTTAGTGGTTCCGTTGTCATTCGTGGAGAGGTAGCAGCCGTAGAATCTTCCTTGAAAGCGGTGGTTTCGGTTTTGTCTGATCGTTTGGGGTTTACTGGATGTCAGGTGAGCCGCACATGAAGGCGCTCTTTATAGGTCCTATAGACGCAGGGAAAACAAGCTTGAAACAACGGTTAACTGAGGATCGGATTTGGGAAGACAAAACGGGTTGTATCATTTATGGTGAATGGATTGATACGCCAGGAGAGCTGTTTGAAAACCAAGGTTTTTTTCGACGGTTGCTTCAATTGGCAAACCAAGCTGATCTGGTTCTTTGGGTTGTGGATGCAACCAAGCCCATGTTGGGTAATCACTTGGAGTATAGACGATTGATTGAAACGACAATTATTGGAATTGCAACTAAGATTGATTCGGAAGAGGCAGATCTGTTGAAGGTTTCTAATCGAATGCAGGAATTGGGGATCTGGAGATGGTTTCCCATCAGCAATATCACAGGTGAAGGCATAGCGGCTTTGCAAGAGGAGCTGGTGGAGCTAGAAGAGATGATTCATTTGGAAAGAGGGTAACAGCAAAGCAGGCGTTTCTTTATGAAACAGCCTGCTTTTTCGTGCGATGAAGAACTTCTTGGGCAAGGGATTCATAATCAATGGCTCCATTTGCCCGGGGAGCGTAATCGAAAATTGGCCTGCCTAGGAAAGGCGCTTCAACCAATTGAATATTTTTCCGGATGGTAGTTTGGAAGACCAAGTCACCAAGAGAGCTTTGTAATTCTTTGCGCATCCCCTTCATGACTCGGGTTCGAGATTCGTATTGTGTCAAAAGAATGCCAAGAATTTTAAGTTTTGAATGAGTTTCTTTTTCAAAGTCTTTTAAGTGGCGTCGAAGTTCTCGATAGCCATCAAGGGCAAACTTGTCGATCCGCAAAGGGATCAAGACGGTGTCTGCCGCATATAGCGCATTCTCGGTGAGAAGGTTGAGAGTGGGATCATTATCAATAATAATGAAATCATAGCGAGTAGCAAGGGGCGATAAATGCTTTGACAAACTGAAGCGATCTATAATTGGTGAGTGACGATCAATGGAATAGTCACTTGGAATAAGATCCATATTTGGGTAGACTTCATGGATCAGTACCTTCTCTGCCGATATGCTGTCTGTCAACCAAGCGGCGATACCCGGTTGCGCAGATGGATTTACACCGACCCCGGCAGTTGCATTTGCTTGGGGTGCGTTGTCGATTAAGAGCACACGTTTTTGATTGTTCGCCAATGCTGCAGCTAAGTTGATAGCTGTTGTGGTTTTGGCGACACCTCCTTTTCGATTGTAGATCGCAATGATGGTCATAATCGTTCCTCCTGCTTTTAATGATAGCAAATTAATGGAAAATAAAAGGAAAGGTTCTTGTTGGAAACGAGCAAGATTTTGTCATTTGGTCAAATTGGGAGCGCTTTCCAGTATGATTTAACAAATAAATCTGATAAAATTTCATTACAGACCAAAACAATATGGGAATCAGTAGAATTGAAGGGAGAAACCATGAACAAGGGATTTCGTCTTGAAGATATAGTCGATATACTAAAACTACAAGAGATTCAAGATCGTTTCACTGAGGTGACAGGATTGGGTGCTGTGACGGTGGATTATACAGGTGCACCGATCACGACTTATAGCAATTTTTCTCCGTTTTGCCAGGCCATGCGGGAGCGAGAAGAGTGCTTTCGATGTTTTCATTCCGATGCCCACGGGGGATTGGAAGCAGCGCGGACGGGTAAACCCTATATCTATTATTGCCATACGGGTTTGGTCGATTTTGCGGCTCCCATTATGTTTGAAGGTCAGTTTATGGGTGCCTTATTGGCAGGTCAGGTACGGGTCAAGGGAGATCCGCCGGCCTGGTTAAAAAATCAGGGTGTGCGTTCAGAAGAATGGAAATCTGATCCTGAAATGGTTGAGTTACAAACGGCGTGCAAGTTAATTTCGGTTCGCAAAATCAAAGCGGCGGCGGAATTGATGTTTGTCATTACCAATTATATTGTCGAGCAAAGTGTGTTGAGTTTGAGCCAGGAAAAACTCAATGAAAAAAATACAAAGTTGATAGAGGAAATGGAAGCGCGAATGGAATTGGAAAAAGCCTTACAGGACGCTGAACTAAAGGCCTTGGAAAACCAGGTTAATCCTCATTTTCTTTTTAATGTATTAAGTTCGATTAACTCGCTTGCTTTAATTGAGGATGCACCGAAAACCTCAGAAATGGTTTACGCCCTTTCAGAGATGCTTCGTTATACTTTGAAACGAAGTATGGATCAGACTGTGCTGCTTAAGGATGAATTGGATTATACAGAGAAGTATTTAAAAATTCAAAATATACGCCTCAGTGATGGAATTAAAGTGAAGTGGGAAGTGGACGATGCTTTGATGACTACGCACGTACCTTTTATGAGTGTTCAGCCCCTGGTAGGGAATGCGGTTAATCATGGGATCTTTCCAAAGGAAGACGGTGGTGTGATTCGAATTCGTGCCCTCGATTTTGCAAATCGAGTGGAGATCTCAGTTACAGACGACGGAATTGGGATGACGAAATCTCGATTGAAAGAAATTCAGCAGATGAAAAAGAAAAAAGGGCAGACTACAGACTCAATTGGCATATGGAATACCTATAAGCGTTTGCAGCATTTATTTGGATCAGGAGCGGATTTGATGATTAAAAGCACAGAGAACAAGGGTACAACCATAGTCATGAAAATACCAAAAAATAAGGAGCCAGGTGATGTGGAAGATTTTGATCGTTGATGATGAAGTCCTTGTTCGCCAATCCATGAAGATGATTATTCTGAGAAAGTTTCCTGGATTGGTTGAAATACTTGAAGCAAAAAATGGAAAAGAAGCCGTGGAGATGTATGAAGAGCATTTTCCGGATTTGATTATTCTTGATATCAAGATGCCCGTTATGGATGGATTGGAAGCAGCTTCTTTGATTTTAGACGGGACGCGGGATCCTGCCGTTGTCTTTTTAACAGCTTATGCAGATTTTGCTTTTGCGCAACGCGCTGTCAAGCTGGGCGTGAAGGATTATATTTTGAAGCCGCCAAAACCCGATGAGGTGGTAGAGGTTATTCAACGTTCTTTGCAGGAAAATCATCTGTCTTATGAGGCAAACCTGAAAAAGGTCCTTCATACCCTGAACCAGCAAATTGTTTTGGGTGATTATCAAAAGGCGAGGGAAGCTTTTTTACAATATTGCCGGCTTGCCCACGAGGATCGGGAGTCTGAAAGAAGTCATTTGCGCAGTTTGTTTATGAGCCTGGTTCAGCAAGAGCATGAGTTGGGGATTCAAACAGAGGGGATTGGTCTTGAAGGATTCGAAGCATCCTTTTATCAACGCGACAAAATGGCGAGTATTCAGTATATGGAAGCGGTACTCCAAACGATCTTCGATTGGATCATTGAGAAAAAAATCTCCTGTTTTGATACGGAGATCGAATTCGCAGTCAATTACATCAATCGCTATTATAAGGAAAATCCATCCTTGCAGCGGGTTGCGGATTATATGAATCTAAGCGCTCATTATATGAGTAAATTGTTTAAGCGGGAGACTGGTGAAAATTTTTCTACCTATTTAACACGATGTCGAATGGAAGAAGCCAAGGATCGAATCAAGTATACTGATGAAAATTTGATTGCAATCGCTTATGAATTGGGATTTAATGAGCCTAATTATTTTTCACGGGTATTTAAGAAAATTGAAGGGATAACCCCTTCGCAATATCGCAATCGCGTACGGAAAAAGGTGGACCCTCAATGAGGGTCTTTTTTATATGCAAAAAAGTGCTAGAGAAGAGTAAAATCGTCGGGGCGAATTGTCAAAAAGTGTAGGAAGAGAACTTCTCCTTATGGCGGACTGGAAAGCGTTTTTTGGTAGCATATAGAAGAATGGCGAAGAAGCCAAATCGAAAAGGAGGAATGGTAATGGTTAAAGAAGCACTAGGCATGATAGAAACAAAAGGTCTAGTCGGCGCAGTGGAAGCAGCAGATGCCATGGTTAAAGCAGCTAATGTTACATTGGTCGGATATGAAAAGATAGGGTCCGGCTTGGTAACGGTGATGGTTCGCGGCGATGTTGGTGCAGTTAAGGCTGCCACTGATGCCGGTGCAGCAGCGGCTGATCGTGTAGGCGAAGTTGTTTCTGTTCACGTAATTCCACGTCCCCATACAGATGTGGAAATGATCCTGCCAAAAGCAGAATAGGTTGGGAATAGGAGGAAGAATATGTCAGATCAATTAATGGAAAAAATGGTAGAAGAAGTAATGAAAAAACTCGGTGGCGCAGAAACCCCTGAAGCAGCTCCTAAAACTGCACCCGTGAAGATTGGTTGCAACTTGACTGAGTTTGTAGGCGCATCAAAAATTGGTGATACCATCGGTTTGGTCATTGCTAATGTAGATGATCAATTAGCGGAGTCAATGAAACTTGACAAAAAATATCGATCTATCGGTATTATTGGCGCACGTTCTGGAGCTGGTCCTCATATTATGGCAGCTGATGAAGCTGTAAAAGCGACCAATACTGAGATCATTTCTATTGAATTGCCTCGTGATACCAAAGGTGGAGCGGGTCATGGTAACTTGATTATTTTTGGTGCAGAAGACGTATCTGACGTAAGACGTGCTGTTGAAGTAACCTTAAAAGAAATTGAAAGAACCTTTGGCGATGTTTGGGGCAATGAAGTGGGATATATGGAACTTCAATACACAGCGCGCGCAAGTTACGCTTGTAATAAAGCTTGGAATGCTCCATTGGGTAAATCGTTTGGATTAATCGTAGGTGCACCAGCGGCCATTGGTGTAGTTACTGCCGATGCGGCTATTAAAGCGGCCAATGTAGAAGTTTTGTCTTATGCATCTCCTTCAACGACTAGCTTTACGAACGAAGTGATTCTTTTTATCACAGGCGATTCAGGGGCGGTTCGACAAGCGGTTCTTACAGCGAAAGAAGTAGGCGTCAAGCTTCTTGAAACGATGGGTGAAAAATGTGAATCCGCTACCACTCCATATATTTAAGCAGTAAAGGAGGAAGAAGATGAAGAGATCAAAACGTTTTCAAGTACTAGCAGAACGCGATGTTAATAAGGATGGATTTATCAAAGAGTGGCCAGAAGTAGGCTTGATCGCCATGGATGGTCCCAATGACCCCACACCAAGCATTAAGATTCAAAACGGCAAGGTTGTGGAATTAGATGGAAAGAAACGGGCAGACTTTGACTTAATTGATAGTTTTATCGCAGAGTATGGGATTGAATTATCTCGAGCAGAAGAAGTTATGGCAATTCCTTCTGTAGACTTGGCAAAGATGTTGGTTGATGTTAATGTACCGCGAAGTGAGATGGTTAAATACACCATCGCCATGACTCCTGCAAAAGCAGCGGAAGTTATGGGAAAAATGAATGTTCTTGAAATGATGATGGCCTTGACAAAGATGCGACCTAGAAAAACGCCATCCAATCAATGTCATGTTACCAATGTGAAGGATCATCCCGTACAGATCGCTGCAGACTCTGCAGAGGCGGCTCTTCGTGGATTCGATGAGCATGAGACAACTGTTGGTGTTGTTCGATATGCACCTTTCAATGCTTTGGCATTGTTGGTTGGTTCTCAAGTCGGACGTCCAGGTGTCTTAACTCAATGTGCTGTTGAAGAAGCAACTGAATTGCAACTCGGCATGCGGGGCTTAACTGCCTATGCGGAAACAGTATCCGTATACGGAACCGAGCAAGTATTTGTCGATGGCGATGATACGCCGTGGTCAAAAGCATTCTTGGCTTCTGCATATGCATCACGCGGATTGAAAATGCGATTTACATCAGGTACAGGTTCAGAAGTTCAGATGGGTTATGCGGAAGGCAAATCCATGTTATATCTTGAAGCTCGTTGTGTTTTCATTACAAAAGCAGCCGGCGTACAAGGCTTGCAAAACGGTTCCATCAGCTGTATTGGTGTACCGGGTGCGGTTCCTTCAGGAATTCGTGCGGTCTTGGCAGAAAACGTCATTACAACCATGTTGGATATGGAAGTTGCATCAGGCAATGACCAAACCTTCTCTCACTCACCAATTCGTCGGACAGCAAGAACCTTGATGCAGATGATTCCTGGAACAGACTTTATCTTCTCTGGATATTCTGCAACACCGAACTACGACAATATGTTTGCCGGTTCAAACTTTGATGCAGATGACTATGATGACTACAATGTTCTTCAGCGCGACTTAAAAGTTGATGGTGGTCTTCAACCCGTTACAGAAGAAGAAGTCGTTAAGGTTCGGAATAAAGCGGCAAAAGTTTTGCAGGCTGTCTTTAAGAACCTAGACTTGACTGAAATCACCGATGAAGAAGTGGAAGCAGCAACTTATGCCCACGGCTCAAAAGATATGCCGGACAGAAATGTAGTTGAAGACTTGAAAGCAGCACAGGAGATGATGGAAAGAAAAGTCACAGGTGTTGATGTAATTAAAGCGCTTCATAACGGCGGATACGAAGGTGTAGCAGGCGATTTGTTGAATATGATGAAGATGCGCGTTTCTGGTGATCATCTACATACTTCAGCAATTATCGATGAGAACTTCCACGTAATCTCTGCAGTCAACAATTGCAATGATTATGCGGGTCCAAGCACTGGATACCAGATGAGCTCAGATCGATGGGATCAGATTAAGAATATTCCGAACGCGATTGATGCGACGGATTTTGAGTAAGGGGGGATCGAGATGACAATTAATGAGAACCTAGTACGCAGTGTAATTGAAGAAGTTTTGAAAAATTATCAATTCGAAAATAATGGAAATGCCGTTACTCAAAAGTCAGCACCTGTTCCGGAAACCGGCGGTTTGACTTTGACAGAAGGCGCCATTGCTGAAGAAGGACGAAAGAGTGATGAAGTAGTAATCGCTGTTGCACCAGCTTTTGGCAAATTCCAAAATGCGACGATCGTTAAAATACCACATCGTGAAGTGCTTCGTCAAGTGATTGCGGGCATTGAAGAAGAGGGTTTGAAGGCGAGAGTGATTCGTGTTACTCATACCTCTGATGTTGCTATGATCGCCCATCGCGCGGCGAAATTGAGCGGCTCAGGTATTGGTATTGGTATCCAATCAAAGGGAACCACGGTTATTCATCAAAAAGATTTGATGCAATTAAGCAACCTGGAATTATTCCCTCAAGCGCCATTGTTGACTGCGACGGTGTTCCGTGCAATTGGCAAAAATGCTGCGAAATACGCCAAAGGCGAATCTCCAGCACCAGTGCCAACAATGAACGATCAGATGGCACGACCAAAGTACCAGGCGATCGCAGCTTTGTTGCATATCAAGGAAACGGAGCATGTGGTACCACACGCAAAGCCCGTAACACTTGATGTGAAGTTTTCGTAGGGGGTGTAATGATGAATCAAAAAGATATGTTAGAGAGCATCGTTCAAGAAGTGATGAAGCAGATGAGCGGCGACGCACCATCAGCCCCAGTGGCTAAGGGTAATGTTGCGACAGCTGATCGAGATTATCCATTGAGTGAACGCAGACAAGACCAAATTAAATCGCCAACAGGAAAATCTTTAAACGAGATTACCCTGGAAGGTGTAATGAATGGATCGGTTACAGCGGATGATTGTAAAATCAGACCGGAAACGCTTGAAATGCAAGCGCAGATTGCTGAATCTGTTGGTCGGGACGCCTTTGCACGCAACCTTCGACGAGCAGCAGAACTGATTGCGGTTCCCGATGATCGTTTGTTGGAAATTTATAATGCACTTCGTCCGTATCGATCAACAAAGGGCGAAATGATTGCGATTGCAGATGAATTGGAAAATCAATATAGTGCAAAAATCAACGGAGCGTTTATTCGTGAAGCTGCAGAATTGTATGAGCAACGGGGACGACTGCGAGTTTAAGCAAAGGAGGCAATCTCATGACATGGATTGCTGGAATCGATATTGGAAATGCGACAACTGAAACGGCCCTCGCAAAGAGCGAGGGCAAGGCTCTTACATTTGAGGCGACCGGTATTGTGAAAACCACGGGGATCAAGGGGACCAAGGATAATTTGCGGGGCGTTTACTCCTCTTTAAAGATGGCAGCAAACCAAGCCAACATTCCTGTTACTTCGATTTCTGAGATTCGTATTAATGAGGCAGCACCTGTTATTGGTGATGTTGCCATGGAAACCATTACGGAAACGATTATAACCGAATCAACTATGATTGGTCATAATCCATCGACCCCAGGTGGGATCGGTGTTGGTGTGGGCATTTCCATTCCCTTGCGGGAGATTGGACCGAGTGATCGTGACCAGCCAATTATTGCTTTGGTGGACCGTGGTATTGATTTTGACGATGCAGCCAGAGAAATTAATAAATTGACAGCCAATGGCTATCAGGTTCAAGGTGTGATTGCACAATATGATGACGCAGTGCTGATTCATAATCGATTAGATGTAAAGATGCCAATTATTGATGAGGTTACACTTTTCGAGAAAATTCCACAGCGGATGTTGACATCTGTTGAGGTGGCTGGACCGGGGAATGTAATTGAAGTCCTTTCCAATCCCTATGGGATTGCGACGGTATTCGGATTAACTGCGGAAGAAACCAAGTCGATCGTACCCATCGCACGGGCATTGATCGGCAATCGTTCGGCTGTGGTCATTAAAACGCCGGCAGGCGATGTGCGGGCAAAGCATATTCCAGCTGGAAAAATTCGAATTATTGGACAAACGAAACGATCTGAAGTAGATGTGGAAGCGGGCGCAGAAGAGATGATGACTTGCGTGAGCAATTGTATGCCGATTACAGATATTAAGGGAGAGCCGGGCACCAATGCCGGTGGCATGCTGGAACGGGTTCGCCAAGTTATGGCAAATTTGACGGGTCAAGTCGCTACAAAAATTCAGATTCAAGATTTATTGGCTGTTGATACCTTTGTGCCGCAAGCGGTGAAAGGTGGATTGGCTGGAGAATTTGCCATGGAGAACGCTGTAGGCGTGGCGGCCATGGTGAAAGCGGACCGCTTGCAGATGCAGACCATTGCGGATGCATTAAGCGGTGATTTGAATATTCCCGTAGCCGTAGGCGGTGTAGAAGCCGACATGGCAATTCGTGGTGCTCTAACAACCCCTGGAACCAAGGCGCCATTGGCGATTTTGGATATGGGGGCAGGTTCCACCGACGCCTCGATTATCAATCGGGACGGGGAGATTCAGTCGATTCACTTGGCGGGTGCCGGGAATATGGTAACCCTCTTGATTCAAACGGAATTGGGACTTGAAGGCCCTGAACTTGCCGAGGATATAAAAAAATATCCATTGGCAAAGGGGGAAAGTCTCTTTCATATCCGACATGAAGGAGGGAGTGTACAATTCTTTGACAAACCTATCGATCCCAAAGTTTATGCTCGAGTGGCAATTTTGAAAGATGGCATGATGCTGCCTTTGCCTGGAGATCTTTCTATGGAAAGGATCCGGGAGGTTCGACGGGACGCCAAACGAAAGGTATTTGTTGTAAACGCGCTTCGCGCCTTAAAATCTGTGAGTTTAACGGGAAATCTACGGGATATCGAATATGTGGTACTTGTAGGCGGATCGGCTCTTGACTTTGAAGTGCCGCAATTGGTAACGGATGCTTTGTCGAAATTCGGCGTGGTAGCGGGACGCGGCAATATTCGAGGTACGGAAGGACCACGGAATGCGGTAGCAACAGGATTGATCCTCGCTAAGGAGGAAGAACGTCATGGATAATCGACCGAGAATTGAAGTATTGGTTGCGCGGGGCAACGCGCATCATTCGAGTCTGATGCAGGTCCTTTATGGTATTGAAGAAGAACAGGTACCGGTATCGATAACGGAAACGGATAATACATCGGTTGAAGCCATGGCTTACGAAGCGGCGGAACGGTCAAAATTGGAAGTGGGAATTGGAATGGATAGGGAGGGGAATTTTGCCCTCCATCACAAAAAACTGGAAAGACTTAGTCCCTATATGCAACTTGCAAAACGAAGTTCGGATGAGCGGGCTAGAGTTTTTGGCAACAACAGTGCAAGGCTAGTGAAGCGCATGCCCTTGCGTGATGAATGAGAAAGGAGGGGATCCTTCTGAAAAAATCGCTAGGACTCATCGAAACCATAGGAATGGCCGCCGCTGTTGAGGCAGCGGATGCGGCAGTGAAATCTGCCAACGTCAAACTGATTGGGATCGAATTAAGTAAAGGATTTGGTATGGTAACCGTGAAGATTGCTGGAGATGTTGGGGCTGTAAAGGCTGCGGTTAATTCGGCAAAAGCAGCAGCGGAGCGGGTCAACCAAGTGGTTAGTGTAAAGGTAATTGCACGACCATCAAAAGCGATTGACCAGTTGATATTTTCGCCAGATACCGTTGGCGAAGATTTCCCGAAGAAAAAAGGGAAAAAGGCGTCAAAGGGCCAAAAGAAATCTGAAGTAGAAAAAACACCTGAAGGCAAACCGGAGGCAATTGCGGAACCTGCTGAGAAGCAGGAACCGGCTGAAAAACCGGAAGCGATGATTCAAGCAGAAGTGGTTGAAAAGTCGAAGAAGAAATCAAAACCGGAAAAGCCAAAAAAAGGGAAGTTGGATTTAGCAGCCGCGATGAAGGCGGAAGCTGAAGATCTGCAGGACAATAAGGGACCGGTAACGGAAGCAAGTTGTAACCTCTGCAAGGATCCTGCTTGTTCGAGAAAAAAAGGTGATCCACGTAAAATTTGCATACATTATGGAGAGGAAGTGTAATCATGGGTGAAGCATTAGGTATGGTTGAAACACAAGGATTAGTTGGAGCGATTGAAGCAGCCGATGCAATGACAAAAGCGGCAAATGTCCAATTGATGGGATACGAAAAAATAGGTTCCGGACTGGTAACTGTGATGGTTCGCGGTGATGTAGGTGCTGTAAAGGCCGCAGTCGATGCAGGAAGTGCAGCAGCTGAGCGTGTAGGAAAAGTGGTATCTGTACACGTTATTCCTCGTCCGCATGCGGATACGGAACAAATATTACCAAAAGGAAAGTAGGGTAAACGATGACGAGAGAAGAAGCTTTCGTCAAAGAATGCGTGGATCGAGTCATGAATGAACTGGGATATGTGGAGGTTGGAGTTTCCAACCACCACATCCATCTCAGTCAAGCGGACTTTTTTCAGCTTTTTGGGCGTGGAGCGACATTAACAAAACTGAAAGACTTGAAGCAGCCTGGGCAATATGCGGCGAAAGAATGTATCGCGGTAGAGGGACCTAAAGGACGATTCGATAAGGTTCGGATTCTTGGCCCCCTTAGAAGCGCGACACAATTGGAACTTTCGGTCACGGATGGATTTCGCATTGGCGTGAAACCGCCTGTACGGGAGTCTGGAGTTTTAGATGCATCACCAGGATTGACCTTGGTGGGTCCTGCTGGTTCTGTTCAGATTCCACAGGGGGCTATTGCGGCACTTCGGCATGTTCATATGCCGAAGGAATATGCAGATCGTCACGGTTTTATTGATCGTGAGATTGTCTCTGTGGCTGTGCCTGGAGATCGCGGTGGTCAAATGGATCACGTGCTTTTGCGCGTATCGCCGAATTTTGCCATGGAGATGCATGTAGACGTTGATGAAGCGAATGGATTCTCACTAACGACTGGATCGTACGTGAAGATTATAAAAAGAGGATGAAACCGATGGATTTAACGCGGATTAATGAATATTTGACTTCCTTTCATGAATTAATTGAATCGGAGGATGAAAAAGAAGCGCCAAAAAAAATCAAGGTTGGAGTCGACTTGGGAACCGCAAATATTGTAATTACCGTAGTCGATGAAAACAATCTTCCCATTGCAGGGGCAGCGGAAGCAGCTTCAGTTGTGAAAGATGGAATCGTCGTCGATTATATTGGCGCAGTAGGCATTGTGAAGCGATTAAAAGCAGAGGTGGAGCGTCAATTAGGAAGAGAATTGTTGGAAGCTGCAACAGCAATACCGCCTGGAATTGCCCCAGGAGACACCCGTGCAATCACCAATGTGGTAGAATCTGCGGGATTTGAGGTGACGCAGGTATTGGATGAACCAACTGCGGCAGCTGTTGTTTTGGGAATCACCGAAGGTGCGGTCGTTGATGTTGGCGGCGGGACGACTGGAATTAGTATTCTTCATGATGGGAAGGTGGTCGCGGTGGAAGATGAACCCACTGGCGGCACCCACATGAGTTTGGTGATTGCCGGTAATTACGGTATCTCTTTTGAAGAGGCGGAAGTGCGAAAGCGTAGCGGCCAACAGGAGATGGAATTGTATCCCTTGGTACGACCTGTTGTTGAGAAGATGGCAACCATTGTTAAGAGAGCCATTGAAGGACAGGGTGTGTCGGAAGTCTATGTGGTTGGCGGAGCTGCTACTTTCGAAGATTTCGAAAAAGATTTTGAAAAGATACTGGGAATTCCAGTAATCAAACCAAAATTCCCCTTGCTTGTAACACCCATTGGAATTGCTTGGGGGATGAAGGAGGAGGTGGCGCCATGACAGAAACGTTGATCGATCGGATCGTAGAAGAAGTGCTGGTGCGCATCGATCAGAAAGACGTGTCGGAAAAAGAGGCACTTTTGCTTTATACAGGTGGTACCATGGGACGAGCTGCCGGTATTCGCGCAGCTGAAAATTTGAAGCGCGGCGGGTGGAAGACGGAAATCGTTGTAACGGAAGCTGCACGACAGATTGGAACCTTGGATTTACTGCCGGATGGTGCTGAATCCATGGACAACAACTTTAAATCCGTCAAGCCTTTTGCCATGGAACACAATCGAATTCTAGTGCCTGTGATGACAGTCACGACTGCAAGCAAGATCGCAAAAATGATATGGGATACTCCGGCAAGCTATTTGATCGGTTCAGCCTTGTCGCAAGGCAAGGAAGTCTGGGTTGCACGGGATGCCTGTGATTTTTCTTTGCGGGAAAAAGCGCCTGCAGCCATGAAGGAAATGAGTCGACGTGTATTCAATACCCTGGAATCGTTTGGGGTTCGTTGGTGCAAAAGCGATGAGCTTTATCGTGATCTTATTTTTGCAAAATCGGCAAATCCCAAGCAAGCTTATGTGACGGCTCAACCGGATCATGTGGAAGCTTTGCCAGAGTTGTGTCGAATTGCACGGATTGATAAGCGAGTGATTAGCCGGGGAGATGTCATTCCGTATTTGTCTGGTACAGAACAAATACAGATTCCCAAGGGATCGATCCTTACCGCCTTGGCGGAAGAGGAAATAAAAAAACACCAAATCCCATGGATTTGGGTGGATGGAGGGATGAAATGATCCTGGCAAAAGTGATTGGAAATGTTGTTGCAACAACGAAGAATGAACTCTTGGTGGGAGAAAAGTTTTTAATCCTGACACCGCTCACCCCGGAAGGGGATCCAAAGGGAGAAACGGTTGTCGCAATCGATAATATCGGGGCAGGCAATGGTGAGGTTGTTTTGGCCTGCAGAGGTTCTGCGGCACGAAAAATTTCCATTCAAGAAGGGGCTCCCGTTGATTATGCGGTTGTCGCCATCGTGGATGAAGTCAAAGTATACGGTAGGTGATGATATGTCAAAAGTGTATACGAAAACCGGAGACGCTGGTTCTACGGGTTTGTTTGGCGGTTCTCGGATCGGAAAGGCAGATTTATTGGTTGAAACCTATGGGACAATCGATGAAGGCAGTTCGGTTTTAGGAATTGCAAAGGCATCGATTTCACAAGTATCGATGAAAGCGCAGTTGGATGCCATTCAAGAAGATCTTTTTTTAGCGGGCGCGGAAGTTGCCAGTGATGAAAAGGGGAGAAATCGGCTGATTCAAAAAGTTGAAGATAAAGATGTGAAACGGCTGGAAGGTTGGATTGACGAGTATGATCGATACTTGGCACCCCTTCGGGCATTTGTGCATCCTGGTGAAAATCTTTCATCAGCCTACCTTCATCAGGCGCGAACGATTTTACGCAGATGTGAGCGACGGTTGATTGCTCTGTCGGACCAGCAAACGATTCGTCCTATTCTTTTGCAATACTTTAACCGAGTCTCGGATTATTGTTTTACCTTGGCTAGGATGGTGGATCAATGGGATCAGATTGAATCGATTGCTGCAAAGGCTCTTGCTGCTGGACTTTGGGTACCGGAAAAAATGACCCTGGCATTTGCCCAAGAGATCATTGCCGCCGGAATTGAAGCGGCTGGAGAGACACCAGTAGAATTTGTTTTATCTGTCTGCGATGAAGGTGGAAACCCAGTTGCAGAGGCGCGCATGGATCAAGCCCTTTTGGCTAGCATTGCCATTGCACGTGGTAAGGCGTTTACGGCTGCAGCCCTTCGTCTACCGACTGAAACGGTAGGCGAACTGGCACAACCTGGCGCAATGTTATACGGAATTGAAAACACTCACCCAGGGAAATTGGTTCTCTTCGGAGGCGGTATTCCGATCTTTCACAATGAGCGCGTGATCGGCGCCTTGGGTGTCAGCGGTGGAACCGTAGAAGAGGACATAGCGATTGCAAAAACAGCGCTTTCGCGTATCGTGGGGGAAAGGAGCACAAATGATGGAACCAACATTAAAAGAGATTGAACAAATCACAAAAATGGTCATTCAACAATTGGATCAGGCACCCGATCAAATCAGCAATCCAATTGATCGACCAGGAATTTTCCAGAGTATGGACGAGGCTGTGGAAGCGGCATACAAGGCCCAAAAAGCCTACTTTGAATATACCTTGGCAGACCGACAGAAATTTATCGATGCGATTAAAGCGTATCTGCAAGACAAGGTTGAAGAGATGGCTCGCAGGGTTGTAGAAGAAACAGGTATGGGCAACTATGCGCAGAAAGTGATTAAAAATCAATTGGTATTGGACAAGACACCGGGGGTGGAAGATCTGCAATCCGGCGTTTTTACTGGGGATCGCGGATTAACCCTTTTGGAGTTTGCTCCCTTTGGCGTGATCGGTGCAATTACCCCATCGACAAATCCAACGGAAACGATTATGTGTAACAGCATTGGTATGTTGGCAGCTGGCAATGCTGTTGTATTTAGTCCGCATCCTGGTGCAAAAAGCATCAGTATCGATACTGTTGTCTGGATCAACGAAGCTTTGATTAAAATTGGGGCTCCCGAAAATCTGGTTGTTACGGTGGCAGAACCGAGTATGGAAGCTGTCGGTCGAATGATGAAACATCCGCTTGTTTCTATGCTTTGTGCAACGGGTGGACCTGGCGTTGTTAAAGCTGTACTTTCCTCAGGGAAAAAGGCAATTGGCGCAGGAGCTGGAAATCCACCGGTAATTGTCGATGAAACTGCGGATATTGAGAAAGCCGCCAAGGACATTATTGATGGCTGCAGTTTTGACAACAACCTGCCATGCATTGCTGAAAAGGAATGCATTGTGGTGGATCAAGTTGCGGATTATCTGATTTTCCAAATGCAAAAACATGGTGCGTATTTACTTGAAGATCGTGAAACGATCACACGCTTGCGTGATCTAGTGGTGACCGAAACGGGAGCGCCAAACAAGGCCTTTATCGGAAAAGATGCGCATGTTATTCTTAAGGCAATCGGAATTGACGCGGGCGAAGAGATTCGAGCGATTATCTGCGAAACGCCTGGCAACCATGTCTTTGCAGAAGAGGAATTGATGATGCCGATTCTGCCGATTATTCGAGTAGGTGATGTAGGGGAAGCGATGAAGCTTGGGGTGAAATTGGAGCGTGGTCTTCGCCATACTGCCATGATTCACTCAAAGAACATTGATACCTTAACGGAATTTGCACGGGTGATCCAGACGACCATCTTCGTGAAAAATGGACCTTCCTATGCGGGAATTGGCGTTGGCGGAGAAGGCTACACCACATTTACCATTGCGGGTCCAACGGGTGAAGGCTTGACGAGTGCCAGTGCCTTTACGCGGAAACGACGATGTGTTTTGGTTGATGGCTTTGCCATCCGATAGGAGTCAATCATGAAGAATGACTGGATTCAACTAGTTCAAGATGCGGGGATTGTCGGCGCCGGAGGCGCCGGCTTTCCTACACATGTCAA